>JANLQX010000468.1:0-13283 GCA_031368095.1 Actinomycetes bacterium | reverse complement strand
GATGGGGTATCTGGCGGCCAAGACGGAGCGCGTCGAGATTGGTTCCGCGATCGTCAACGTGTACTCCCGGACCGCCACGCTCATGGCCATGACCTTCGCCGGGCTCGACTATGTGTCGAACGGCCGGATCAACTGCGGGCTCGGCGCCTCGGGTCCCCAGGTCATCGAGGGGTTTCACGGGGTGGCTTACGAGAAGCCGATGCAGCGGATCAAGGAATACATCGAGGTCTGCCGGGCGACGTGGCGACGCGAAGTGATCGACTTCCACGGTCATACCGTTGACATCCCGCTGCCGAAGGGCAAAGGCACCGGCCTCGGCAAGCCGCTCAAGCTCATCAACCATCCGCAGCGCGACAACATCCCGGTGTGGTGGGCGTCGCTGAAGGGCAAGAGCGTCGAGGCCACGGCCGAAGTGGCCGACGGGTGGATTCCGATCTTCTACATCCCGGAAAAGGCCGACCTCGTGTGGGGTGATGCCCTTGCGCTCGGAACCAAGAAGCGCGCCGCCGACATGGCCCCGCTCCAAATCCTGGCGGGAGGCGCCGTCATGATCACCGACGACGCTGATCGGGTGACCAAGTTGCTCGACGCCGGCCGTCCAGGCGCGGCGCTCTACGTGGGTGGCATGGGAGCTCGCGGCAAGAATTTCTACAACGACATCATGAGCGCCTACGGCTGGGAGGGCGAGGCCAAGACGATTCAGGACCTCTACCTCGACGGGAAGAAGGCCGAGGCGGCGGCCGCCATCCCGCGTGAGTATCTGGAGGCCGGGGCCATCGCCGGGCCGCTCGGCCACGTCAAGGAGAAGCTGGCGGCCTATAAGCAAGCTGGCGTGACGCACCTGCAGATGGGCCTATCGGGTCCGCTCGAGGCCAAGCTCGCCACCGTGGAAACCCTCCGCAAACTCGTCGACGAGATCTGAGTTCAACGCTGCCTCGGTGTTGCCGAGGGCAGACCGTAGGAAGATGACGACATGCCGACCGTTCTCTATGCCGAAGACGACCGAGCGATCAGGACCTCACTCACCACCGCCATCGAACTCGAAGGCCACTCCGTGGTGGCATTTGCCGACGGTCAGGCGGCCGATGAGTGGCTGCTGGAAGGCAACGTTGCCGACCTCATCATCCTTGGCGGTCTACATCAGCTACCTCCGTCGAACGTTGGAGGTGGCCGGCGAGTCTCCCTTTCTCCACACCGTTCGCGGAGTTGGTTACTCGCTTCGCGGCTCGGCGTGAAGCTCGCCGCCCGAATCGCGGCAACCATGGCGTTGCTCGTGGCGTTCACTGCGGCCGCCGTCGCCGCCGCTGGAATTGGCGTGACCCGTGACCGGTTGAACGCCGAGATCGACGCCTCGATCGCCGTCGTTGCGTCACCGGTCACTGCCAGATTGTCGGAGGCCGCCCTCGCGTCCGGTGCCATCAAAGGTCGGCGCGTGTCCGAAGTCGTTGTCGACGGGGAGCGTTCGCGTGTCGTTACGGTCGGAATCGAGACGTTCGGTGCGGTCCAGATCGCCCGATAGGTGGCTGAACGGAACCGGGTGCTGGCGTCACTGTTTCGACGCGTCGCACTGATTGCCGGCATCGCCACGATGCTCTCCGTGGGCGCCGGCCTGATCCTGGCCCGACGGATTGCCCGTCCGCTGGGCCGGCTCACCGATGTCGCCGAGACGATGTCCACCACGGGACGCCTGGAAATGGACGCCCCACCGCCGGCCCGGGGAAGCGACGAGACGCGTCGCTTGGCCCGAGCCTTTGCCGCAATGGTCGAATCGTTGCGTCAATCTCGCGACGCACAGTCGCGTCTCGTGCAGGACGCCGGCCACGAGCTGCGCACCGCTCTCACCAGATCTTCGGACCAACGTGTCGTTGCTGAAACGACCAGAACTGCCTGACGACAAACGGTCCACGCTCCCAACGGTGTGGGCGGCGCCGACCGGAATCCAACGAGTGTTCGACAATCTCCTTTAGAACGCCGACAAGTTTGCGCCGTCGGGCACTCCGGTGTCGCTCACCGTCGGTACGTCCGGCGATGTTGTCGTCGTCACGGTTCGCGACCACGGTCCGGGCGTCGACGAAGCCGCCATCCCGCGGTTGTTCGAACGCTTCTACCGTTCCGATCGTGATCGATCGGTCAACGGTTCGGGCCTTGGACTGTCGATCGTGGCCGACGTCGTTACCCGGTTCGGAGGAACGGTGTCGGTCGCCAACCACGGCGACGGCGGGGCGATCTTCACCGTCACCCTTCCGAAGGCGAGCTGACCCATGTTCTGGTGGCGGTTAGCTCGATTTATTCGACGGAAGTTCTCTTCTGTGATTGACGTCACGCGCGAGGTGCCACTACGGTTCTTGTAGAGGTGTCCGTCGTCACAGCACGCGCTGACTCGTCGGCCCCCTCGTAGCTGTCCCATACGCCCAGGTTCCCGAGGGGGAAACGAATGAAGTATCGCAAGCGGCTCGCCGCACTAGTAGTGATCGGACTCGCCGCTGGCGTGGCCTCCCCGGCCGCCACCAACGCCGCCGCCAAAAAGAAGACCACCAAGAAGCCCAAGACGACGGTGACCACCAAGGCCCCAGCCGCCGTTGTCACCACCGCTCCGGCCGCCGTGGCCGCTCCTGCCGCTGGTGGGGCCAGCGGTGGCAACGCCATCTTCGGCGTCGACGCCGAGACCAACAACTGGCTTCCAGGACCGGGCAGCTGGTCGGCGGCAAGCGCATTGTCGGCCTACGCCGTCTACGACACCCTGCTGCTCGCCGGTCCCGAGGGGAAACCAATACCCAACCTTCTCGAGTCCGCCACACCATCATCGGACTACAAGACATGGACGCTCAAAGCGCGTGCGGGCATTAAGTTCCATAACGGCGAAGACTTCAACGGCGATGCCATTGCCATTGGCATGGAACACATTCGTACGGGCGCCACCACCGCGGTCGCGTTCGGCAACCTGATCAAGTGCGAATCCACCGGTGCTTTGACGGCCGAATGCAAGACCAAGACGGCATGGGTTGCCTTCCCGTACTACCTGACCGGTCAGGGTGGTGCCATGGCGGCACCGGCTTCGATCAAGTCGGGTGACGGCTCCAAACGCCCCGTGGGCACCGGCGCGTTCATGTGCAAGGGCGACTGCTGGGTTCCGAACCAGAAGATGACGCTGGTAAAAAATCCGAACTACTGGCGCCCCGGGTTGCCGAAACTTGACTCGCTCGAGGTTCGTCCGATCCCCGACGAGGATCAGCGTCTCGCTCAGTTGCAGTCCGGCCAGATCCAATTCCTCGAAACCAATAACTATTTGACCGGCCGCGATATGGCAGCCCTGGCCAAAGACAAGAAGGTCAACCTGTATCTCAGTGAGAACGGGGGTTCGACGTCGTATGACATCCCGAACCTGGCCAAGACCGGTCCGATGCAAGATGTACGGGTCCGCAAAGCCTGGGCCTACGCCATCGATACCGACACGCTGATCACGCTTCGGGCTCCGGGTGCCACCAAGGCCAATGGTGTCTATCTCGAAGGGCAGCTTGGCTATTTGAAGAACGTCGGCTACCAGTTCAATCTCGACAAGGCCAAGGCTCTTCTCGACGAGTATAAGAAGGAGAAGGGGCTGTCGACGGTGAACGTCACCTTGCAGACCACTGCGGTGTCCGATAATCAGCAGACGATTGCCGTGATGAAGCAGATGCTCGACAAGGCCGGCTTCAATATCACGCTCGCTCCCGGTCTCGAACAGTCGGCCTACGTGCAGAATGTTCTTACCGGCAACTTCGACGTGAGCACGTGGACCTTCCCCGTCGGTGGTTCTTTTGATCCCGATCAGGGTCGCCCGTTCATTCACTCCGACGGCTGCGGCGGCCCGACCGTCTGTCCCCGTGCTATCGGATTTTCCGTGCTGAACTGGCCGCGTGCGGTAAACGGCATCGTCGACACTGCGCTCGACCAGATCCGGACGAACTCCGATCCGGAAGTACGCAGGCGGGCAGCTGAGGCTGTCGAGAACGAATATAACGAGAATGCCTACCTGCTGTTCCGCTGGCGCGCCCGGTTCCACGTGGCATCTTGCGCGAAGTGCGCCGTGCCTGCTGAAACAGGATTCGGTGGCGAGAAGTTGGAATTCGCTCCCGCCGGCGGTTTCCGCGGACAGGCGTTCTTGACGGTCGGCTGAGTCCTAGCTAGCACGTAAAGGGCGATCGAGCCGATGTCGTATTTTTCTCGCCGAGCAGCCAGCGTCATCCCATTGCTCTTCGTGGTGACGTTGCTGTGCTTTTCTATGCTGAAACTGCTTCCCGGGGATCCGGTCTTGACGATCCTTGGGAACAGTTCGGCTGATCCAGTAAAAGTTCAGGCGCTGACGAAACAACTCGGTCTCGATCGCCCGTTTCCCGTGCAGTACGGGAAATGGCTCGGCAATTTTGTCACTGGTGACTTTGGCAAGACGTACAACCAGGGGGGCGGCGAGCCAGTTCGAAACGCTGTTTTCCGAGATGCACCGGTGACCTTTGAGCTGGCGCTTGTTGCGCTTTTGCTCGGGGCTGGCGCCTCGATTTTGCTGGGTGTGATCGGGGGGTATCGGTCGGGGACCAGACTCGACCGATTTATAGGCTTTCTCAACTACGCAATGCTGTCGTCGCCGAGTTTTGTCATCGGTCCAATTTTAATTTTTTTCATCGCTCTGCAGTGGAAACTTCTCCCGGTCGGGCAGTTTGTGCCCTGGTCCGGCGGCATCGTCGATCACATAAAATCGATCGTCTTGCCGACCATCACGCTTGCCATCGGCCTGATTCCGAACTTGTCGAGAATTCTTCGCACCGACATGGAATCGACCTTGAAGGAAGACTTCATAACGATGGCGAAGAGCAAAGGCCTCTCGGACCGCCACATCTTGCTCCACCACGCCCTTCGCCCCTCGAGCCTTACTCTTATTACGGTCGCCGGAATCAACCTCGGTGGGCTCGTCAGTGGTGCGGTCATTGTCGAGCGGCTCTTTAACCTTCCCGGACTTGGCTCGCTCTTGATTTCTGGAATAGCCCAACGTGAGTACTTCTTGGTGCTCGGCGTCGTCACCGTGGTGACGATTGTGATTTTACTGGCGGCGACGGTTGTCGATCTCCTGTACGGAGTTATCGACCCTCGCGTGCGTGCGGCCCGGGCACTGGCATGAATTCTGCCGAGGGAGCGGTCGCGCTCAAGGTTGCCATCTCGCCGTCGTCGAAGCGCAAGTCGTGGGGCGTTGGGTTCTGGGTGGCTACTTCGTGGCTGGTCGCCCTCACTGCTGCGGCCATTTTTTCTCCGATCCTGCCGATTCGAAAAACCGACAATCCGGATTTCTTGCTCGGCGCTGCCGTTGGGGCCGGCGATTGGACGAGCTCATTCTCGCGATCGCACTTGCTCGGCGTCGACGACAGTGGCAACGACCTGCTTGCCTATGCGCTGAAGGGCGCCCGGGTCTCGTTGCTCGTCGGGTTCGGCACGGTGCTCCTGGCGTTTCTGGTCGGCGGATGGGCCGGCATGGCGGCCGGGTACTTTCGCGGGCGCCTCGATTCGATCCTGGTGTTCGCCACGAACGCCATTCTCTCGATTCCTCCGCTTTTGTTCCTGCTCCTTCTGGTGTCAGTGCTGAGCGCAAGTAGTGGCGGAGTGAGTGTGTGGAAGTTCATCGCCACCCTCGGGAGCCTATCGATACCGATTACTTTTCGAGTCGTCCGCGCCGCCACTCTGCAACAGGCGTCGAGGGAATACGTGGTGGCTGCCCGGTCCATGGGAGCCAAGACGCGCCGGGTTCTGGCCCGAGAGATCTTGCCGAACGTGATCAAACCGGCACTCGCCTATTCGCTCGTGGCGGTGGGGTCGATCATGGTGGTCGAGGGCGGCTTGTCGTTCCTCGGTGCGGGCCTGAGCGGCAACACCATCTCGTGGGGAAAGATGCTCCAAGTGGGCGCCGGATTGAGCAAGTTGAAAGCAGCACCGAACAACACGTTCGTGCCGGCTGGATTTCTTTTCCTCACCGTACTTTCACTGAATTTTATCGGGGACAAGCTTCGTGAGCGTTTCGAAGTGAAGCAGGGGAACATCTGATGTCGTTGCTCGAGATTCGTGACTTAGTGACGCACTTCAAAACGGATCGTGGTGTTGTCCAAGCGGTGAACGGCGTCTCCTTCAACCTCGACGCTGGGCGCACGCTCGGCATCGTTGGTGAGTCCGGTTCGGGAAAGTCGGTTTTGTCGCGTTCCATCATGAACCTGCTTCCGAAACGCGGCGTCATCCGCTCTGGCGAAGTCATCTTTGATGGTCGAGAAACGTCCAAGCTGGACGCCAAAGACTCCCGCAAGCTCTACGGCGTGGGCATGGCCATGATCTTCCAAGATCCCATGACGTCGCTCAATCCGGTGGTCAAGATCGGTCGGCAGCTGACGGAAGGATTGCAGCTTCACTTCGGCGTCGACCGGAAGTTTGCGATGGAAACGGCGGAAGAACTCCTTCGTTCCGTCGGTATTCCCGAGCCCGGCAAGCGACTCAACCAGTATCCGTTCGAAATGTCCGGCGGCATGCGTCAGCGCATCGTTATCGCCATTGCTTTGGCCTGCGGTCCGAAGCTGCTGTTCGCTGATGAGCCGACGACTGCGCTCGACGTCACCGTTCAGAAAACGATCCTGAACCTTCTCGCCCAGCAGCAGCGTGAACGCAAAATGGCCATGGTGTTGGTTACCCATGATCTTGGTGTCGTAGCTGGCCGCACCGACGAGATCATGGTCATGTATGCCGGGCAGGCCGTCGAGATGGCGCCGACGGACAAGCTCTTTGCCGACATGAAACATCCGTATACCGAGGCGTTGTTCAAGAGCATTCCGAAGATTGCTGATCCCAGTCACACCAGGCTTCAGTCAATTCCCGGACGGCCGCCGAACCTGATCTCGCCGCCGGTCGGCTGCCGGTTTGCGCCTCGCTGCACCTACGCCGACGCCAAGTGCCACGCCGAACTCCCTCCGCTCACGCCCGTCCCCGGTGAGCCGGATCACCTCTTCCGTTGCTGGAAACCGGTATCAATCAACACCCGCACCCTTGTGTCCGCCGCGGCACCGGAAGGACACTGACATGGCGGGCACCGGCAAGGCGCATCTGCGCCCCAAAGGCACGGCGCTGCTCACCATCGAGGATCTTGTCGTCGAGTTCCCGGTCGGCCGAAAAGGGTTGAAAGTTAACGCTGTGTCCGGGATCTCGCTCGACGTGATGGAAGGCGAGACGGTGGGACTCGTCGGAGAGTCCGGTTGCGGGAAGTCGACGACCGGGAAAGCAATCATGCAGATCCCCCGACCGACGTCGGGCACCGTGGTCCTCGAAGGGACGGAGCTCACCAAGCTTCGCGGCGAAGACCTCCGCAAGCTTCGTCCGCGGATGCAGATGATTTTTCAGGATCCGATCAGCTCGCTGAACCCCCGCCGCAAGGTGCTCGACATCGTGGCCGAGCCACTCGGCATCTGGAAGATCGGAACGAAGGAAGAGCGCGAGGTCCGCGTTCGGAAGGTGCTCGACAGCGTTGGCATCGACGCCGACCAGGCCGGTACCCGCAAGCCCCACGAGTTCTCCGGCGGCCAGTGCCAGCGCATCTGTATCGCCCGGTCCGTGGTCATGGACCCCAAGGTCATCATCTGCGACGAGCCGGTCTCGGCCCTCGATGTGTCGGTCCAGGCGCAGATCCTGAACCTTCTCGAAGAGATGAAGAAGGAGTACGGCCTTACGCTCATCTTCATCGCCCACGACCTTGCCGTTGTCAAGAACGTCAGCGATCGCGTGGTCGTGATGTATCTCGGAAAGATTTGCGAGGTCGCCGCCCCCGATGATCTCTACGCCGAGCCGCGCCATCACTACACCAAGGCGCTGATCGACTCGATCCCGGAGCCCGATCCCACCGTCCGCCCGGATTCCACCGACGCCCTCGAAGGCGACCTCCCGTCGCCGGTGAATCCTCCGAGCGGTTGTCGTTTCCGCACGCGTTGCCCGGCGGCCCAGGATCGATGCTCGGTCGACGAGCCGCAGCTGGTCGAAGCAGGTCCTAATCACTTCGTGGCTTGTCACTTTCCCCGCGAAGTCGCCGCGTTGGCGGGGGCCACCAGCCACTGAGAAGCCGGGGCTGGGTAACCTTGGCGATGTGCCGTCAACCCCACTTCACGTCCACAGCTGGATAGGCGGGCGGTGGGTCGAGAGCACGGAGCGCCGTGTCGTTGTCGATCCGGGAAACGGTGAGCTGATTGCGCACGTCAGCGTTGCTGACGTGCCCACGTGTCTTGCTGCCGTTGATGCCGCGTCGTCGGCGTTCCCAGCATGGAGGGAGACCGCACCCCGCCAGCGGGCGGAAATCTTGCGGCGGGCCTACGACCTGATGGTTGCCGAAACCGAGGCGATCGCCACGTTGATCGTGCGCGAGAACGGCAAGGTTCTCACCGACGCCCGCAACGAAGTCACATACGCGGCCGAGTTCTTTCGGTGGTTCTCCGAAGAGGCCGTGCGACTCGATGGGGACCTTCGCAAGGCACCGGGCGGAGCGAACTGGATTGCGGTGGCGCGCCAACCCGTTGGTGTTGCGCTGCTGCTGTCCCCGTGGAACTTTCCGGCGGCGATGCTCACCCGCAAGATCGGACCCGCCCTCGCTGCCGGTTGCACCGTGGTGCTCAAACCGGCGGCCGAAACTCCCCTCACAGCTCTGTATCTCGTGGAGATGCTCAGTCGAGCAGGTGTGCCGGCGGGCGTGGTCAACCTCGTCGTTCCCGATCCTCCCGGTCCGGCCGTCGAGACGATGTTGGCTCACCCCGCCGTTCGCAAGCTGTCCTTCACCGGATCAACTCCGGTCGGCAAACTTCTTCTCACCCAGGCCGCGAAACGAGTGGTGAATTGTTCGATGGAGTTGGGTGGGAATGCGCCGTTTGTCGTGCTCGCCGATGCCGACGTGGACGCTGCCGTGGAGGGTGCGATGATCGCCAAGATGCGCAACGGCGGCGCCGCGTGCACGGCGGCGAATCGGTTCATCGTCGATCACGCGGTGGCCGACGAGTTTGCCGAAAAGCTCAGCGCGCGTATGACCTCGCTGGTGGTCGGCTATGGACTCGATCCTGCATCGCAGGTCGGGGCGTTGGTCACGGCCGCACAGCAGCAGCGCGTGCAGGGCCTCGTGAATCACGCTCTTGACGGAGGGGCGACCCTGGTCGGTCGAGGGACTGCGCCAACGACCGGGTGTTTCGTCGCCCCGGTGGTTCTCGATCATGTCGATCCCGCCAGCGAGTTGTTCGGGAGCGAGATCTTTGGTCCGGTGGCCCCGATCTACCGGGTGTCAGGCGCCGACGACGCGTTGCGTATGGCCAACGCCGTGGACCACGGTCTCGTGGCCTACGTGTACACCCGTGACATTGGCCAGGGCATGCGGTTCTGCCAGTCGATCGAGGCAGGCATGGTTGGGCTCAACCGTGGCCTCGTCTCCGATCCGGCGGCCCCGTTCGGCGGCATGAAGGAGTCCGGGATTGGCCGTGAGGGTGGCCACGAAGGTCTCCTCGCCTTCACCGAAACGCACTACACATCCGTATCGTGGTGACCCTCCAATGAGCTCACCAGCGATGGAGCCCGCCGACCGGCTTGCGTGGATCGACGTGGTCGGCGAAGCCGACGCGAGCGGGTTGCTCGCCGAGCTTTATCGATCCGAGCAGGACCGTCACACCGGGCGCGTCGACAACATTTTGAAGGTCCACAGCCTGCAAGACCCAAGCTTTGTCCGGTCGGTTCTTTCGGACGAACACAATCAGGTCACGGCGTACTTCGCCTACGTGAACCGCGTCGCTGACGGACTTGGTGTGACGACCGATGGCTACGCCGAGAAAACCTACGCCGCCCTCCTCGACGGACCGCGATGACCACCGGGAGCCAGTACGTTTCGGTGTCGTGGTGACGAGTGCAGACCTGACCCCGGCCATTTCGATGCGAGGTATTCGTAAGACGTTCGGCGGCGGGGAGAACGTGGTGCATGCCGTCGACGGGGTCGATCTTGACATCGTCGATGGCGAGTTCTTTTGCCTGCTCGGGCCCTCGGGTTCTGGTAAGACCACGCTGTTGCGCATGATTGCCGGCTTCGAGCTCCCGACGGAAGGCACGATCCTCCTCCAGGGCACCGACGTGACCCGGCTGGCGCCGTTCGACCGAGACGTGAATACTGTCTTCCAGGACTACGCGCTTTTTCCCCACATGACGGTGCAGAAGAACGTCGAGTACGGCATGAAGGTGAAAGGAGTGGGTAGCGCCGAACGTCGCCAGCGGGCCACCGAGGCGCTCTCGTCGATGGCCCTCGATGGTTACGGCGAGCGACGTCCCTCGCAGCTTTCCGGTGGCCAGCGCCAGCGCGTGGCGTTGGCGCGGGCGCTCGTGAACCGCCCCAAGGTGCTTCTCCTCGACGAACCGCTCGGAGCCCTCGACCTGAAGCTTCGTCAGCAGATGCAGATCGAGCTCAAGACCATCCAGCATCGCGCGGGGATCACGTTTGTGTTCGTGACCCACGATCAAGAAGAGGCGCTCACCATGAGCGACCGCATCGCCGTGTTCAACCGAGGACGTATCGAGCAGATCGGGACCCCCGAGGACCTCTACGAACGCCCCACGACGCCCTTTGTGGCGGGATTCGTCGGCACCTCGAATCCGTTGAGCGGCGACGTTGCCGAGACGCTGCTCGGCCGGTCCGGGACCTATACGGTCCGGCCGGAAAAGATTCGCCTGGTCGGCGACGGAGGCGCCGTTGTGCCGGGCGAGGTGTCGGCGACCGGGGCCGTCGTCCACACCGAGTACCTCGGTCCGGTTAGCCGCCACACCGTGGCCCTCGATGCCGGCGCTGAGGTCTTCGTCCTCGAACAGAATTCCGGTCTACGGCCGGCCGCTCGGACCGGTTCTCGGGTGACCATCGCCTTCGCCGCCGAGGCTGCTATTCCCATCGGATAGCAGCGTCGGGTCGCCAGGCTTGGGTCAGCGTGATCGCCACGCAGCGATCACGGGCGAAGCGAGCAATTCGTGAAATTCGGCGGCGGCGTCCACACGCTGGCGTAGGTGCGCGTCCAGGAACGCGGCAATGAGCGAAGCGATATGCGCGCGTACAATAGTTCCTGGCGTGGCGGCTGGATAATCAAGAAAGGGTCGACCGGCCGATGGATCGTTATCGGGATCAGCGAACGAGAAATGATTCGCTCCTTCGACCATGGCCAGCACACAGTCCCTGCGCGACGACGTGAACGCCTCGCTGAAGGTGCGTCCAACCGGATCCCAATTCGCGCCCGTTGGCGTGTCGTACCGGAAGCGGCTCTGATCGATCACGCCGTCGACCGTTCCTCCGATCAACAACACCGGGCAGTCGGTCGGCGTCTCCCGCATGACCGTTCCCGATCCAGGACCGGGCGGCACGCCCACAGCCGTATGCGCGCTTAGGGCAACGACGGCCGCCACCCTCGGATGAAAACGGTGGTCGGCGGCGCCCAGGGCCATCGTGCCGCCGGCCGAGTGTCCGATCACCCCGATACGCGCCGCGTCGACAAGACCGGCGAGCGGCCCTGTTCCGCTGTTGAGTTCGGCGACGGCATTGGCGATGATCTCGACCCCCGGCGCCTGATCGCCGTCGGAGCCCATCGAGGCGAGCGGACCGCCGGCCTGGACCACCATGGCGCCCAGTCCCGGCGAGAGCCACGACACGGTCGCCACCAGATAGCCGAACGGCGCCAGCGCCAGGCCGAGCCATCGGTAGTACTCGGGCCCGATGTTGATCGGATTGCACACGACCACCACGGGGAACGGGGCCATCGCGGCGTCGGCGGCGATCACGCCGCTCGACAACTCCGCTGGACGCTCGCCGTTCGGGCCGCCGGGCGTTTGGGCCGGATAGAACACCCGGATGTGGACGGCGTCGAACAGCCCCCCAGCGCCCGACGACGTGACTGTGTGGAGTGATCGAACGTTGGACACGGTGGTGCAGTTCAGCATGCAGTGGGGTAGTTCGGGCGTTTTGGTGGTGCGGTGAATACAGTTGGGGGTGATGCTCAAGAACCAGTGGTACGCCGTCGAATTCGTGCACCTTGTCGGCACGACACCGCACAAGGTCCAGGTCATGGGGCAGGACCTCGTCCTGTACCGCACCACGCGGGGTGAACTCGTGGCCCATAACGATCTGTGCGTCCATCGTGGCGGGGCACTGTCGGGCGGCAGCGTGCATGGCGATTGCATACGCTGCCCCTATCACGGGTGGGAATATGGACCTGACGGGGCCTGTACCAAGATCCCGTCGACGGCGGCTGGAGTGCCGATCCCGCGCAAGGCGCGCACCGACAGTTATCCGGTGGTCGAGCGCTACGGCTTCGTGTTCGTTTTCCTCGGTGACGCGCCGGAACACGAGCGCCCACCGGTACCTCCGATCGAGACACTTGAGCCCACCGCAAAAGCCCAGGCCGACGGATACGCCGTCGTCCACGGCGAGTTCGTGTGGAACGCCAACTTTGAGCGCGTCATCGAGAACGCCGTCGATATCGCCCACACCCCGTTCGTCCATGCCGGTTCGTTCGGGAACCCGGACAAACCGGAGATCGACGACTTCGAACTTGTCGAATTGCACGACGACCGCGGTCGCCTCATCGGGGCGCAGACAACCGTTGAGCTTGACCCGCCACCGGCGAGCGGCATGTGGAAATACCTCCGCAAGGGGAAAGAGCGTCCCCTCGTCAAGACGAAGACCGGCCTCTACTTTCCGAATGTCAGTCTGCTGGAGGTGAACCTTCCGCTCGGGCAGCTCAAGATCTTTACCGCCGCGGTTCCGGTCGACGAACACACAACGATTTCTAAATGGACGATGCTTCGTACGTTCTTTACCGGGAAATGGGCCGACAAGAACTCCTACGGCCGCACCATGAAGATCTTCTATGAAGATCAACCAACGGTGGAAGGTCAGCGTCCAGAACTCATCCCGTTCGACCTTTCGGCCGAATTGCACGTGAAGAGTGATTCTTTGCAACTCGCCTACCGACGGTGGCGTTCCGCGCAATACGAGGCGGGCAATGGCATCGAGCCCCACCGCATCGTGACCGCCGACGATCTTCGGACACGCACGGTGATTCCGTCGCCGGCCAGGCGCGAGAACCCGGAATTGGCCAATGCGTGGGTGCTGAAGGAAGTGGCGTCTCGCATGATCGAATCCGATCGGGCGAAGGCGAAATCATCACCTGCTCCGACCAGGCCCTGACCCGGCTGTGACGCGCGCCAAGGATCTCTGCGTCGGCACTCTCGAC
>JANLQX010000460.1:0-2781 GCA_031368095.1 Actinomycetes bacterium | reverse complement strand
GGCCCGGACGAAGGAGCGCCGGGTCGAGGACATCCGGGGCGTTGGTGGCCATGATGGTGAGAATCCGGTACTTCGGTGGCTTCTTCGAGGGCATCGTCAAGAACTTGCGGATGCGGCGAGCCATGAAGCCTCGGGGCTTTTCTAGGCCACTCATTTCCGTCAGCAGCGACTGGAGAGTTCCCATGCCGCCGCCGCCGCCGCCCATTCCGCCCATCATGATTCGGACCTTGTCCGGAAGGATGCTGGGTCGGCTTCCCGGCGCCGACGGAGCCACGGCGGCGTCGTGGTTGTGCAGGTCGTAGCCGAACGTGCGAGCAGCCATGCATTGAAAGCCTTGCGTGCGAGCCGGCGCTTCGGTCCGGCCAGCCACCGAGGAACCGCGGTTACCAAGCACGTCGGCCTCGTCGAAGAACACGATGACGCCACCGTGACGAAGGGCGAGTTTGCGAAGTTTGCGGTAGAGCGCCTTGACCTTCAGGATGCCGACGCCCATGAACATGTTTTGGAACGCACCCGGGTCGACGAAGACATAGGGCTTTCCGGTTTCGCCGGCGATGGCCTTGGCAATCAGCGTCTTGCCGGTGCCCGGGGGTCCCCAGAGCAGGATGCCACCGGGAACGTGGCCACCCTTGGCCTCAATCTCTTCGGGCTTGTCGAACATCGCGATGTTCTCCTTGACCTTGTCAAGGACCTTGTCCTGGCCCCACACGTCGGCAAATCGAGTGTCCACTTCTTCGGGCAAAAGGATGTCCGTGCCGCCGCGGCTCATGAACCAGAAGATGGCCGCAAACTGTCCGACGGAGAACAGCAACGTCATCATGATGGTGAAAATAAATGGCAATGATTGCTGCTGGCCAAACATGATGCCAACGATTCGAGAAGGGGCGTCGTTGATGGCGGTCAGGAACGAGACGTTCCAGGTGGCCGACAGAATCCAGAACAGCAGCGCCATGATCATCAGGGTCTTGACGATCCGCTGCAGTCGAAAACGCAGCCACGGATTGCGGCGAGTCCAGAAGCGATCCCAGCCACCGAAGACTTTGTACGACCAGAAGTGGTTATAGCCCGCGGCCCCTTCGCTCATCAGGTAATGCACCTGGCGTAGAACTTCAACGGCCCCTATCGCCAGGAGGAACCAACTGTTGCGCAACACGTGACTGAACGCGCCTCCCCAGGTGACATACGGAACGTCAGCGTGGTACTTCGACACCAGGAAGCCGAACAGCACGACCAGGAAAACGAGCAACTTGGCCCGGTCGAAGAACAGCAGCTTGCGTCGCTTCTTGGGCGTGACCTGGGGGGGTGGCGTATAGGGGACAACCGTCGGAAACACCGGAGAGGTCATTGGCGTGCTCATTTCTGGACGGTAAAGGAGGAAGAAATCTTCTTGGCGGTCTCGTAGTCCCGCTTGAAACATGTGGAAGCACACTTGAGCGTGAGTACGTACAACTTGGTGGTGTCACGATTGGTGAACGCCTGCTGATCAACGGTGACCCACTCCGAGCCCCCGACCTGTTGGTTGAAGCGCAGCTTGATTCCGCGTATGCCGTTCTTTTCGGCAGTTTCGCTGTACGACACAACCTCGATTCCAGGGTCTCCGTCGTTGAACGAGGAGATGGGATCGATATTGCCGGTCCGGGCGAAAGGAAAACTGCGAAGAGCGGTGAGGTTGACGCTTTGACGAAAGTTAGGGGTCTGAGTCCAGTCAGGATTCAGCGAGTACACCGCCACCTGTCCGACCATCGAGGTTGGACGGTCGACGTCAAAATTATCGATACTGGGCTTCTTCGCACTGTCGAAGACGACTTCCCAATTCGATGGATTGCGGGGGATGCCGGTAATTCGCTCAGCGGTTCGGTCGAACTTGTTGATGCGGTACGGGTTCACCGTGTAGCGCTTGAATTTCGGCGGGATCTCGACGTAGGTGCGTTCCTGCGAGTTCACCAACCAGTTGGCGTTGTCCGTCTGGCTAGCGGCGCAGCCGGACATGGTGACACCAGCCACGGCGAGGGCACCGATGGCCCACTTGGCGATCACGTCGGGGCCGAACCGGTGGTGACGAGTTTTCGGGCGCACGGAACGCATGCGTAGCTGATGACGCCGTCGAGCACGCTCAATGGGATCATGGTCTTCTGCAGCACTTCGACGCCGCAGAGGGGACAGGCGACAATCACGCCAATTTGTTCGACGGGGGCGGCCATCAGACGATCCGACCTGTTCCTGGGTACATGGAAGGAATGTAGACCCGGTCGAGTGGCAACTTGATGAGGGCCACCGAAACGTCACGGAACGGCAACACGACCTCGGATCATCGTATCGGCACGCCGGGCGGGCCGGACGTCAAGCCGAGGCGCTCAAGCGTCCGTCGTGAGCCCTGGGCGGCCTCGGCTCGGTCCGTTAGGGAAATCATCGACCGGAAGGGCCGGGAACGCCACTTGGTCGTGCGTGACAGTCGTCACCATCTTGAACTGGTCGTGCCAGCATGGGGCCATGGAGATGCACTTCGCCACGATTTGGGAATCACTGGCCGACACCATCGGCGATGCCGAGGCGATCGTGCAGGGCCCTCGCCGACTGAATTGGCAGCAGGTCGACGATGAGGCCGCTCGTTTTGCCGGGTTCCTCCGCGACCACGGCATCGGCGGGCCCACCAGCACTCCGGTCACTGGTCAGGCGAAGCTCGGCCTCTACCTTTACAACTCGCCCGAATACCTCATCGCCCAATTCGGAGCGTTCAAAGAGCGGCTGGTGCCGCTCAACGTGAACTACCGCTATCTCGAC
>JANLQX010000429.1:0-4118 GCA_031368095.1 Actinomycetes bacterium | reverse complement strand
GGGATGATGCGCGTCGCTGCGCTGTTGCGCCGAACTTCGATGGACGACTGTGACCGCTTCTACGAAGTCGCGGGGCGCGCGCTCCATGTCGAAGGGCGAAAGCCGCACCGCCCGGAAGTCGCGGCCGAACTGCTCGAGTCGATCGGTCTCGATGGAGCGCTCGTCGACAAGGCCGTCGCTGACCCAACCACGCACGCCGACGTTCGCACCGATCATGACGCCGTCGTCTCGCACGGCGGCTTCGGGGTGCCGACGCTTGTGTTCGAGGACGGCAGCCATCTCTACGGCCCGGTGATCACGCCTGCGCCGCTTGGTGACGATGCCGTCGCGCTGTGGGACCTGGTGAGCGCAACGCGGCGCTTTCCGCACCTCTACGAGATCAAGCGGCCGAAGACCGACGCCGACCTCACCCATGTGATGGCGCAGTTCGCCGCGTATCTGAACGCCCGTGACTGGGAAACCCGAGAGAAGCCGGCCCGATGATCACTCGCAGAGAAGCCATCGACAACCTGCACTCGTCGTGGGATGCACTCGGCGGCGTCGCCGCAGCGCTCACCCCTGAGCAGTGGATGGCCCAGTCGCTGTGCCCGGCCTGGGACATGCGCGGTGTGCTCGCTCACGTCGGCATGATCGACGAGGCGATCATTGGCTGGGCGCCCGGCTCCGAGGTCCCCTGGTCGCGCATGGGGGAGGTCAGCAAAGAACTGACAGCGCTCACGCCACAAGATCTCGTTGCCCGTTACCGCGCGACCGCGGCGGCACGCGTCGCAGAGCTCGAGTCGATGTCCGATGAGCAGTTCGCGACGCCCGGCCACACGCCCATCGGCCCCGGCGCGTACGGGCGCTTCATGGAGATCCGCAACTTCGACGTCTGGGTCCACGAGCGTGACATCCGCGTGCCGCTCGGCATCGCCGGTGACGACGGTGGCCCGGCCGCCGAGCGCTCGCTCGACGAGGTGCACAACTCGCTCGGCTACATCGCCGGGAAGAAGATCGGCCTGCCCGACGGCAAGAGCCTGGCGTTCGAGGTGACCGGCCCCGTCACGCGTCGCATGTGCGTGCAGGTCGACGGGCGGGCGAAGGTCGTGCCGGATCTCGATGCGCCGGATGCGACGGTTTCGAGCGACTTCCTCACGTTTATGCTGCTCGCGTGCGGGCGGATCGACCCTTCGGAATCGATCGCCGCTGGGGCGGTCACGTGGACGGGCGACGCCGAGTTGGGCGAGCGCGCCGCGCGCAACCTCCGATTCACCATCTGACGGTCTCGTGCGGCGTCACCCGCGCGCCCGCAGATGGCGCAGGAGCTGGCGGTCGTAGCGGCTGGCCGCTCCCCGCTTCGGGGTGAATGGCGGCCAACGAGGCGCGTCACCCTGTGGTTCATCGCCGCTGATCGTGACGCGCTGGATGACGCGCTCCGTATCGAAGTCGTTGAGGACGAAGTGCTGCGTGCAGCGGTTGTCCCACATGCAGATCGTGCCCACGGTCCACCGGTAGCGCAGGGTGAATCGCTCTTGGTGCACCCACTTCGTGAGGAAGCCCAGCAGCGCCTCACTCTCGGGGTGGCTGAGCTCGACGATGCGCCGGGTGAAGTGCTCGTTGACGTACAGCGCCCGCTGTCCGGTCTCCGGATGGAGGCGTACGACGGGGTGGATGGCGGTGTCGTCGGGACGCCCGTGCGGGGCCGCGTCGTGCAGGGCCGAAAGCCCGTCGCACAGCTCGCGCAACGGTGCCGACAGCGCGTCGTAGGCCATGGCGAGGTTGGTCCACATCGTGTCGCCGCCAATGTCCGGAAGACGAACCATGTTGAGGATCGACATCTTCGACGGGCGCGACTGGAACGTCAGGTCGGTATGCCACTCATCGGCGATGCCTCCCTGCGACGCGGCCAACTCGAAGATATCGGTCCGGTCGGTGAAGGGATTCTTGAGGTTCGGATGCGATTCGAGCTCGCCGAAGTGATGGCCGAGCGCGACGTGCTCGTCGATCGTGAGGTGCTGCGCGGGGAAGAAGAGCACCTTGTGCTCCAGCAGCAGTTCCTTCACGACGGCGATGTCCTGCTCGCTGGGCGCAGCCAGTGCTATGCCGTGCACCTCGGCACCGAGGGCGGGCGTGAGGCCAACGACCTCAGGCGCCGCGATTGCCTGCGGAAGTGCCGCCGGGTTTGACCTGGTGGTCGGTCCTACAGTTACGGCCATGACGCAATCATGCCTAGTTTGGTCTCCGGGCGTGCAACGGACGTGTCCGCGGCGGGTGCGGCGATCGTGTATGGCCTGGCGCGATATCCCGGGGCGGACTGCGCCGCATTGAGCCCGCGCCTGGCGCCCGAGATCGAAACTCCGACTCTCAGGCGGCGATGCGCCGGTGTGCGTCGACGAGGCTGACCGCACGTTGACGAGCGAGTCGGGCGATGCCGAAGTCGGCCTCGCCGAGGCTCGCAGCCCCGGCCACGGTCGCCATAGCGCGTTGGATCGCCGAGCGACGCCACCTGTCCAACGCCGGATCAACCGACACGTCGGGCACGTCGGGTACCTGCAACGGAAGACGACCATTCGCCGGCGGCCGACTGATCTGCTCACCACCGTTCGTATCGAACACATGCAGCGTGCCATCCGGCTCAAGCTCCAACCGCAGCCGCAACCGGTGAATACGGTGATGGTGGCGACCACACAACAACACCAGATTCCTGAGCTGATGCCGGCCGCCGTCCTCGCGCGCATGAATGTGATGCACCTCACACCACGCCGCCGGCCGATCACAACCACCGAAACGGCAATGCGTGTCCCGCACGATCACCGCCCGCCGCAACGCCACCGGAATCTCCACCGTCGCATGCGACATCTCCACGTCAACCGACGACAACCGCAACACCCGCGTCAGGAGACAATCACACGCCAGACGCTCGACCGTGGCCCCATCAAGGAACACCCCCGACGACGTCATCCCACCCGGACCATCCACCCCCGCAAGCAGATCCGCCAACGTCACCGTCACGATCAACTGCGGACGCGCACCATGAACCCGGACCGTGCAGTGCTGCGCCAACCACTGCCCCACCACCGCAGCCAGCCCATCCGCCCGCCGCTGCCGCAACGATCGCGTCTCCTCCGCCCCGTCGTAATCCTGCGCCATCGCCGCCAGCAACGCCTCGTTCAACACCGCACCCTGCTCCGCCGTCAACGTCCCATTCACCGCCCACTCCAAGTCGCCAACCGGCGACAGGAACAACTCACGCTTCGCCTCCACCGCCCGGTCGTCATGCTTCGCCGTCTCCTCATCCGCCTGACGACCCCACCGACGCATCACCTTCGCCAGATCATCCGGATGCAACCGCGCCGCGGCACACACCGCATACGGCTCGAAGTCGTCGAACAAGTCCGCGACCCGTTCCGTGCACGCCGATGCGATCACCTTCGCCTGACCCAACGACAACCGCCCATCGACCAGACACTCCTGCACCATCGACGTGCGCGCCAGACGAGTCGACAACCGAATCGCCGACGCCGCCTCCTGATGCGTCCGCCCGCAACGATCCGCAAGCCACTCCGTCGCCGACAACCCCGAACCCGCCTCGATCGCACCATCCGCCACCGACTCATGCAACCCCGCCAACCACTGCCCCTCCAACTGATCCATCAACCGCCGGTACTCGACCAGCTCCTCAGGCCCCCGGACCAACCCGCGACCAGACGCACTGGCCTCCGCCAGCACCGCCCGAAGGAGATCGATCGACATACAGACATTGTACCATCACCTCTCGAACGTGTGTTCGATACCCGCGGATCCGGCACCACCAATCAGAGCAGCGACATCGCCGGGACACAGCTCATCGATTTCATCCGCCGATGCTGTCGAGCTCCGTCTGCAGGAGAGCGACCAGCGAAGGCAGCTCGCCGGCAAGATCGTGATCGGCCACCACAGTGACGGTCAGCGTGCCGGCGTAGGAAAGCACGCCGAACGCGACGCGCACGTTGCCGCTTGTGCCGCTCACCGGGATGATCTCGGTGACGGGTGCCTCCAGGAAGGCAACGCGACTTTCAGGACCTCGGAGGTTCGTCACGAACGTCGTCACCATGCGCTGATGCCTGGTCATCCAGTTCAGCGTCCGAGTCGCAGCAAGG
>JANLQX010000423.1:0-2425 GCA_031368095.1 Actinomycetes bacterium | reverse complement strand
CGTCCGACAAGTTGTACGCCGACGGGCAACCCGGCGGGATTCGTTGAAATCGGGACCACGAGGGCTGGCTGGCCGGTGAAACTGAAAGGGGCACAGAACATCCCCGTCTTCATCGATGCCGCCGAATCGCCGAGCTTCCAGGCTGGTTCGAGCATGACGGGTGTGGCGAGCAGGTCGAAACCGCTGTCCCACCAGTCCGCAACGCCGGACATGGCTGTGGCCACGCGGTCGTACGCGGCAGCCAGGTCACTGGCGTTGACGTGCCGACCTGCCTCAGCGAGATCGAGCAACTTGTCTGTCACGTCACCCGATTGGCATTGGCGTCCGAGGCGTTCGGACACCCACGACACCTGTTCGTGTCGGACCGCCGGGCCGATGATCTCCATCGCTGACCAGAACGGGGCGAACAGCGTGTTGAACGCTGGAGGGTAAGCGGTCTCGACGTGATGGCCGAGCAGCGTCATGGCGTCACCGAGTGCACGGACCGCTTGTGCGCACTCGGCTGCGAGCGGCAACCCGATGATCGGATCATGGTCGAGCAACCCGATCCGTAAACGTTGCCACGGTTGGAACGGTGACGATTCGTCGCGAGCGAGTAACGGGAGCATCGCAACGAGATCGTTCACGTCACGGGCCAACGCGAACTGCGTCCACGCACGAAGTGGATCGCTCTGGCCCATAGGTGGCGAGATCGGAATGCGGCCACGAGACGGTTTCAACGTGACCACGCCGCAGTGCGCGGCAGGGAAACGCAGCGATCCGGTCGCGTCGCTGCCATGGGCAATCGGGACCAGGCCAGCGGCGACCGCCGCAGCTGATCCGCCGCTCGACCCTCCAGCGGTCCGGTCCAGGGCCCACGGGTTGCGTGTCGGGGCGAACCCGACCGGTTCGGTCGTCGACGACGCGGACAGCTCAGGACACGAACTCTTTCCAACCATCACGAATAAAAGACGCTCGAACCGATCGGCGAGTTCAGTGGTCATCGACGATCGGTGTCCGGCGCGAGCGAGACCTCGGGTGCCGACCCAGTGCGGTGTTCCGGCCAGTTCCTCGCCCGCGTCTTTCAACAACATCGGCACCCCGCGGAACAAGCCGCCAGTGCCGTCTCTCTTTCCCTCCGCCGACGACGACCGCGCCCGATCAAAGAGTGGGATCACCACCGCACCGAGGGCCGGGTTGAGGGTCTCGATCCGCGCAATCGTGGCTTCGAGGACTTCGGCCGCACTCACAGACCCCGACCGAATCGCCGCCGCCGTGTCCAAGGCTGACCACCATCGAAGATCGTCAACCATCGACTCTCAACGCCCACTCATCGGGAAGCACAGCGAACATGTCAATGTCCTTTCGTTGCCCTTGCCAGACGCCCAATGCTCGTAGCGTCCCCTCATAGGTGAACCCAGCGCGTTGCGCCACTGCGGCCGAAGCCGCGTTCTCGGACTCGATCGTCAGGAACACGCGAGCGGCTCCGAGCTCGAACAACCAACCCGTCATCAACGTCACGGCGCGAGTCGCAAACCCTCGCCCTCTCGCCCCTGCCGCCAGCCAATAGCCGAACTGGGCAACACCTGCGCTCGACCAATGGTCGACACCACACATGCCAACCAGCTCGCCGGACGCCGCATCAACGACCGCGAACGCCGCCCCTGTCGGGTCACCCTCGGCGTCGAATCCGGCCCAACTCTTCTCGATGGACTCGATAACCGCAATGGCGTCAGCCACCGACGCAGGCGCGGGGCCGTTATAGCGCTCGATAGCCGGGTCCCTCGACGCCTCAGCCAGGAAACTCGCATCCGTTGAGCTCCAAGGCCTGAGAACGACTACATCGTCGGACAACGTGACCGGCGATCTCAACTGTCATGCTCCATCTCGTCGCTTGGAGTTTCGACTCCAAACCGAGAGTCCGGATCCCCCGACACACACATCCGACAGACGCTACGACCCCAGAGCAAGGACCGCCCGCTTCAAGGTCCGATCACGCACTCGCGTGACCAGAGCGCTGCGTGGCGGTGAGTCCGAGCGAGTGCCCCTCAACCTGGCCGCGCCGACGGCTCCCGCTCGCTCACGAAGCCCCTATGTGCGCTTACTTTCAGCGCGGCACCGTTCGTGAAGCCATGCTCAGCCGCCGGGCGGGAGTTCGTCCCACCGAAGGAGCCCGACCACGTTCAGGCCGTTGCGAACAGGCACGGGAGCTTGGTCCACGATAACGGTCGTCCCGACGATCGTGGATCCCATCTGCGCGATGGCGTTTGCGATTGCGGTGCACTGACTCCCTGTCTCGATCCAGTCATCGACGAGGAGCACCCGGTCTTCGGGAATGAGAACACGAGCGAGGGTGAATTCGACTCGGCGACCCCGCCAGTCGGGCTCAGACTTCACTCGAATCCGGTCTTCGGGTCGCGGGAAGCCTGGCTTTCGCGCAGCAAGG
>JANLQX010000407.1:0-1553 GCA_031368095.1 Actinomycetes bacterium | reverse complement strand
CACATCCACCGCACCCGGAATCTTCGTCTTACCGAAGGCTCCTGCGAGCACTCGGGTGACAGCATCGACGCCGCCCTTCACGCTCAGGCTGTGGATGACACTCACGATGGGGTCGTTGACCTTGTCGTCCCCGTCAAAGAGGGTGCCGTTCACCGGCGTAATGCCAGCGGCGATCACAGAACCGCGAATTGCACCGGACACTTTGATCGAGCCGATTCCACCCGCGGCGAAGACATCGGCATTGCCGTTGACGCCGCCAATTCGGCCATCGTCACCCAGCGAGGCACCGCTGAGGAGTGTGGAGTTCTTCACATCGCCTGAAAAGCGAAGCGAGCCAATTCCACCGGCGACTGCTACGACCGCCGCGTCCAGTGAATTGAGATCAGCCCGGCCGAGCGCGCCGGAAAGAGTAAGCGAGCCGGAAATTACAGCACCCTTGGCTTTAATGGAGCCGAGGCCACCGGTGACGGTCAGGTTGCGAATCGCGACATGACCATCGCCGCCACGTGTTTTAACGGAGAGCGACGACCCATCGCCGGTGCCCGAGAGAATCAGGTCAACTTTGGTGCCGTCATAGAGTGCTCGGCCCGTGCCGCCGCGAAGCGTAAGGGTGACGCGGGTTCCGTCGCTGTCCACGAAGGACAGACGCCGATTTTTACCGCTCAAATCACCGAAATTGCCGAGGGTGCCTGAACCGGGAACGTTCAAACGACGCAGACCAGAACCCGCGGGAACGGTTGGGGTCGGCGAGGTCTCACCCGCGCCGACAACAAGCTGCCCATTGCCCTGAGCCGAGCCGAACGCACGAACGACGAGATCGCCGATGTGCAGTGCCCGACCGTTGCCGCCGATACCAGCGTCGACCGAAGCCACGCCGCCGTTAGCGAAGGTCGCGTCGAGCGCGCCGTTCTCTTGGAGCACCGCGACGCCTACGTTCACGACAGAGGCCTGCTGGCTCGTGCCGACGACGAGAATCTGGCCGGTGCCCTGGACGAGCACCTGGTCGGCGTCATCGTCGCCGCCAAGGTCTATCTGCTTGATGCCATTGTCACCAAAAGTCAGGTCGAGGTCGCCCGTTGCGGTGAGGCGAGCCAGTGCGAAGTTACCAGCGGTTCGGCCGGTGACGAGCACCTTGCCGCCCGGGTTGGCAACGCCGACGGTGAAATCCGCCGAACCCAGGTCAGTGCGAGCGGAAAGGCCAGGCACGACGACCAGGCCGTTACCACCGAAGGAGGAATCAAGTGCGCCACTGGAAAGGAAGCGATAGACGGCGATGCGGTCGCCGATGCTGCCACCGGCGACAATGCTTCCATCGGCCTGCACGAAGGCTCCACTCAGCACGCTGGCGGAAGATGTCGCGCCTTTCACGATGCCGCTTCCACCAAAACCTGTATCGAGGTCGCCTTTGGCAGTCAGCTTGGTAACAGCCCATTGGGAGCCATCGGTGCCGACGGCGACAACAGAACCATCCGCGCCGAGCGCGACGCCATACGCGCGATCAGTCGCACCGCCCAGATCAACGACGGCCTGACCGCCATGACCGAACTTGCCAT
>JANLQX010000395.1:0-8219 GCA_031368095.1 Actinomycetes bacterium | reverse complement strand
TCCATCCGCAACAGCTTGGACATCTCACCTTCGAGGAGGCGGCTCACCGGGATGCCGGTGGACTTGGCGACGACCTCGGCGATGTCCTCGGCGTCGACCTCCTCCTTCAGCATGCGCTTGGTCTTCTGCAGCTCATCGAGGGCCGCGGTTGCTTCGGCGATGGACCGCTCGATGGCGGGAAGCTGGCCGTAGCGCATCTCGGCCGCCTTCTCCAGGTCGGCCTCGCGTTCGACGGCGGTGCCGACCTGCTCCAGCTGCTCTTTGAGCCCGCGAATCGTGGCGATGGCGGACTTTTCGCGATCCCAGTGGGCCAGCATCGCGTCGCGCTGTTCACGCAGATCAGCCAGCTCGCGGTCCAGGGCGGCCAGGCGCTCGGCCGAGGCGGAGTCGGTCTCCTTGCTCAACGCGACCTTTTCGATGTCGAGCTGACGGACGCGTCGCTCGACCACGTCGATCTCCGTCGGCAGCGAATCGATCTCGATACGCAGACGCGAGGCGGCCTCGTCGATCAGGTCGATGGCCTTGTCGGGAAGGAAGCGGGCGGTGATGTAGCGGTTCGAGAGGACGGCGGCGGCAATGAGCGCACTGTCTTGGATACGGACGCCGTGGTGGACCTCGTAGCGCTCCTTGAGCCCACGGAGGATGGCGATGGTCGACTCGACGGACGGCTCGCCGACGAAGACCTGCTGGAAACGGCGCTCGAGCGCCGGATCCTTCTCGATGTACTTGCGGTACTCGTCGAGCGTGGTGGCGCCGATCATGCGGAGCTCGCCGCGGGCCAGCATCGGCTTGAGCATGTTGGAGGCGTCCATCGAGCCTTCGGCCGCACCGGCTCCGACCACGGTGTGCATCTCGTCGATAAACGTGATCACGTCACCCTGGGCGTCGGTGATCTCCTTGAGCACGGCCTTGAGGCGCTCCTCGAACTCACCGCGGAACTTGGCGCCGGCGACCATGGCCGCCAGATCGAGGGCGATGACGCGCCGGTTCTTGAGGCTCTCCGGGACGTCACCGTCGACGATGCGTCGGGCCAAACCCTCGACGATTGCCGTCTTGCCGACCCCCGGCTCACCGATGAGTACCGGGTTGTTCTTCGTTCGACGGGCCAGGACCTGAATAGTCCGACGGATCTCCTCGTCTCGACCGATGACCGGGTCGAGCTTGCCTCGTCGGGCCGCCTCGGTGAGGTCACGGCCGAACTTGTCGAGCGCCTGGAGCGTGTCCTCGGGGTTTTGCGAATCGACGCGGCGACTGCCCCGAACCTGGGCCAGGGCGGTAAGAAGGTCGGTCCGGGTGACCTTGAGCCGATTGGCGTCGAGGGCCTTGGCGTCGGCGCCGTCGGGCGCGGCCATGGCCAGGAGGAGGTGTTCGACCGACAGGTACTGGTCGCCCATGGTCCGCTGTTCCTCGGCGGCGCGCTCGAGAAGTTGGCGGAGCTCGCGGCCGACAGTGGATTCGCCGCCGTAGGAGCGCGGGAGCTTGGAAACGGTGTCGGCGGTGGCGTTCTTGAGCGGGGTCGACGCAATGCCGACCTTGTCGAGGAGGGGCAGAGCCATCCCGTCGTCCTGGCCGAGGAGGGCGAGGAGCAGGTGGTCGGGGGTCACCTCGGGGTTCGATGCGCCCCGGGCCGACGAAATCGCCGCGTTGAACGCTTCCTGCGTTTTCAGGGTCCAGGTGTTCGGATCAAGGGCCATGGGGTACTGCTCCTCTGTCGCGGTTCGGTAATGCTCTGGCACAAACTTGCTACTACTTCTATCAAGTTTCCTGCGTCACATATTCCCATTGCACCTTCCCGGCCAGAATCCCACCGGGGTTGGTCGTTGGCCAGTTAAGCAGCGGGTCGATGTGGTCGATATCTCACGCCACGATGGCGACCATGACGGACGACGCACAACACACCGCCGTTCGCGTCGTTGGACTGCGCAAGACCTACGGCACCCGGGTGGCGGTCGATTCCGTCGACCTGACCGTGCCCCGTGGCTCCTTCTTCGGCGTGGTCGGGCCCAACGGGGCCGGGAAGACGACGTCGCTACGGATGATCACCGGACTGCTGAAGCCCGACGCCGGAACCATCGAGGTCGACGGCATCGACGTCTGGAGCGACCTCGTTGCCGCCAAAGCCCGCATCGGCGTACTGCCCGACGATCTCCGTCTCTTCGAACGCCTCACCGGCGCTGAGCTTCTGTACTACGTGGCCCGTCTCCGACGGCTCGATGAAACCACCGCCCGCCGTCGGACGACTGAGGTCCTGCGGGCCATGGGCCTGGAGAACGAGGCCACCCAGCTGGTGACCGACTACTCGCAGGGGACGCGTAAGAAAATTGCGCTTGGGGCGGCGATCCTTCACGTGCCCAAGGTGCTCTTCCTCGACGAACCGTTCGAATCCGTCGACCCGGTGTCCGCCCGACTGCTCCAAGACGTGCTTCAGCAATATCGCGCCGCCGGAGGCACCGTCGTCCTCTCGAGTCACGTGATGGATACGGTGGAACGGCTCTGCGATCACGTCGCCATCGTCCATGCCGGGCGGGTCGTGGCGGCGGGGCCGATCGCCGAGGTGCGTGCCGGTCGCACACTCGAGCAGACGTTCCTCGACGCTGTCGGCGCCCGAGAAATCCGTCTCGAACAGCTCGACTGGTTGCGGACGCTCGCCGTCTGAGCTTGAGCGTGGGACTTCTTGGCGTCTTCGCCCGCCTGAAGACGCGGCTCCTGATCAACGCCGCCGCCCGGAGCGGTCGTGCTCGTGTCGGCCTGGTCGTACTGAGCGTGGTGCTCGGGGCGTCGATGCTGTCGTTCGTCACGATCGTTTCGCGAGCCGCCGCACGAGTAGACGGTGGGCCCCGTCTGTCGATCGCCTTCACCACGATGTGGATCGCCTGGATCGGCCTCCCCTTTCTCCTCGGGGGCATCGACGACGCCATCGATCCCGACCGCCTTGCCGACCTGCCGTTGCACCGCTCCGAGTTGGCGGCAGGCACACTGGTCGCAGCCTCGATCGGGGTTCTTCCGGCGGCGACCATCGTCGGCCTCGTCGGAATGGTAGGTGCACTGACGATCCAGCGTCCGAGCGCTTTCGCGTTCGTGATGGTGGTGGCGATCGCGCAGTTCATGCTGTGCATCGTCGGCAGTCGGTTGATCGCCACCGTGATGACGCGCGCATCGCGAAGTCGTCGAACCCGTGATCTCGGCGTCGTTGTCGCGGTGGCCGTTTCGTCCGGGTTGTGGATGGCAATTCAGAGCCTCCCGGTCGCCGGACCCCGCACTCGGTCACGCATCAATGCCGTTCTGGCTTGGACCCCACCGGGCGCGCTGGGGCGCGCCGCGCACGACGCCGCGTTTTCCAGGTTCGCGATGTCGAGCGGACGATTGGCCGTTGTGCTGGCCGTGGTCGGCTTCATGGGTTGGTGGTGGACGATCGAGTTGGCCAAGTCACTCGGGACTCGACGATCCGGGGCGATGGGCCGCGATTCGCGTCGGCCGCGAGCCGGTGCGCCGGCGCTTCGAGCGGGGCCGGCGCGGCGGGCGCGGGGCCCGATCAACCATCCGGTGTTCGTCGTTGTTCGCAAGGAGTTGCGGTACCTCCTTCGGTCGCCGTATCGCCGTGCGTCACTCATCGTCGGATGCCTCTTCGGTGCGCCATTCGTCCTGCTGCAGAGCATGCGTCTGAATCCTGAGACGATGCCGCCCGTCGCTGCCGCTCCGATCGCGCTCCTGTTCGGCATTGCCATCTCCCACAATCTCCTCGGTCTCGACGCATCGTCGCTATGGATCGAGTTGGGCACCGGCATTCGGCTCCGTGACCTACTTCTCGGCCGAGCGCTGGCCGCCGCGCCGACGTTGATTGTCCCGGTGTGGCTTGCCGCTCTGCTGACCGTGCTCGTTCGACGCGATGCGACGGCGCTCATGCCCACGCTCGCACTGTCGATCGCCGCCGCCGGAGTGCCGCTAGGCGTCGGCGCGTTGATCAGCGTGGTGGTTCCGTTCCCGGTGGCGGATGATTCGTCACCGTTCGGCAACCACTCGGCCCTGACCGGTCGCGGATGCCTCGTGGCCCTCGTCCATGGCGTTGGGCTCATTACGTCGGCGATCCTGCTATCCCCGGTGTTTGCCTTCGCCGTGTCGCGCCGGGGAGTTGATCTGCCGACAGTCGTGGGTTGTGCCGGGTGGAGCGTTGTGGTCTTGCTGTCGGGCGTGTGGCTTGGCGAACGTTTCTCCGATCGACGACCCGGCGCCCTCGCGGAAACGATGCTGGCGGGCCTTCGCTAACAACGCACAGCGTTAACGCCGCACGGCGTTAGCGCCGGACGGCGAACACGGTGCGGGTGGTCAGTTCTCCTTCGGCCCATCGACGCTTGTACTCGATATCCATGCCGAGGTCATATGTCTGCAGATTGTCAGCACACATACGTTGAACCTCGTGCCACTGCAACAGATTGCCGACGCTGAGCTCACGGGCGTTCCCGGCGAACGAGATCTGCAGTCCGCGGTAGGTGTCGCCCAGAACCCCGCCGAGGATGAAACCGACATCGTCACCGTTCGGCAATTGCGCGAACACGCATCGCAAGGCCTTTCGTCGCCCGAGATCGACGACGAGCCGTTCATAGAGGAGAGCCATCTCGTTCGCCTCGATACCCGATCCCTCCTGGCCTTTCCAGCTTTGGGCCTCGACCGCATGAAGTCGACGAACGGTGCCGTCGGCGGCGTCATCGTCGGCGATGTCGTAGACCAGCCCAGCGGCGTCGGCTCGGCGTTCGGCCTGGCGAATATTGCGACGATGTTCGCGGGCTCGGCGGGAGAGGTACCCGTCGACGCCGCCGTCGAGAGAGGCCTGGCACCGTGTTCGTGATTCGCCGGCGTACAGAGGGACATGACGGCCGAAGGCCTCCAGCGCTGCTTCGTCGATCGGGCTCTGCTCGACCATTCCGGAGAGGACGCACATCTTCCAGTCCGGCCGCGCGAGGAGCGCGGCGACGGTGTCGTCGAGCAATTCTTTGGCCGGTGCGGCCAGGCTCGGAACGATGCACGAGCCGAAGCCCCAGACGCGGTCGAGAGGGGCCAGCACGGTGGCACCGTCGTCGGCTCGTAGTGACGCAAACACGGCGAGTCCGAGTTCGGACCGGAGGCCGACGGGCGGTCCGGGATCAGCGTCGGTGGAGAACGCGTTGTTCACCGCAAGGGCCCACGTTGGTCGGGAGCACCACGGGTCGATGCCGAAGTTCGCGCCGGTCGCGGCGGCGGTGTCCCACCGGTCGTGGGTGGCCGGGTCGAGCGGATCGAACGGTTCCATTATCTGGCGCTGCTCGCCACGCGTTGATGTTCAGACGGTTGCATCTCGACGTAGTTTCCTCCGTTGGGGAACTGACGGTGTCGCTGATGTCGTCACATGTGCGTGGACCTCCGTGGTCCTCCAGCCAAGGAGCGGAACATGCCAGTCGTCGAGTTCACCATCCCTGCCGTTATCCGTGCCTCCATCCCTGCCGCGGCCCGGACCGTCGGGACCGTCGGGATGGTACGCACAGATGGCCCGCCCCAGCGCGCCGATCGGCTCAGACTCCGCGCACATCGGTCGGTTGACGGGGGTTCCGGGCCGATTGTGGGGCGATCTGTGTCTTCGGACGCCCGATCGGCGCGGCGGGTTTTGGGCGGAGCGCTCGCGGTGCTCGTCGTTGTCGGTGCGTCGGCGTGTTCCAGCGACAAGCTCGCCGACAATGCCACCACGGTGTTGGGGGCTGCGGCTGAAACGGCGGCGGCGGCGGAAGGTTTTGTGGCCGACGGGATCACCGCCGACAAGTCGGCCGCGCCGAGTCCGGTGACTGCACAAGGCGCTGGTGTCGGGTCGTTCCCGGCCGACCGCAAGATCATCGCCACCGCTGATGTCGCCATCCGCGCTCGCAATGTCGACACGTCGGCCGCTCGGTTGCGGGCGTCGGTGACGACGGCGGGCGGATACGTCGAGAACGAGCAGACGGTGACCTCGGGCGATCCGATGCCGATCGACGACGAACCGACGGGTGCCGCCAAGCAGCCGACGGTCACGTCGATCACCATGCGTCTACGGGTGCCGACGGCGCGTTTCGACGGGCTCCTCAAGCAGATGAATGCGCTCGGCGTCGTCACCCAGCGATCGATCGGGGCGCAGGACGTGACGTCGGAAGTGGTCGACGTGGACAGTCGTGTTATCAGCGCCAAGGCGAGCATCGCCCGCATGCAGGTGCTGTACGAGAAGGCCGTCACGATTGCCGATATCGCCGCTATCGAAGGCGAGCTGTCCCGACGTCAGGCCGACCTCGAGGCGCTCCTGTCACGCCAGAAGGAGCTCAAGGATCAAACGGCCATGGCCACGGTCGGCGTAACGCTCTTCAGCGACAGCTACCGGGCTCCGGCGGCGGCGTCGTCCGTGCGAAAGGCGTTCGACGATGCCGGCCGGGCCTTGGGCAATGGTCTCCGCGGCATCCTCGTGGTCGCCGCCGCGCTCCTGCCGTTCCTGGTGCTGGCGCTGCTGTTCGGATTCCCGGTCCTGCGCATCCTCCGTCGTCGACGCCGCTCGGCCGTGTCGCCAACTCTGGCGCCGTCGTCCGAAGAATAGGTTGCGGAGTATTCTCACTTCAGGAATACTCAGAGGCATGGAACTTTCGTCGACGTCGTTTCTGGTGCTGCTGGTCCTGCGTGACGGCCCTGCGCATGGCTACGGAATCCTGCAGCGGGCATCTGAGCTCGACGTCGGTTCCGTCCCGCCGGTGGCTACGCTCTACGCCACCCTCGATCGACTGGTGCGCAACGGCCTGATCGCTTTGGATCGCGAAGACATCGTCGACGGACGAGCCCGCCGGTTCTACGTCCCCACCGAAGCCGGGAACAACGCCTTCGCTGCTGAAGTCGACCGCATGGAGCGGGCGGTCGCGCTTGTGCGGTCGGCCCCGAAACGCCGCCGACGCCCGGCCGTAGCGACAGCGGTGGGGGCCCGATGAATCTCGTCGACGCGCTACTGCGGGTCTACCCGCCGGCCTGGCGCCAGCGTCACGGTGCCGAGGTGCGTGACGCGCTCTCGCTCACGGCCGGCCCGTCGGGTCGTCTGCCGTTTCGCGAGGTTCGCTCGACGTTGGCGGCGGGCCTGCAAGAGCGGGCCCGTGGCGACTCGACGTCGACGCGAGAGCTGGTGCGCGCGTCGCTCGGTGACAGCTTCATCTTCATAAGTGGACTGATTATCGGAGCAGAAGTGCTCTTATCGCTTCGTGACGGGTTCCCGAAGTCGCTCTACCCGTCGATACTGCTCGTCCTTGCCCTCGCGGTGTTCGTTTCGTCGATGATCTCGTCGAAGCTCTTTCGGGTGTGCACCGTGTCGGTCGGGCCACTGATGTGGCTCGCTGCTCACACCATCACGCAGCGGCCGCGTGCCTACCACCAGACAGAAACTCATCTCGCCGGCGGGGCAGCCGGTCTTGCCGCGTACGGCGCGCTCGGGTTTGTCGGCCTCGCGCTCGTACTCAAACGACGGTTCGTGCTGGCTGGTCTTTTGTTCACTCCGACGGTCGTGGTGGCGGCGTTTGGCGCGGTCGAAATCTGGAAGAAGAACGGGTCCATTCCGGCCGCTAGGCAATCGGTTGATGTCCGCCTCGCCTGGTCGCTCGTGTTCTTGGTTCTTCGTTTGGTCATGACCGGAATCGCCGCGTTGGTGCACGACCGTCGGCCGAAAGCTTTCGGTCAGGCCACTTCACCTGGCGGCCTTCTTGGCTGGACTCGCTCTCGCATTTGCGCCCACTGCGGTGGCCGTCGTAGTGGGCGGATTCGTCATCCTTCTCGCCTGGTGGAATCCGCGGCCGGCGCTCACCGTCATGACCTGGCCGGCGGCATTGATGGCCATCAACATGGCGTCGATGGTTCTCTTCGTCGGCGGCCGCCGCGGCGCAGATGTACGTTGGCTGCTTCCCTGCATCGGCGCGGCGATTCTCGCCGTGTTCCTCCGACGCTCAGCCTTCCGGGTGCACCGGGTGAGCTAGCGCGCACCGTTGGACCGTTGGCGACGGGTTGCCGTCAAAACGACGTCGCCAACTGGACAACGAGTCGCCAACGATCCAACGAACGCAAGAACTACGCGTACTTACAGTTGCATTGACTTGGTTTCGAGGAACTCGCCCATGCCGTGGTGGCCGCGCTCACGGCCGTTGCCGGACTGCTTGTAGCCGCCGAACGGGGCGAGGGTGTTGAAGCCGCCTCCGTTGATG
>JANLQX010000380.1:0-12605 GCA_031368095.1 Actinomycetes bacterium | reverse complement strand
CCAACGGCCCAGTCAGCGAGCAACGCATCCGCTCGGCACTGCAGGCAGCCACGCCGACGATGTTCGCTTTGTCCCGCCGGGAGGGACGGAGCGAACGATTTCAACCGCGCCGTTGACTCAGACCCGTGTGGAGAGCACGTGGGCAACGTCGCGCGATGACCGTCCAACGCGCAGCTCCCGCACACCGGGGCGGGTCGCCCACGCATGCGTGATGACATCCCAGTGCATGGCCCAGCGCGGGTCCAACACAACCTCGACCGATCGCGACTCGCCCGGCGCCAAAGCGACCTTGACGAAGCCGACAAGCGCCTGGACCGGATCATCCGTGGCGCCGGTGCCTTCGGGGTCGTGGGCATACACCTGCACGACTTCCACACCGGCTCGGTCGCTCGAGTTCGTCACCACGACCTGAACGACTCCGGCCAAAAACGATACTGAGTCGATCGATATGTGTGCATAGGAAATACCGTGGCCGAACGGGAACAAGGGCTCGCGGCCAATGGTGTCGTAGAAGCGGTAGCCCACCAGGCGACCTTCGAGATACCGGCCGACACCGTTGCGACCTGGGGCATGCTCGAACGCCGGTGTGTCTTCCAGGCGCCGAGGCAGGGTCACCGGCAGGCGGCCGCCAGGATCGGCGTCACCGAACAGCACGTCGGCGAGCGCGTCGCCGAACTCCTGCCCGGGGAACCACACGAAGAGCACCGCCTCGACCTCGTTGATCCAGGGCATCGAGACCGGCGAGCCCGCATTCACCACCACAATCGTCCGTGCACTTACCTTCGCCACTTCGCTGATCAGTTCGTCCTGTCGGCCCGGCAGGGAAATCGTGGTTCGGTCATAGCCCTCGGCCTCCCAATCGTCGTTCGTGCCGACGACCACGATCGAGACATCGGCGGTGCCGGCGAGCTTCGACGCGACAGCAACCGTGTCTTCCAGCACCGGTGCTTCGAGACCGATGATCAGCCCGCGCATCTGGCCGAGCCCGACGTTCACGTATTCGACCGTGACCGCCGACGGGCGTCCTGATTCGAGAACCGTCGACGACGTGAGCTGGGCCTTTCCGATCCCGAAGAACGAACCGCCAGGTGCCGCAAGTTCATCGTCGACGACAACGACACCGTCGAGCGACAAAATCGCTCGACCGACCGAGGTGAGTCCGAACGTCCACGATCCCGACACGTCAGGCGTAACGGTGAACGACACCCGGCAGGCGAACGATTCACGACGAAGGCCTTCGCTCGGATCATCGGGCCAGATCAGGTTGAACCGAGGAAGTGGTTCCGAACGAACAGCGGGGGCGCCGGCGGCCATGTCCTCAGCGCTCGCGAAATAGTCGATCGTCGCATCGGAAACCCACGAGCGCCGCGGCGGCGGAAGGGTCCGATGGATCGTGCATCCAACGGCGTCGACAACCTCGACTCCCACGGCCTCGAGGCGGGCCCGCAAGGATCCGAGCGGATGCACCTCGTGGACCGGATTGACCATCGCCGACCCACCTCCCATGATCCGGCCCTTCGCCGCGTTCGGTCCGATGACGGCCACGCGTCGCAGCGAATCAATGGCGAGGGGCAGCGCGTGATTTTCGTTGCGCAACAGCACCATCCCGGCCGCCGCCGTACTGCGTAGGAGCACCCGGTCTTCCGGAAGGTCACGGGTGGTCTCGGGGCCGGGGCCTCCGTCGCTCAGAGCCCCGACCCGGTCCATGAATGACACCATCCGACGCGCTGCGGCCCGAACCATTGAAACGTGGACGCTTCCGGAGTTCACGGCCGCGACCAACTTTTCTCCGCGGTCGCGCGTCGGTCCCGGCATCTCCAGATCGAGCCCCGCTTCAATGCCCTCAGCGGTCGAGTGCAGACCGAACCAGTCGCTCATGACAATGCCGGTGAAGCCCCACTCGCCACGCAGGATGTCGGTCAGCAGTTCTTTCGAATCGGCGGCGAACGGACCGTTCACTCGGTTGTACGCCGTCATGATCGCCTGTGCATCAGCCTCGCGGACCGCAGCCTCGAACGGCTGCAGATAGAGCTCTCGCAACGTCCGCTCATCGATCTGGTTGTCGATGGTCATCCGTTCGAACTCGGTGTCGTTGCCGACGAAGTGCTTCACACACGACGCGACTCCTTCGGACTGCACGCCCCGCACATAGCCCACCGTGATACGCGCGCTTAGGTAGGGGTCCTCGGACTGACACTCGAAGTTCCGCCCGCCGACCGGCGTTCGATGCAAGTTCACCGTGGGCGCAAGAAGAACGCGCGCGCCTTTGGCCCGAGTCTCACGACCGAGCAACGCGCCAATTCGTTCCACGAGAGCCGGGTCAAAGGTGGCGGCCAACGCCGTTCCTGACGGAACGTTTACCGACGGAGGCCCGGTGAACGTGGTCCCGCGAGCGCCAGCCGGTCCGTCGGTGACGCGCAGGGGCGAAATGCCATGCGTCGAGAGATCGGCGGTATGCCAATTGTCGACGCCCGCAAGGAGAGAAACCTGCTCCTCCAACGTGAGGCGAGAAATCAGGGCGTCGAGTTCAGATTCGGTCAGAGCCACCCCGCTGACGGTACCGCCCGAGAAACGAGGTGTTCACGGTTCAGTGAATTAGGCGTGACGGCGGACACAGACTGGTCGTGGGCTTGCTACTCTGAAAGCGTTTGCAAGCCCGGCCAACAACCAACCTGAACATCCTCTGGGGGAATACCTAATGAAAATCGCGAAGACTGCCGCGGTCGCTACCGCTCTGATCCTCGTCGCAGCGCCAACCATGGCTGCCACGAAGAAAGCCACTACGAAGGCCTCTGGTTCCGTCGTTGGCGGGAAGATCGCCTGCAAGAACCAGTACAAGGGTAAGACGGTCTCCGTCTTCTCCCCGAACGACGATCCCAAGGACATCGCCGCATTCGGCCTGTCCTGGGCCCCGTTCGAGAAGTGCACCGGCATCAAAGTCAAGTGGGAGGGTTCCAAGGGCTTCGAAGCCGACGTGAAAACCCGCCTTGCCGGTGGATCAGCCCCGGCCATCATCGACTTCCCGCAGCCGGGCCTCCTCGCCACCACAGCGAAGACCGGCAAGCTCGTCGCCCTTCCGGCCGACATCAAGGCCGACCTCGACAAGAACTTCCTTGGGGGATGGACCGACTACGGCACCGTCGACGGCAAGCTCTACGGCGCCGCCTTCCAGTCCAACTTCAAGTCCTTCGTCTGGTACAACCCGAAGGCGTTCGCCGCCAAGGGCTACACCGTCCCGAAGAGCCTCGATGAAATGAAGGCGCTCTCCGACAAGATCGTCGCCGACGGCGGCACGCCGTGGTGCGCCGGTATCGAGTCCGGCGCCGCCACCGGCTGGGTCGTTACCGACTGGACCGAAGACATGATGCTTCGCACCACGACTCCGGCCAACTACGACGCATGGGTCAACCACAAGATCCCGTTCAACTCACCAATCGTGAAGACCGCTCTCGACGCCGCCGGTGGATTCCTCAAGAACGAGAAGTACGTCGGCAACGTGAAGGCCATCGCCACCACGCGCTTCCAGGACGGTGGCCTCCCCATCCAGGACGGCAAGTGCTACATGCACCGCCAGGCCAACTTCTACAAGTCCTTCTGGACCGCTGGCACCGTCTTCGGTGACGCCGGCACGATCAGCGCCTTCTACCTCCCGATGGCCAAGGCCACCGATCCCAAGGCCATGCTCGGTGGCGGCGACATCCTGTCGGTCACCAACAACAAGCCCGAGACGGTCGACACCCTGCGCTACCTCACGAGCGTCGACTTCGCCAACGCCGCCGCCAAGAACGCCGGCAAGTTCTCGCCTCGCAAGGACTACGACACCACCCTCCTGCCCGACAAGTTCGATCAGCTCTTCGCCAACATTGGCAAGTCGGCCGACGTGTTCCGTTTCGACGCTTCTGACCTCATGCCAGGCGCTGTCGGCTCTGGTTCCTTCTGGAAGGAAGGCACCAACTGGATCACCGGTCAGAGCACCGACGACACGCTCAACGCCATCGAAAAGAGCTGGCCGGCCGCGTAGTTTCTCGGCTGCGATTGTTACGCAGCTGGTGAATTTTCGATAGGAAGGGAGTCGCGACTCGTCGCGGCTCCCTTCTTCTCTGTTACAACTTCTTTTCTCAATCCCCACTCGCACCACTTTGGAGACTTGATCGACATGGGCGACATCCTTCGAGCGATACTCACCATCGGCCTCGGCATCGGCGGCTTCGTCGGAGGACTGCTCCTCATCTATGCCGCCACCAACGTATTGCCGGCCAAGCTTCGCGGGGGTGGTCAGCTCCTCGTCTTCGTCGGTCCGGTCCTCCTGCTGCTCTTTGTTGGGCTCTTCCTGCCGGCCATTCAGTCGATCATTTTGAGCTTCACCCGGGACCCACAACTTCCTGCGGGAAATAGCGGCTTCTTCGCCAACTTTCATTTCATCTTCGGCGACAAGAACCTCCGCCAGTCGGTCTTCAACTCGCTTCTTTGGGTCATCGGCGGTGGCACGATCAGCACGATCTTTGGACTGATGATCGCCCGGTTTGCCGACGGAATGAAACGCGAATCGATCGTCAAATCGATGATCTTCATCCCCGTCGCCCTCTCCCTCGCCGGCGCTGGGATCATCTGGAAATTCGTCTACGACGGTCCGCCGTTCAACTACGGCCTCCTCAATGCGATCGCCAAACTCTTCGGCGCCAGCGGCACCCGAAGTTGGATCATTGAGAGTTCCTACGGCATGAACACGTTGCTTCTCGTGATTGTGCTCATCTGGGTCCAGACCGGCTTCGCCCTCATTGTCTTGTCGGCGGCGATCAAGGGGGTTCCCGAGTCTCTCGCCGAGGCGGCCACGGTCGACGGCGCCACCAGCCGGCAGGTCTTTTACAAGATCACCGTGCCCTTCATCCGTCCCGCCCTCCTGACCGTGATCACCACCGGAACGATTGCGTCGCTCAAGGCCTTCGACATCGTCCAGGCCATGACCGGCGGCAACTTCAACACGTCGACGATCGCCAACGAGTACTACACGAACTTCAGTGTGCAGAACCGAGACAACGTCGCCGCCGCCCTTGGCGTCGTGCTGTTCCTCATGGTGATACCAGTCGTGATACTCAACTCCCGAGGCCAGAAGCGTGCCTCAGAAATGGCGGGCTGACATGACGGCCATCAACGCAAAAGCGATCGATGTTCCGGCCAACGCCACAGTTGGCAAGAAGCTCAACGCCACCCTCGGGTCCAGCCGAGGAAAGGTCTTCGTCTGGCTGCTCGCCATCGTCTGGACGGTCCCCACGTTCGGTCTACTCGTCACCTCGTTCCGTCCGGAGCGACAGATCAAGTCAACGGGCTGGTGGACGGTGTTCGCCCACCCCCAGGTCACGCTCAACAACTACGTCCAAGTCCTCGGCAAGGAATCCGGTGTTGATCTCGGCCATCCTTTTCTGAACTCGTTCAAGATCGTGTTGCCCGCGGTGTTCATCTCCGTCGCCCTCGCCCTGCTGGCGTCGTATGCGTTTTCGTGGATGGAATGGAAGGGACGCGACTGGGTGTTCGTCGGCGTGGTGGCGCTGCTTGTGGTGCCGCTGCAAATGGCCATCATCCCGCTGCTCAAGCTGTTCAACAACGGTGCCCATATCGGGTCGGTGCCGGTGTTTCCTCCGCTGCCGTTCAACCACACGGTTTTCCCAGTGTGGATAGCTCACGCCGTATTCGGTCTGCCGTTCTGCATCTTTATTTTGAAAAACTTCATCGCCTCCCTGCCCTCGGAACTGATCGAAGCGGGCAAGATCGACGGAGCCGGACATATGAAGATTTTCAGCGGCATCGTGCTGCCGCTGTCGGTGCCGAGTATCGCGTCGCTCACGATCTTCCAGTTCATTTTTATCTGGAACGATTTCTTCGTCGGCAAGATCTTCGGTGGAGAGGAAAACAAACCCGTCACGGCAGCGCTCGTCTCACTGTCGGGCAGTCGCGGCCAGGCGTGGCAGCTCCTCACGGCCGCGGCGTTCGTCTCCACCATCGTGCCGCTCGTCGTCTTCTTCTCTCTGCAGCGCTATTTCGTGAAGGGCCTACTCGCCGGCTCCGTCAAGGGGTAACTCGCCAGACTTGGCGAGTTAATGACCGAGCCCAGGGTTACTGCGGGTCCTCGATGAAGCGCCGAACGGTGACCTTCTTGCCCTTGATCATCGTCTTGCGCATGACCGCGATGACGTTTTCGGCCGCGGCTTCCGGAACGCCGACCACGGCGAAATGCTCGGAGATCCGGATCGGACCGATCTGCTTGCCGCTGAGACCACTTTCGTTGGCGATGGACCCAACGAGATCCCCGGCGCGAACGCCGTCTTTGTGGCCGAGGCCGATATAGAGCTTCGACGTGACGCCGGCGAAACGCTCTCCCGAACCACCCTGATCCGAGGCACGGGCGGGGCGGTCGTTCCATTCGCCGGACTTCGGTCGCGGTTTGCGCGGTCCGTCGTTGGCCCAGCGATCAGCACCGCCGGCGTCGTAGCGACCCTGTGGGCCATCGGTCCGCTTCATCCGCGACGAAGCGTCGGGGATCTCCTGCTCGTCCATAACAGCACCACTGGACAGGTGGGCGAGGCGGATGGCGGCGAGCGCAATGTCGCGCTGGTCGAACTCGGTGAGCATGTTGAGCACGCCGGTGTAGTTCTCGAGATCATCGGCGGTCAGCGCCGTGCGAAGCGTTTCGACGGTGAGCTCCATTTGACGGGCTCGGAGATCAGCGACCGATGGGACCTTCTGGACATCGATCTTTTGCTTGGTGAGCCGCTCGATGTTCTCCAGCAGACGCTGCTCGCGAGGCTCGGCGAGCGTGATCGCCACTCCTTCGCGTCCAGCGCGACCAACGCGTCCGATGCGATGCACGTAGGCCTCGGGGGCCGAGGGCACGTCGTAATTCACCACGTGGGTGAGGGAATCGATGTCGAGACCTCGAGCCGCGACGTCGGTGGCGATGAGCAACTCCGTGGCCCCGGAACGAATACGGGCCATGACCCGATCGCGCGACTCCTGGCCGAGTCCACCATGCAGCGCTTCGGCCCGGTAGCCCCGACCATTCATGGTCTCGGTGAGCTGCTCCACTTCATTGCGGGTACGACAAAACACGATCGTGGCGCCCGGAGCTTCGACGTCGAGGACACGGCCGAGCGCGGCGGGCTTGTGCGACCGCTGCACCACGTAGACCGCCTGCCGAACGAGTGCCTTGCCCAGCTTTGTGTCACCAAGGCCGATCTGGATCTTGAGCGGATCACGGAGATGGCGCTTGGCAATGGCGTTGATTCGGGGCGGAATCGTCGCCGAGAACATGACGGTCTGGCGTGAGTCCGGCGTGGACTTGAGGATCTCCTCGATGTCGTCTGCAAAGCCCATATCGAGCATTTCGTCGGCCTCGTCGAGGACCACGATGGAGATGCTGTCCAGCGAAAGCGTGCCACGAGCGATGTGGTCCATGGCCCGGCCCGGCGTGGCCACGACGACATGGACACCGTTGGACAATGCCTGAAGCTGACGGCCGATCGGTTGGCCGCCGTAGATCGGGACGACGCGAGCGTTGAGCACTCGACCGTATTTGTACATAGCTTCCGAGACTTGGACGGCGAGCTCTCGGGTCGGCACTAGCACCAGTGCGAACGGGGCAGGTTTTCCTCGTCCTTCGGGGATGGCCTGCAGGATCGGAAGGGCGAACGCCGCCGTTTTGCCGGTTCCCGTGGCCGCCTGCCCGATCAGATCACGGCCGCTCAGAATGAGCGGGATCGTCTCACGCTGAATCGGAGTGGGCTCTTCGTATCCGAGCGATTCGATCGCCGAAAGGAGCTCGTCGCGCAGCCCGAGGTCGGCGAATCCGGTGGTTTCCTGGCTGCTACTCACGCGAAGACGATACTCGGCGCACGGCAACGGCCGTTTCGTCACCGACGCGAGAGCCGAGATTGCCCGCAAAACGGGTTATCACGGCAAGTACGGTCGGTTCCATGGATCTCTCGTCTATCCATCGCCTCTCCTCGTTGGGTGAGCTTCGAGCGCTGATCGGAGCGCCGCAAGCCGTCGTCAGCTCAAAGATCACCAACCGCCTCAACGAACTCACCTGCGTGTTCATCGAACGCTCGCCGTTCGTCTGTCTCGCCACCGTCGATGACAGCGGACGATGCGACGTGAGCCCGCGTGGCGATCCGGCGGGGTTCGTGCGCATCCTCGACGACACGACGCTGCTCATACCCGAGCGTCCCGGGAACAAGCTTGCTGACACCCTCCGCAACGTGATCGAGACCGGCCGGATCGGCGTGCTCTTTCTCCTCCCGGGCGTGGGCGAAACGTTCCGGGTCAACGGGAAGGCCTGGCTCACCGACGATCCGACGGTGCTAGCCCCGAGCGAACTCGAGAACAAGGTGCCGAAGCTCGGCATCGTCGTCGAGATCGAAGAGGCCTACACGCAGTGCCCGAAGGCGCTTCTGCGCTCGCACCTGTGGGACCCGAATATGTTTCAGACCAACGACGGCTTGGCCACAGGCGGGGAAATCCTCCGGCGCATCAACGCCGAACGCGATCCCGACTTCGACGCTGCTGCCTACGACGCCGCACGCGCTGAACGCTACGCCCGGCGCGAAGGTTTCTACTGACCGATCGCGAAGAGCGGACAACCGGGGGTATACGGTCGCAGTTGTCGGCTCGGCGTCCGTCCGGGTCGAACGTGGAGGTTCACAGGTGGCTGCCATTCCCATCGTTCTCGTCCTGCTGGTAATCCTGATCGTTCTTTCCGTCAAGACGGTCGAGCAGGGCAATGTGGCGATCGTGACGGTGTTCGGAAAGTACCGCCGTATCCTCCGGCCGGGATTGAACTTCTTGCTCCCGATCGTCGAAAAGATCTCGAGCCGGGTGTCGATTCAGAACCGCTCGATCGAGATCGAGTTTCAGGCCATCACCCAGGACCAGGCCAACGTCTACTTCAAAGCAATGCTTCTTTACGCGGTGGTGAACGAACAGGAGGAGACGCTCAAGAACGTTGCGTTCAAGTTCCAGAGCGAGAAGGATTTCCTCACTGCGTTGATCCGCACCATCGAAGGTTCGACTCGCGGGTTCGTGGCCACCAAGCGTCAAGCGGAGATCCTCGGTCTGCGGCGAGAGATCGTCGAAGAAGTCAAGAATCAGCTCGACGCCACGCTCGAAGGGTGGGGCTATCACCTCATCGATCTGGCCCTCAACGACATCACCTTCGACTCCGTCATCACCGAATCGATGGCCCAGGTCGTTGCTTCCAACAACCTCAAGGCGGCCGCCACCAACCAGGGTGACGCGCTCCTGATCCGTCGGACAAAAGAGGCCGAGGCCGAGGGCAACGCCATCCAGATCGCCGCGCAGGCCGAGCGGAGCGCATCGCAACTCCGAGGCCAGGGCGTGGCCCTGTTCCGCGAGGAGGTGGCCAAGGGTTTGGCGGAGTCGGCCAAGCAGTTGGAAGCCCAAAACGTCGACACCGGTCTGATCCTGTTCGCCATGTGGACGGAGGCAGTTCGCCACGTCGCCGAATACGGCAAGGGCAATGTGCTGTTTCTCGACGGTTCCCCGAAAGGCATGGAGAATCAGTTCCGCGATCTTCTCGCCATGAGCCAGCTGAACGTGATCCGGGAGCCGAGCTAGAGACTCTAGGAGCAGAATGGCCGGGTGAGTCGAGAAGCCGATGTTGCGATCATCGGGTCGGGGCCGGCCGCATGGGCAACGGCGGCGGCGCTGGCGCCGACTGGATTGTCGGTCACGCTCATCGCCCCGAATCCCCAGGCCATCTGGACGAATACCTATGGCGTGTGGGTAGACCAGGTAGATGCGTCGGTTTCCGCATTGACCGGTGGCGCGAAGATATGGGCGCAGGTATTTTCGACCGTGAACGTGATCGGCGATCGGCATCAGACCGCCGGGCGGGACTACGGAAGATTCGACAACGAGGCCCTGTCGACGGCGCTCCGAGAAACGGCGGGACACGGACTGCTCACGGTTCGCTCGGGCCACGTCGTTTCGATCGAGCACGACGTTGCCGGATCGACCATCGTCGTGAGTCGGGGCACTTCGATACGGGCCCGGCTTGTACTCGACGGAAGCGGAGCTGCTTCGACGTTCGTGGATCGTGAACGCGTCACCCAACCAAGCGCCCTCCAGACGGCCTACGGCATCGTGGCTGAGTTCGATCGGTCACCACTGCCGGACGGAACGTGCACCCTGATGGACTGGCGGGGACCGGATCGGGCGTCGCCATCGTTCTCCTACGTCCTGCCGATCGACGGACGCTGGCTCGTCGAGGAAACCTCACTCGCTGGGCGGCCGGGGCTCAGCTTTGATGAACTCGAACGGCGGCTCCACGATCGTCTGCGCGCCGACGATCTTCGGATCGTGGCAACGCACGCCGTTGAACGGGTGTCCTTTCCGATGGACCTGCCCCTTCCCCGACGCGACCAGCGAACGATCGGGCTCGGGGCGACTGCCGCCCTCGTCCATCCCGCAACGGGGTACTCGGTTGCCGCTTCGTTGCGGGCGGCGCCACGCATCGCCGCGGCCATCGCAGAACGTATCGAACTTGATGGAGGCCTCGACGCGGTCGCGCAGCATGTGTGGCAGGCGATGTGGACCGACGACCGGGTGAAGGCGCGTCGGCTCGAAAGCTATGGACTCGAACGAGTCCTCACCATGGACCAACGCGATCTCCGAGCATTTTTCGACGCGTTCTTCGCGCTCGGCCCGCAGAACGCCTCGATCTATCTCGGAGGCGAGGCGAGCAGCAGTGAACTCGCCGCTGTGATGTGGAAGGTGTTTCGCCACGTGCCGGCTCGTCTACAACGACGCCTGGCCACCGGCAACCCACTCGCCCTCGCCAGGTCCCTCCTTCGATGAGTGGCATGGCAACGTTCCGAAGTCGAACTAGCGAAAGCGCAGTGTGGCCTTGCCGGGCGTGGTGACGGCACCGCTGGCGTCCTTGGTCCAGACGTCGATTTCGACAGTACGCGCGCTTTCGTCCTTAGAAGTCACCGTGCCCCCCACAGTGAAGGTCTTTCCCTGGAGGTCCATACCGCGGTACTGGCATGAGATCGAAGACACGACCGCAGCGTGTCCGGCCCAGTCCGAGACGACCTGACCGAGAGACGCATACTTCATCCGGCCGTGAACGATGTTGTCGCCGATCGCCTTCGCCTGCGCAAAGTCTGCGTCGTAGTGCAGAGGGTTGAAGTCGCCCGAACCGGCGGCGTATTTCACCAGCTGCTCGCGCCCCGGAGTCTTGGTGAGCAGCGGCAGTTCGTCGCCAACGGTGATGGAGTCAAAAGAGAGTGTCATTGAAAGTCCTTGTGATTTTCGAGATCAGTAGAAGATGCCTTGGCCGCGAGTCGTGAACACGACCTCGCCGGCGGCGTCACGGAACGTGGACTCACTGGTGATGACGAGCATCGTCCCGAGAGCTCGCGACTCCTTCACTTCAAGGTTGGCAACCTTGCCGGTGCTGAAGAGAGTCTCGCCCGCAACCGGTATGCGCACATAGTGATGCTCCGTGCCTCCGTCGAGCACGTTTTTCAATCCGTGACGTAGGTGTGGCTGATCGGTCGCCAATGGCGCCCCGTATCGATCGTCGTTCTGGCCGGGGATGAAGACCGGAATTCCGCTGTACGTCGGCGGGGCCGGAAGATTGGCGTAGCCCGCCGCTTGGGCGGCGGCGACGTCGTAGTACACCGGGTCGGTGTACCCGACCCCCCGAGCAAAGCCACGAATGCCGGTCGACGTGAACTCGACCGGCCACGGCTTCCCCTCCACGCCGATTACGGCACGCATCTCGTCAGTCAATTCAAAGGCCATAGCGCACAGTCTTGCGGTGGACCGCTGTTGCGTGCCAACCGGCCCAGCGGCCAAGGCGACCGCGTAGGGTTGGCGAACTTCCGAGTGCGAGGACGCGCCCATGATCACCGCCTTTGTCTCCATCTCCGCCGAACCGGCGAACATCGCCAGTCTCGGTTCGGCCATTGCCGACCTCGACGGCGTCCGTGAAGTCCATTCCACGACCGGGGACCACGACCTGCTGGCCATCCTCTGGGTCCGAGATCATGAGGCGGTGGCAGCGATCGTGACGGAACGCATCTGTCGTCTCCCGGGAGTCCGAGAGACCCGCACGTCGATTGCCTTCCGGACGTATTCCACCGCCGACACCGCCAGCATCTGAATACGGTGGCGTTGTGCCAGCAGCGCCTCCGATGAGCTCCAGCGAGTCGGGCACCCTCGGACACCGGGCCATTCGACCGCTGAGCGACTTCCTTGCCGCCGAAGCGGCGAGCGGCGTCCTCTTGTTCGTGGCCGCCACGCTCGCCATGGTGTGGTCGAATTCTCCTTGGCGTGAGTCGTATCAAACGTTTTGGCACACCGACCTGAGCGTGAGCCTCGGCACGTCGCGCACTCTGGTCCTCGATCTGCGGCATTGGGTCAACGAAGCCCTCATGGTGGTGTTCTTCTTCGTGGTGGGGCTGGAGATCAAACGCGAACTCGTCGAAGGTGAACTTCGCGATCCAAAGCGTGCGGCCCTCCCGGTAATCGCCGCGCTCGGAGGGATGGTCGTACCGGCCGCACTCTTCGTCGCCGTGAACATCGGC
>JANLQX010000347.1:0-28918 GCA_031368095.1 Actinomycetes bacterium | reverse complement strand
CGCCGCCTCGGCCTGTTCGGATCGGTGGCGTCCGAAACCGCTACCTGACCCACGCCGGTCGCTACGCCGAGAGGCTTGGCGGTACCCGGTCGTGATGCGCGCCAACGAGCACCACGAACATCACGCAGGGTTCGGCGAACGGGTTCCTCCATGCGTGGCGCGTGCCGTTCTGCACCACGGTGTCTCCCGGACCGAGTTCAACGGTTGCTCCGTCGTCGAGTTCGAGTACACAGCGACCCGAAATCACGTATTCAACGTCGACGGTGGCGGTCGTGTGCATTCCGGGGCTGTCCGGCTCCAGGTGGGCAGCCATTCCCGGGAGCATCGTTTCCATTTCGGCGAACGCCGCCGGGATATCGAGGGCCGCCAGGTCGGTCACGGTGGTGGCCGGCGCCACCGAAAACACCTTACTGACATCTCCGCCATGCGGCCTGGAAGTCCTTTATCGACGGGGGCCTTCCGGTCGACCAACAGGCAACCGGGCCTATCTGGTGACCTCGGCCAGAGCCACGCCGATCCGCGCCGATGCGCTCACCAACGCCGCGGCGTCGGCACCCGCGTAGGAGAGGCGAACGAACGCCGCCGGCGGCTCGGCCAACCAGAACGGCCGTCCCGCCCCAATTCGGACGCCTCGCCCTCGGCACGACTCGACGAACGATGATTCATCGGCGCCGTTCGGGAGGCGGGCCCAGAGGACCACGCCCCCGCTCGGTGGATCGATCGAAAGGCCCGGAGCGTCTCGTCGAAGGGCGTTGGTCAGCACGTCTTGACGATGGCGAAGCTCAGCGCGCAGACCTTTCAGGTGACGGGGCCATGCCGGCGATTCGAGGACGTCCGCCATCGTCTCCTGGAGCAACGGCGAGGCGAAGAAGTCGGCGAGCAACCGCGCCGCGCGTAGACGTGACCACGCCGGCCCTCGGGCCGCCACTGCGGCGACGCGCATCCCCGGTGCCGATGCCTTCGAGAACGACCGGACATAGATGACATGACCGTGCTCGTCGTCGAGCGCAAGGGGGCCAGGTGACGGCCGATTCGGATCGAGATCAAGGTCGCGCACCCAGTCGTCTTCGACCACAAAGGCCCCGAACCGTTGGGCCAAGGCCAACAGATCAACACGGCGCGATGCCGAGAGCGTGGCACCACTGGGGTTGGCGTGGCGAGGTTGCACGACGATGAGCCGAGCTCCCGTCACTGCCAGAGCGCGTTCAAGTTCATCTGTCCGCATACCATCGCGATCAGCCGGGACAGGGGTTGGTGTGAGGCCGGCCAAGATCGCTGCGCCGATAGCGCCGGGGTAGCCCGGTTCCTCCACCAGGACGGGGTCGCCAGGTCGCACGAACGTACGAAAGATCGAGTCGAGAGCAGCCTGGGCCCCGGGCGTAATAAGGATGTCCGACGCCGAGAACGACGGGCCGAGTTCGGTGGCCATGAGACCGCGGAGGCGATCCAACCCTTCCGGCAGACAGCGATCCCACGAACGTGGTCGCCGCGATGCGCGTGCCCCGGCGCGGGCCAAGAGATCATGCGGTTGCAGACTCACGTCGGGAAAGCCGTTGTCGAGCACCACGTCGCCAACCGTGGCGAGCGAACCGAGATGATCGATACCCGTCGGGACCGATGGAGCTCGACCCAACACCGCCGCCTGCCAGGACGTGTCGTGCATCACGGCCGGACGCGTCCCTACGACGGGCGACTCGGCTACGAACGTTCCGTCGCCGGGTTTGGTGACCAGCAGACCGGCAGCAACGAGCCGCGCCACGCTCCGCTGGATGGTGACCGGGCTGGCATGGAGTTCGCGTTGCAGCGCTCGCACGCTCGGCATCCGGTCACCGGGACGAGCGCGCCGAATATCGTGCCGCAGACGGACGTCGATGGCGTTATCGTTCTCCATGACTGAGCAGAGTAACGCTACCGATGCCGCCCGAGAAACGCGCGGGCTGATCCTCGGCAGCATCGGCGTGCTCTGCTTCAGTGTGTCGCTACCCGCCACCCGTGTCGCGGTACGCGAACTCGGCTGGGTGTTCGTGTCATTCGGCCGAGCGGTAGTCGCTGGTGCACTCGCCATCATCGTGCTGGCGGTCAACAGGACACCGAGGCCGGGCCGTCAACACGCAGCTTCGCTCGCCGGGGTCATCGGCGGAGTGGTCATTGGATTCCCGGCGTTCACCGGGTTGGCCCTCCGTCATGCGCCCTCGGGCCACGGTGCCGTTGTGATCGGACTCCTGCCGGCGGCCACCGCCGGATGGTCTCTAGTACGTACGGGAGATCGCCCGTCACCGCGCTATTGGTTCTTCGCCGCGCTCGGCGTGGCGGCAGTGACCGTTCTCGCCCTCACCCGGTCGTCGACCAAGGATTTGGCGATCGGCGATCTGCTTCTGCTCGGTGCTGTTGCGTCAGCTTCGTTCGGCTACACCGAAGGGGCGAGAGTCAGCCGGGCGATCGGCGGCTGGCAGACCATCTCGTGGGCGGTCGTGTTCGCCCTACCTCTCACCATCCCCCTATCGATCATCGGACTCGGGCCGGTCTCAGTGCGCGACCCTTCCACGGCATGGTTCGGCTTCGCCTACCTGGGCGTCGTCTCGATGTATCTCGGGTTCTTCGCCTGGTACGGCGGGCTGGCGATGGGCGGCGTGGCCCGCGTGAGCCAGGTACAGCTGCTGCAGCCGATCCTGTCGCTCACCTGGGCTGGGATCTTTCTGCACGAGCACATCGACGCACTCCTCATTGCCGTGGCCCTCGTGGTGTTCGTCGCCGTGTTTGGTTCGCGCCGATCGGCCATTGCCATCGCGCCCATCGCGCCCGGGGCGCACGGGGCGTCGGGTACCTTCCAAGGCGCCCCATGACGACGACCGCACCTCTGCCAACGCTTCCAGGCGATCGGGACCGCCTCCCGATCGTCCCGGCCATCTCCGCCGCTCTTATCGCCGTCCTCGTCGGAGTCACCAGCTCCGTCGCGCTGGTGTTTGCGGCGGCGAAAGCAGCCGGTGCCACGCCGGCGCAGACCGGTTCGTGGATCGGGGCGCTCTGCATCGGCAAAGGCATCTCGGCGATCGTCCTGTCGATCCGCTATCGCACGCCGATCCTCCTCGCATGGTCCACTCCCGGAGCGGCGCTTCTTGCCACCGGACTCACCGACGTCTCCATGAACGAGGCCATCGGTGCTTTCCTTTTCTGCGGTCTGTTGCTCCTGGGAACCGGCCTCACCGGCGTCTTCGATCGCGTCATCGACCGCATTCCGCTGCCGCTCGCCTCGGCTCTCCTAGCGGGCGTCCTCACCCATTTCGCCATCGACGCCTTTGCGTCGGCCAAGGTCGAACCGGCGCTCGTGGTCTCGATGTTTGCGGCCTACGTGTTTTCGCGGCGGGTTCTACCAAAATTCAGTGCACTTCTTATTTTGGCGACCGGCATTGCAGTAGCCGCGGCGCAAGGCTCGATCCGCACGGCTGGTCTTCACCTCAGCCTGGTGCACCCGAGCTACGTTCGCCCCTCGTTCTCCATTGGCGTGCTGCTCGGGGTCGGGGTGCCGTTGTACATCGTGACGATGGCGGCACAGAACGTTCCCGGTGTCGCCGCCCTCCGTGCTCATGGCTACGACGTGCGAGCGTCACCTGCCATCACGGCGAGCGGTATCGCCACCACGCTTCTCGCGCCGTTCGGCATGTTTGGCATCAACCTGGCGGCGATCACCGCATCGATGGTGATGGGGCCCGACATCCACCCCGACAAGTCCAAGCGCTACCCGGCGGCCGTGGCGGCCGGAGCGTTGTACATCGGCGTCGGACTCATCGGCGGCTCGGTGGCCAGCGTGCTCGGCGTGTTGCCCAACGCGCTCGTGCTGGCGGTGGCCGGCTTCGCCTTGATTCCCACAGTGGCCAACGGCCTCACTACCGCCGTCAGCGACGTCACCCAACGCGAAGCGGCCATCGTGACGTTCCTCATCACCGTTTCCGGCGTAACGCTGGCAGGGATCGGGGCGGCGTTCTGGGCCATCCTCGCCGGCGCCATCGTGCTGCTCAGCACCCGAATTCGCCGGTAGCGCCAGCGCGGCCTACTGTCCGCCCATGACCGATACCGAACTTCGCGCCGCCGTTGAAGATTGCCTCCGCAGCTACTGCCGGGGCATCGATCGTCTCCATGCGCCGTCCGTCACTGCTGCCTTTCATCCCGGCGCCGACCTCATCGACTACGGCCCGCAGCCGCTCACGATCGAGGCCTTCGTGGCCTACGCATTGGGGTCGCTGCAACGCAAGTTCGTCGCCACCCAGCACCGCATCAGCAACATCACGGTGGAGCGCACCGGCGACGTTGCCGTGGTCGAAACCTACGTGCACGCCACGCACGTGGAGGAGTCGGCCGACGGACGACGGTTGCACACCTTCGTTGGTCGCTACCTCGACCGTTTCGAAGAACGCAACGGGTCCTGGAAAATCGCCCAGCGCACGTTGCGCAATGACTGGTCGACGGTGGCGCCCATGGCCGAAGCCATGTCCGGCACCTACGTGCCCAGTGGCCGCGGTGACACGCCGGACCCGATCTGGGACGCAGCTAGCTGAGCCGGTACCCGCCGGCCTCGAGGTAGTCCCGTACGCGCTGCTGGAGGTGACGGGCTCGCGATTCTTGGTAGTTCCCCAGTGTCTGCCCGAACTTGCGGGTCGCCCGAAAACCTCGCGTCTGGGCCGCCATGTTGGCAGTGTCCTCGTCGTAGACACGGCCGAGCCCGCCGAGGCCTTTGGCCAGCGTGTAGCTGTCGTCGACGTCGAGCTCGATGACCGACGGCGGCGTCGGTGTCTCACCATCGATCGGACGGGGGCGCAGCATCAACAGGTCGAAGTAGCTGTGGTCGATCGACGTCGGATCGGGTCGGAATCGGTAGACCATGCCGAGGGATAAACCGGGAAAAAAGAACGCATTGGGGAAGGCGAAGTACTCGATCGAATCGAGGGTCATCGACTCGCTCGTGGCGGTGAAGTCGCGGCCGTACTTGGCGCCCATCTCCCGACGAACATGAGCCGCGTAGAAGTCGCGAGCGCGCATACCTTCCGGGAGAACGAGAGGGTCCAGGCCATGCCGCAGGTTGCGCGTGAGGTGCGCCAGGATCTGCTGCTCCGTGCGCGGCGCCGGTCGCTGCGGACTGTCGAGGCCGGTGGTGTGCACGAAGCGGCTGACGTTCGGGGCGAACACGTCGTATTGCGTGGTCACCTCATCACCGAGTTGACCACTCGCATGCGTTTCGCGCACGTGATACGCCTCCAAAAATGCCTCGGCGGCAGCTTTCCAGTTGCACGGAAGCCGCTTGCGCACATGGACCTCGATATAGCGGTCCTCGATGTCGAACTCGGCGAAGTGCGACGGCAGTACGCCGAGATACTCGTGGAGCGGCGTTGCCTGCGGATCAAAGTTGACCCACACAAAACCGGCGAACACGTCGACAGGTAGTTGCGGCAGACGGTGCGACTCATCGTTCACATGGGGGAAGTCCCAGCGATCGGGAAGGTCGATGAGGTCACCGTCGAGCGACCAGGTCCATCCGTGGAACGGACATTTCAGCTGGTTGGCGAAGCCACACGTGCCGGGCGCTCGTAGCTGCGTGCCGCGGTGCATACAGGCGTTGTAATACGCCTTGATGGTGCCGTCGGAAGTGCGAACGATCAGGGCCGAGTGCGGGCCCACGTCGTACACGTAGTAATCGCCCGACTCCGGAATGTGGTCCACATGACACGCCCACTGCCACGTCTTCGACCACAGGTGGTCGTACTCCGCGGCGGCGTAGTCAGCCGAGGTGTAGTTCTCGAAAGAAACGTCAGCGTCGCCCAGAAACATCGGTGACTGTTCAAGTAGTGGCCAAGGGGGCGGCGTGGGGTCGGCCAGCAGCTGGTCGTGCAGCGACGGGCCCGGGGCCCGAGCCGTCCCCGGAGCAACAGTCGCGGTAGGTACCTCACGCACATCGGGCATGCCTACGAACCTACGTCGTTGACTGGGAATCAGCCAGACGGTGCACGAGACTAGAAACCATGGCCGCCCGCGATCTTGGACCGTCGGATCTCGTTTGGGACCACTTCAGTCGGCCGCGAACCGACGACACCGTGGCCAAGGTGCACGCGGCCGCCCGCGCGGGCTATGCCGCCATCGGTCTGTACCTGGGCGCTTGGGCCACCCTCCGAGACAACCCGGCCGAGCTGGAGCGCGTCGACGAGGCACTGGACGCCACCGGGCTGGTGGTGGCCAACATCGAGACGCTGCGGGGATGGGCGATGCCCGGCGACGACGAGGCCTGCCGCCGTCAGGAGACACTCGCCTATGAGATGGCGGCGCACTGGGGGTGTCGATACGTCCAAGTGATCGGTGACGCCACCGGGCCACTCGACGGCGCCGCCGAGGGCTTCGGTGCGCTGTGCGATCGGGCCGCCGATCACGGCCTGCTCGTCGGACTCGAATGGGTGCCGAGCATGACGAATATCGGCGATGCCGCCACGGCGCGGCGAATCGTCATCGAGGCTGACCGACCCAACGGCGGGTTCTGTGTGGACTCGTGGCATTTCACCAGATCGACGAACGACCTCGACGACCTCCGCAACCTGCCGGGCGAGAAGATCGTGGCGACCCAATTGAACGACGGCCCGGTCGCCCGTCATCATTCGAACAGCCCGGCGGACTACCTGGAGGACTGCCTCACCAATCGCGTTCCGCCGGGTGACGGCGAGTTCGCCCTCGTCGAGATCGTTCGCATCCTCGATGCGATCGGATCGACGGCACCGATGGGCGTCGAGGTCTGCTCGGCCGACCTGTGGGCCGCCCCGGTGGACAACGCCGCCCAGGTCAGCGCCGACGCCCTACGCCGAGTCCTCGCCGTCGCCCGGCCCGGGTGACTTCTCGCCATCCATCATCACAACAGCTCGCCCGCCCGACTCGGTGACGGCAAAGCACGCAATCGGCATCGATGCCGGAGGTCCCTGGTGGGCCCCAGTGCGAACGTCGAACTGGGCTCCGTGCAACGGACACGTGAGTAGGGCTCCGCGCAGTCGACCGTCGGAGAGTTTCGCCTCGCGATGTGAGCAGTTGTCGTCCACCGCATGAAGTTCCCCGGCCACGCGACAGACCACCACGCCGTGCTCACCGAGGGACGCAAACGCCCGTATCTGTCCGTTTCGAAGATCGCTGAGATCACCAAGTTCAACCGGCAATGAAGTCACGATGCGGAGCGTAGGGCGTCACCGTGCCATTGCGGTCCAGGTCTGACGATGATCACCGGGGGCCAATTCGAAGGTGCTTCCATCGGGAAGCACGAGTTCGGCGGTCGTTCCGATCGGCACGGTCACGTCGACGGCGCCCAGGTGGTCAAGGCCGATCTTCCACGATGCCTCGATACGTCCATGCGGCGAGTCGTGATGAAACCGAGCGCTGGTCAGCCCTCCACCGGGCAACGGGGCCACGCGGAATCGGCGGTAGCCGGGCTCGACGATCTGCACGCCAGCGGTGTAGCGATGGAGGAAGGAGATGACGGCACCCTTGCTGTAGTGATTCAGCGAACTGGCGATCGTGCCGTCTGGGCGCAGTGCCGCCCACTCCTCCCAGATGGTCGTTGCCCCGGCGTCGATCATGGCCAACCACGACGGTTCGGAAGTCTGGAACAACAGCTCGTAGGCAACGTCAAGATGCCCGGCATCGGCGAGCACCGGCAGGAGAAACGGGGTGGCGAGGAAGCCGGTTCCAAGGTGGGTGTCGGCGGCACGGATCAGGGCGACGAGATCGTCGGCAGCCATCATGCGCAGGGCATCGGGAACCAGCCCAAAGCTAAGTGCACGTACGAGATTGGCCTGCGTGGCCGGATGCACGTGACCATCGGCATCAATGAACTCGGTGCGCCAGGCGTCCAAAACATGAGCGGCCAGATCGGCATAGTGATCAGCGATTGCGAGGTCGCCAAGAATGGTGGCGATTTCGGCCAGCTCCTTCGCCGATCGATACAAGAACGCCGTCGCTACCGGCCCGTGATCGTCGACCTGGATGCGCTTCACTAGGTCAAGCATGGAGATGTCCGGTTCGAGCCATTCACCGAAATGAAAGCCGCTGTCCCACAAATACTGCTCGTGCATCATCGGTTCAGGACGCGCCTCGATACGAGATGGGTGACGGCCCGATGCTGCCCGGGTCGCAGCAAAGTCGACCCACCGTTGCATCGGCACGAACAGAGCATCAAAAACATCAGCGCGGCCGGTGGCCCGATAGAGCTCATAGGGCACGTGGACAACACCGTCGCCCCATCCCGCCACGCCCTGGATGGTGCTCCACGCACTGCGTTCGGTGTCGTAGTCGATCGGGTCGGGAACGATCTGGAGGACGGCACCGTCGGGTCGTTGCTCGGCGGCGACGTCGGCAAGCCACTTGACCGAGAAGTCGGTCACGTTGTAGAGCTCGGCGGCGGTGGCGACGTAGATCTGCCAGTCGCCAGTCCAACCGGACCTCTCACGGGTGGGGCAGTCCGTGGGGATCTCGCAGGCGTTGGCGCGAAGGCTCCAATCGGCGGCGAGGTGGAGCCGATTGATGCGCTCGTCGGAGCAGGCGAAGCCACCGAGGCGCTCCAAGTCGGTATGCACGACGATGCTGGTGATGGTCGATGGATCAAGCGGGCCGAGATGGCCGTCGACCCGCACGTACTGGAATCCTTTGGTGCTGTGCCGAGGCTCGAAAACGGTGCCGTCGCCGGCCGAGGTCACCACGTCGGTCTGAAACGAAACCGGTTCGGCGCGGCGTCGGGCGAAGGGACTCTCTTTGACATTGTTCTGAGTGACATCGCCCGAGGCGTCGAGCCATTCGCCGTAGGTGATGGTGAGCGTGGTGCCCGCCGGACCGAGGTCGGTGAGGCGAGTCCAACCGTTGCTGTTCTGACCGAAATCGACAACGTGGCGGCCCGGGGCCAACTCGGTCACCGACACGGCGCGAAGTTCCTCCACGCGTCGCACCGGCGAGCCGATGGTCGCGCAAAGAATGTCTGTTCGGTGATCGGCCACGACCACCGGGTCCCAATATGAACGGTCGGTCCCAAGTGACGCCCAATTCGGGATTCGGCGGCGGAGGTCGTGCACTTCACCGGCAACCAAATCGGCGCGACGAATATGGCTCGGCGTCGATCGCCAGGACCCATCTGTTCCGACGACGATGGTGTCGCCGCCGGCGAGGCGTACGTGAATCTCGGCGAGGAGCCCCGTGGCCGGGCCGTAGGAGTCGGTGCGGCGCTGGATCCCATGCTGGCCGCGCCACCAGCCATCGCTGACGAGTGCGCCGAGCGCGTTGCCGCCCTCTCGCACCAGCGCCGTCACGTCGAACGTCTGGACCTGGAGCCGCTGGCGGTACGCAGTGAAGCCCGGGGTGAGTTCACCGTCACCGATCCGGGCACCGTTCAGGAAGGCCTCGTAGATCCCGTGTGCGGTGACGTGAAGGAAGGCTTCGACCACGGTGCCGGCCACATTGAACTCACCGACGAGGTGGTGCGCGGGCCGTTGGAGTTCCGGACCGTCCGGAGCGTCGACCGGTTCGATCCATCGGCCGGTCCACTCACCGGCGGCGGGGAACAACGGCCTCACAGCCGACCCGGCTCAGGGGCGCGGGTACGCACGGCGGGCATGTCGTCGACAGTAGGCGTGGTGGCGCCGTCCATACTGAACGACAGCACGCGCCGGCCGAACGGTTCGTCGAGAGGAGCAGCATCATGCAAGACGATATTTCGTGGCAAGGACTCAATCATCTCGCCCTGATCACCAACGACATGGACGCCACGGTGAGGTTCTGGCATGGCGCGCTCAGGGCACCGCTGGTCGCCACCATCGGCACCGACACGTTCCGGCACTACTTCTTCGCTTTTGGACCGAAGACCTCCGTCGCGTTCTTCGAATACCGGGGGCAGCGCACGAACGAGTTGGCCAAACCGGCCGGGGTCTTCGACGCAAGAGCCGGACAGTTCGACCATCTGTCGATGGACCTCCCGGACGAAGCGGCACTGCTGGCACTCCGAGCCCGTCTCACCGCCAGCGGCTCCGATGTGACCGATGTGGTCGACCACGGCCTCATGCGCTCGATCTACTTCACCGATCCGAACGGGATCGCCCTCGAAGCGTCGTGGTGGGCGGACGACCCCACCGGCGGCGAACCGGACTTCATCAACGCTACGTACTTCCAGGACCCCGACCCTGTCGCCGCCGTGGCGGAACTTCGGTCAGGCGGCTTGCGCACGATCCCGCGTACCCGCCTCGTCAATGACAAGACGGAGCAGTACTAGCCAATGCCCGCGAACCTGGAGTCAGACGGTGTGCAACTTCGGCGTGTCGGCTTGCTCGGCGGTGGTGTCATTGGGGGAGGCTGGGCCGCTCGATTCCTCCTCAACGGCATCGACGTCGCCATGTTCGACCCCGACCCCGAGACCGCTCGCAAGGTGGGTGAGGTGCTCGACAATGCGCGTCGAGCGTTGCACCGACTCACGGATGCGCCGCTCCCGGCCGAGGGCACGTTCACCGTCGCAGCATCGACCGAAGCCGCCGTTGATGGTGCCCAGTTCGTTCAGGAAAGCGCTCCGGAACGTCTCGAGCTCAAGCAGACCCTTCTTCGCTCGGCAAGCCGGGTGGCCGGCCCCGACGTGGTGTTCGGCTCGTCCACGTCGGGTCTTCTGCCTTCGCTGCTGCAGGAGGGAATGACTCATCCAGAGCGGCTCGTCGTTGGCCATCCGTTCAATCCGGTGTACCTCCTGCCTCTCGTCGAAGTGTGCGGAGGTGCTGCCACGTCGTCAATCACGGTCACGCGTGCCACCGAGATCTACACCTCACTTGGCATGCGCGCATTGCATGTGCGAAAGGAGATCGACGGGTTCATCGCCGATCGCCTGCTCGAAGCCCTGTGGCGCGAGGCGCTGTGGTTGGTCAACGACGGTGTGGCCACGGTGGAAGAGATCGACGATGCCATCCGCTTCGGCGCCGGTCTGCGTTGGAGCTTCATGGGCACGTTCCAGACGTATCGCATCGCCGGCGGCGAAGCGGGCATGCGCCATTTCATGAACCAATTCGGTCCGGCCCTGCAATGGCCGTGGACGAAACTCATGGACGTTCCCGAGCTCACCGACGATCTCGTCGACCGCATCGTCGACCAGTCCGATGCCCAGGCGCTCGGCGCGTCGGTGCGCGACCTGGAACGCTTGCGTGACGACTGCCTGGTATCGGTGATCCAAGGCCTGAGAACGGTCGGCTTCGGCGCCGGCGAGTCGCTCGCGGCCTACGAGGATCTGTTGCGTCGTCGGGCTCAGACGTGATCCCGAACGGCACGGCTGCCGTTGGCTTCGATCACGTCGCTGAGGTCTTCGCCGAGAACTTCTCCGGCCGTCGCGATACCGGATCAGCGTTCGCCGCGGTGCTCGACGGCAAACTTGTCGTCGACCTCTGGGGCGGGGTGGCCGATGAGCGCAACGGTGCGGCGTGGCACGGCGACACGGTAACGGTGCTGCATTCGGGCACCAAGGGACTGGTGGCCGCAGCACTGCTCGTTCTGGTCGACCGAGGCCAACTCGATCTGCAACGGCCGGTCACGTCGTACTGGCCCGAGTTCGGCGTGGCCGGAAAGTCCGACATCACCGTCGCCACGCTTGCCGCCCACGCAGCCGGCCTGCCCGGCCTGGAGGGTCAGCCGCTCTCGATCGACGACCTCCGTTCACCGCCGCTCATCGCCGCGCGCCTCGCGGCGCAGTCGCCGATGGTGCCCGTTGGACAGCCCTGCTACCACGCCCTCACCTTCGGCTGGCTGTGCGACGAGCTCGTGCGTCGGATCGACGGTCGGTCGGTCGGCCAATTCTTCGCCGATGAAATCGCCGTTCCGTACAACTTGGATATTCGACTCGGCCTGACCTCGTCCGACCCCCTTGCCGCTCGCGTCTCATACCTTACGCGCGCTGATGATTATCAGCTCACCGCCTTCCTCGTTCCGAACCCAGACCCGCGTTTGGCACTCGTCTACGGTGCGGCTCGCGACGCGTTCACTCGCATCGATGACCCGGCGGTGCTCGCCCTGGAGATCCCCGCCGCCAATGCGGTTGCTTCGGCTCGGGCCATGGCGACGTTGTATTCGCTCCTGGCATCAAACACATTGATACGCGCGCCGACCATGTTGACCGGTCGATCGCTTGAATCGGCCGGTGACGATCCGTTGACCGGTCGACCGCTCCGTTTTGGTCCGACCGGCTTCGAGCTGGCCCACACCCCGAGCGCGCTCGGACCGGGCGACGATGCGTTCGGCCACACCGGTGCCGGTGGCTCGTCGCACGGCGCCTGGCCAGGGCTACGGGTCGGTTTTTCTTACTCGACCAACATGCTGCAACCGGAGAACAACGACGGTCGAGCCCGGGCACTGCTCGACGCCCTTCACGATGCTGCGCAAGCGGCTGGGCAAACGGCTGGGCCAGCGACGATGATCAGGGAGTGAAGCGCCGCCCCAACATCTTGCTGATCATGGCCGATCAACTCGCCGCACCGTTGCTTCCGAGCTACGGCCATCCGGTCGTCCAGACCCCAGCCCTGGACGCTTTGGCCAGACAGGGTCGAAGGTTTGCGTCGGCCTATTCGAATAGTCCCCTCTGCGCGCCGGCTCGCTTCGCCATGATGACCGGCCAGCGCAATTCGCGGATCGGCGCCTACGACAATGCCGCCGAACTCCCGGCCTCCGTGCCGACCTTCGCCCACTACCTTCGCGCCGCCGGATACCAGACCTGCCTCGCCGGAAAGATGCACTTCGTCGGCCCCGACCAACTGCATGGCTTCGAGGAACGGCTCACGACGGACATCTATCCCGCCGACTTCGGGTGGACGCCGGACTGGTCGGATCCTGATGGCCGCTTCGACTGGTGGTTCCATAACATGGACAGTGTGCGGTTCGCGGGCGTCGCCGACTCCAGCAATCAGTTGGACTACGACGACGAAGTTGGCTTCCAGTCAATCCGCAAACTCCGTGACCTGGCCCGCAGCACCGACGAACGCCCGTGGTTGTTGACGGCGTCATTCACGCATCCCCACGACCCCTATGTGGCTCGACAGCAGTACTGGGACCGCTACGACCACGATGCCATCGACCTGCCGCGAGTAGGCCCGCTACCGGCATCCATGCTGGACCCGCACAGTCGGCGACTCCGCAACGTGTCCGCCATGGACGACGAAGGACTTTCCGAGGCCCAGGTCCGCAATGCTAGGCACGCATACTATTCGAACGTGTCGTACGTTGACGACTGGGTCAGCAATCTCATTGGTACGCTTACTACCTGCGGCATGGCCGACAACACCGTGGTGATCTTTACGGCCGACCACGGCGACATGCTCGGCGAACGCGGGCTTTGGTACAAGATGAACTTCTTCGAAGCCGCATGCCGGGTTCCGCTCCTCGTCGCCGGACCGGGAGTGGTTCCGGGCGTTTCACCGGAGCACGTGTCATTGATCGACCTTCTCCCCACTTTCGTCGAGCTAGCCGGCGCCGAACTACCCGCCGAGACCGACGGTGATTCGCTCCGGCCGCTCCTCGGTGGTGATCACCAGCTCGGTCGACGGGTGTTCGGCGAGTACCTCGGCGAGGGAGCCATCGCCCCGATCCTCATGATCCGTGATGGCGATCTGAAGTACATCCATTGCGACGCCGACCCGCCACAGCTCTATGACCTCGTGGCCGACCCCGACGAACTCGTGAACCTGGCTCTGCCGAACTCGGCGTCGACACCGGACGTGACCGCAACACTCGCGTCGTTCGAGAAGCTTCTTGCCGAACGGTGGGATACGACGGCAATCCACGCCAACGTTCTGGCCAGCCAACGGGCCCGGCGTCTCGTCGACACCGCGATGCGCCAGGGTCGACGAACCTCGTGGGATCACCAGCCCTTCGTCGACGCCTCCGAACGATTCATGCGCAACCACTTCGACCTCAACGACGTGGAACGGTCCCGCCGATTCCCTCCCGCCTAAGCGGGTGCTGAAGCGAGGTCAAACTGGGTCGGCTCAATTTGTTGGGTCGGCTGAGTTGCACCAGTGCGAGTTTCCCGACCCAGAACAGTGAGCTGGCCCAGAACACTGGGCACGCCGTCACTGTCGATAGGCCGAAATGTCAGCGTGATTGTTCGATGCTTGGCGTGTCGGCGATGAGGCGGGCGGTGTACTCCTGCTGCGGGTTGCCGATCACGTCCTCGCATAGTCCCTGCTCAACAATTCGGCCCTCGTTCATCACGACCACGGAGTCGGCAATGGAACGAACCAGCGGAAGGTTGTGGGTCACGAACAGCATGGAGAGTCCGAGATCTCGACGAAGACCACCGAGCAGTTCCACGATGGCGGCCTGGACCAGTACGTCGAGAGCCGAGGTCACTTCGTCGCACACGAGCACATCTGGACGACTGACGAGCGCGCGGGCAATCGCCACCCGCTGGCGTTCGCCGCCCGAAAGTTGGTTCGGGTAGCTGTTGGCGTACGCCGCAGTGAGCGCGACACGCTCCAACATTTCGGCGACGAGTTGTTCGGCCTCGCGGCGCGAAGTCTTGGCGACGAGGAGGGGGCGCATCACCGAGTCGCCGACGGTGCGCCGTGGATTTAGGGACGAGTACGGGTTCTGAAAGACATACTGCACCTTCATCCGCTGCTCCAAAGAACGTTGGCGCGATGCCCGCGCCAACGGGGACCCGCTCAGTGTCACTTGGCCGGTCCATTCATGATGCAGACCTCCGATGGAACGCGAGACCGTGGTCTTTCCGGAACCGGACTCACCGACTAGGGCGAGACACTGACCGCGATGCAATTCGAAACCGACGTCGCGCACCACCATGGTTCCTTGGTACCCGGCGTTCAACGCAGTCACACTCATGACCGGGTCAGCACGGACGCCAGCGCCGCGATGGCGACCCACCACTACCGGTTGCGCAGCCAATTCACCTGAGCGAATGCACCGCACCCCGTGCCCGGGAGCGACATCGATAAGCGCCGGCATCGCCACCCGGCAGGCGTCGGTGACAAGTTCGCAGCGCAAGGCGAAAAAGCATCCGTCGGGTCGCTTCCCCGGCGCCGGCGCGCGACCACTGAGGCCGACGATCTCCCGCGCACCTCCGATGTCGGGAGCAGCAGCCACGAGGTGGCGGGTGTAGGGATGTGCTGGTCGCGCAAAGATGTCGGCGGTGGCGCCTTGTTCGACGACCCGTCCGGCGTACATCACGGCCACGGCGTCGGCGAGATCGGCAACGACGGCGAGATCGTGGGTGATGTAAAGCGCCGCCACCCCGTGGGCCTTGGCCAGTGAACGGACGGTGGTCAGCACGTGGGCTTGGGTGGAAACGTCGAGCCCGGTGGTCGGTTCGTCGAGCACGATCACGGCCGGGCGGCAGGCGAACGACATGGCCAACGCCACCCGCTGCTGCTGCCCGCCGGACAGCTGATGCGGATAACGCTGCAAGAATTGGGCGTCGTCGGGAAGCAGAACCTCGCGCATCATCTCGATGAGACGAGCGTCTCGCGCCGCGCTGCTGCCTCCGAAGTTGTGGACCTCCAGCACTTCTGCGAGCTGGGTCCGCAGACGCAGAGCCGGGTTCAGTGACGATGCCGGATCCTGCGGCACGTAGGTCACTCCCCCGCCGCGCACCGCCCGCAACGCCTCTGCGCTCAGCGACAGAATCTCGGTGTCACCACAGGTGATTGCACCACTGGCGATGCGCACCCCATGGCGGGTGTGGCCGAGCACGGCGAGACCGACGGTGGTCTTGCCCGACCCCGATTCTCCGACCAGACCGAGGACTGTGCCGGCCGGGACGTGGAGATCGATGTCGTCGACGATGTCGTGTCCGGTGGACGTGACCTCGAGACGCAGGCCGTTGACTCGAAGTCCGCTCATACGTTGGCTTTGCCCCGGTCGATACCAGCGACGACACGCGACAGTCCGTCGGAAATGAGACCGTTGCCGACCGTGAGCGCGGCGATGGCGAACGTCGGAAGGAAAACGCCCCACGGCTGCACCGTAAGCGCGCTTCCGTTCTCCTGGATCATCAGACCCCAGTTCGCCGAGTTGAGCTCGGGAGTGAATCCGAGGAACGACAGCGAGGCAATGAGGCCGACGGCGTAGGTGAGCCGAAGGTTCGCCTCGACCAACAGGGTCGCGCTCACGTTCGGCAAGATTTCGGAAAACAGAACGCGCCGGCGCGATTCACCAATCGCTTCGGCGGCGCCGATGAAGTCGCGCTCCACTACGCCGATCGCTGCCCCCCGCATGATGCGGGCGACGCGAGGGACCGTGGTGAATCCAACGGTAAGAACGACGACGAATCCACTCGGGCTGAACATGGCGATGACGACCAGCGAGAGGAGCACCTGGGGGAAGGCGAGCAGAATGTCGAGTGCCCGCATGAGGAGCTCATCGGTCCGTCCGCGGGCGTAGGCGGCGGCGAGCCCGAAGAGCGTGCCGAGGCCCACTCCCAGAATCGTGGCGCATACTGCGAGGATGAGGATCGAGCGCCCTCCGTGAAGGAACCGCGACCACACGTCCTGACCGAAGTAGTCGGTTCCAAAACGCGTCTTGGGGGCGTTGCGCACGTTGGGACTGCCGACGTACTCGCGAGCTCCGTAGGGGGCCAGGTACGGGCCGAACAGGGCGATGGCCACCATGACGCCAGCTACTACAAGCCCGATTTGGGTTCGCCGCATTCGCAGTGCCTGGCGAAGCACACTCGGCGGTCGATCAACGGCGAGCACCGATGCGGAGCCGGACGGCGTTGACGGCGCGTGCCCCGCGTCGATCACTGTCATCAGAGCCGGGTTCGCAGTCTGGGAGTCACGAGCACCGTTCCCACGTCGGCCAGCAGATTGGTGAGCACGTACACCGCGGCGATGACCAAGGCAAGGAACTGCACCACCGGCAGATCGCGACTACGGACCGCCTCCCCGAGAGCGCTGCCGATGCCGGGAAAGTTGAAGAGGCGTTCGACGATGATCACGCCGCCGGCCAGGTAGGCGAGGTTGAGGGCAATGACTTGGAACACCGGGCCGACCGAGTTCGGCAGCGCATGGCGGAGAAGCACCGTACGTTCGGGCATTCCCTTCAGCCGAGCCATCTCCACGTAATCGCTCTCCAACACTTCCACCATCGATGCCCGCATCACCCGAGCGACGTACGGCGTGACCGCGCACACGAGCGTCAGGACGGGCAGTACGAGGCCTTTCATATCGGCCCAGGGCGGTTGGTCGGGCGAGAGATAGGTGGTCGCCGGCAGCACCTTGAACACAAAGGTGGCGAGGAGAATCACCAACAGGGTGCCAACCACAAACTCGGGCATCGCCGCGAGCACGAGCAGCACCAGCGACGAGGCGTTGTCAAAACCTTTGTCCCGTTTCAACGCCGCGTAAGCACCGATGGCGAGCGAGATGGGAATCGAGACCAGCCCGGCGCAGGCGAGGAGGAACAGCGAGTTGGCCACCCGAGGCGTGATGTATTCCGAGAGCGGCAGCCGGGTGGAAAACGAGGTACCGAGATCACCCGAGACGACGCCGCCGAGCCAGTGCGTGTATTGGCTCGGCAGTGACCGATCCATACCAAAATCATGACGGAGCGCGGCAACTGCTTCGGGGGTGGCGTCGCGACCCAACATCACCGCCGCCGGGTCGGACGGAAGGGCCTGGGTGACGCCAAAGATCAGGACCGAGATCACCAAAAGGGTGAGCAGGCCGAACAGGACGCGTTTGGCGACAAAGCGGAGTATCGGCGTATGACGCATCAGATCAGTTCGCGGCAGTTGTATGGGAAACGCGGACCGGGCTGCCGCTCGTTGCGAGAGGCAGCCCGGTCACACATATTCCGTTCGCTTACTTAAACCAGAGTTCCTGGAAACCGCGGCCGTAGTAGTCCAAATTGAGCTGTCCGGGACGATTCACAATGCCCTGCAACTTGTCCTTGTAGGCATCGGCGAAGCTGTTGAAAACCGGAATGATGTAGGCACCATCGTCGTAGTCGAACTGCTGGAGCTGCTTGATCAGGGCGAGGCGTTTGGCATCGTCGGCTTCGCCAACGGCGGCCACGTACAGATCGTTGTACTTGGTGTTTGTCTTCTCGTAGAGCGTCTCGCCGTACCCGGCGGTGGCGCCGATCTGGGCGAGATAGGCACGTGGCGACCAGTAGGAGGTGTAGATCGGTGTCTTGGCATACGTCGTGTCCCAGTAGGTCGAGTCCATGGCCTTGGCGTTGACCTTCAAAATGCCGCCGGTGGCCTTGGCCTGTTCAGCGAAGGCCTGGGCCATCGGGATCAAGCCGCCGGTGTCGTCCGGCGCCGGCAGATCTACCTCGAGGGGCTTGTCCTTGCTGTAGCCCGCCGCCGTGAGCAACGCCACGGCTTTGGCAATGTCCTGGGTTCGCTGGGCGAACTTGTTGGCGTTGTAGGTCTCGTCAATATATCCGAAGAGGTCGTTCCCGAGCCGGCCGTGACCCTGCAGGGCTCGGTCGAGGATCTCCTGGCGGTTGATGACCAGACGCATGGCTTGGCGGACCTTGGGATCGTTGAACGGGGCCTTGTCGGTCAACATCACAATCGTGAGCCATGCCCCGCCGGCCACTTCGTTGACCTTGACGCCGGGCGTGGTGCTGAGCGGCCCGATGTCGGTCAGGGGCACATCGATGGCGGCGTCAATCTGACCCGAACGCAGAGCGTTGACGAGCGCTGGCTTGTCAGCGAAGTCCTGAATCACAACTTCGTTGAAATACGGCTTGCCCTTCTGCCAATACGACGCATTGCGAACGTGGCGACTCTCGCGACCCGGGGTGAAGCTCGCAACCTTGTAGGGCCCGGTTCCGATCTGGGTACCTTCTCGGGTGTAGCCAACGGGAACAATCGTGTTGGTATACGCGCAGAGGGTCGACTTGAAATCGACCGACGGTTTGAGGAGCGTGATCTCAACGGTACGGGCGTCGATCTTTTTGACCTGGGCCGGATCGATGAAGTCCTTCAGGGCTTTGTACGACGGCAGAGCGAGCTTGGCGTCGAGCAGACGCTGGAAGGAATAAACCACATCGTCGGCGGTCACGGCTTTGCCGCTATGGAACTTGATTCCCTTCTTCAGGGTGATCACGTAGTCGGTCGTGCTCTTGCCGACAACGGACTCGGCGAGACCGTATTTGTTCGACGGCTTGAAGTTCTCGTCGAACGCCAGCAGCGTCTCGAAGCCGGCCATGAGGCGAGCCTGGTCGGCCTTGGCCACAATCGTCTGGGCGTCAAGGATGTCGTTGGTCGAGCCGACGACGCCGACTCGAAGGGTCCCGCCGCGCTTGGGTTTGCTCGCCGTGGCCGCGCTTGCAGTCAGCGGGATACCGCCAATAAGGCCGGTGGTGATGGCGAACGCGCCAACACCTTTGAACAAGTCACGACGGGAGATTCCTCCCGAAGATGACGCCGGATCGTGGGTAGACGGATCGTTGATGTCCATGGGTTGGTCCCTTTTGTGGGTGAAAGGCCTGCGGTGGAGTTGGCGTCACATGCACGGGCGTGGAACTGCGAATGCTCGGCTGAAAGGTGACTCTATGTCAGGAGCGCTTCACGAGGTCGAGCTTGGTCCTGACCTGAGCCGCCGTCATCACCGTCACGTTCATGGCCCTCATGATCTCGACCGCCCTCGTCACCAGCTCGGCGTTGGTCGCCAGGTGCCCGGCGCCGAGATACAAGTTGTCCTCCAACCCGACCCGAACGTTGCCACCGGCCAGCACCGCCATGGCCACGAAGGGGATCTGCATGCGGCCGATGGAGAACGCCGAGAAGATCGTCTTCGGCGGAAGCAGATTGACCATCGACATGAACGTATTGGGATCGTCGGGGGCGCCGTACGAGATACCCATGCACAGCTGCACCATGAGGGGATCGTCGAGCAGGCCATCGGCGATGAGTTCTTTCACCTGCACCAGGTGGCCGGTGTCGAAGACCTCCAACTCCGGCCGCACGCCGAGTTCCTGGACCCGCCTGGCCATGGCCCGCAACACCGCAGGCGAGTTCACCATGATGTAGTCACCACCCGACGCAAAGTTCATGGTGCCGCAATCCAGCGTGCAAATCTCGGGACGCAACGCCTCCACATGCGCAAGGCGCTCCGTGGCCCCGGCCATGTCGGTACCGTCGGCGGCGAGAGGTAAGGGCCGCTCCGCTCCACCGAGCACCATGTCACCGCCCATCCCGGCCGTGAGGTTGATGACGACGTCGACATCCGAGGCGCGAATCCGCTCGACGACTTCGCGGTACAGACCGACATCACGAGAACCCAGACCCGTCCGCGGATCGCGCACGTGAATATGGACGACAGCAGCGCCGGCGGCGGCGGCATCGATCGCCGACTCGGCAATCTGCTGCGGGCTCACCGGTACGTGCGGACTCTTTCGAGTCGTCTCCCCTGATCCGGTGACTGCGCACGTGACAAACGCTTCCCAATTCACGCAGATACTCCGTGTCCTTCGTCGCCCGATGCGACGTCCGGCGAGTGTACGTGTGCAGTCCGAGCGACACCGAGCCGAACGCGCCAACTGAACGAGATGGCTCGCCGACTTGCCGCATGGCGAAAGGCCCCCCTGACGCTAGCGTCGAACGAGTCAACCCCGATGTCGGCGTCGGACAGACCTCGTCGTCGCAATGCTTGGTAACTGCCTTGGCTGCGAAGTAGGGCGACGAACCGGGTCGGGTCGTCAATGTCGGCGATGCCAACTGGTTCGTCGAAGACCACCTCCCGGACGAGGTCGAAGAAGCCGCTGGCGTTGATGTTGGCGAGGTGTTCACGCTTCGACCAACTCGTCACTCCGTCGGGCATGGCGCGGTTGCGATGAGGGTCGGTGAGGTCCTCGTCGATCAGGGCCGGGTCGGTGTCGTCGATCTCGGCCACGAGCGCAGTCCCGCTGAGCCCGGCGGCGAGGCGGGCCTCGAACACTCGGATTCTTCGGTGAATCACCGCCCATGCCCGTTCGGCTCCGGTGACACCGCTGACCGGCGGCCAGTCGGCGTCCATCGTCGCAAACACGCCGCCCGGTCGGAGGAGGCGCGCCACTTCGGTGAGCGTGGCAACGGGTTCCATCCAGTGCATGGCCTGGACGGCGATGACGACGTCGGCACTACCGGTGTCAAGACCGGTGTCATGACTCACCCCAGTCCGATAGACCGCATTTGGAACTGGCCGTTTCTCCGCCTGCTTCCTCATATCAGCGTTCGGTTCAACGCCGACGACCGACGCCGCCCACGACGCCGCCCACCTCGTGGACAGTCCGGTTCCGCTGCCGAGGTCGACCACGCCGGGGAGAGCTACGTTCGCATATGAACACAGCAGTCCGCCGAGCGCGGCTGGTGGTGATGGCCTATGCGCGTCATAGAGATCGGCGAATCCTGAGAACCGATTGGAGTTGGCAGCAGTCGACACCTCGCCCGGTCTAGTGGATGGGGTATCGACTGTGCTTCGGTAGCGTGCCTGAGGTGAACGAGCTGCTAAACCCGTCCAAACGACGGCGTCGTCCGATCGTGGCGATCGTCGCCGCAGCCATGGCCGTGGGAGCCGGGATCTTCGTGGTCACGACCAGGTCAGGTTCGACGACGACCTCGTCCGAGACTACGAGTGCGTCGGCGGTGTCCACCACGAAGGTCATCGTCGACGCCCTCGATGGGCCCACGCAGTTCACCGACGGCCCCGGTGGTTGGTTGTTGATCGCCCAGCTCGCCGGCGACGAAGACGCCAAGACGGGACAACTCGTAGCCGTCGATCCCGTCGCCGGGAAGCGGCTCACACTCCTGAGCGGGCTCGACAAGCCGACCGGCGTGGCGTGGCTCAACGGGTTCATCTGGGTGATGGAGCGTCGCCGCCTCGTCCGCGCGTCGTGGGGCGGATCGGCCACGAAGCCGGGAGCCATCGAGGTTTTGGTGGACGACCTCCCGTTCAACGGGCGCAGCGAGGGAACGCTCACGACCACGCCCGACAATCGCATCGTGTACGAGACCACCGGCTCACTCGCCGGGACTGATGCGGTGATCAATAGCGGAACGCTGTGGGTCTTTGATCCCCTCACGAAGACATCGACAAAACTCGGCATCGGGCTGAAGAACGCCTACGCCCATGTGTTCGCCCCCGACGGCCGGCTCTTCACCACCGAGATTGGCGACAACATCGACAACGCGCCGGTCGAGGAGATCAACGAAGTGGCCTACGCCGGCCCCGACACCAAGGCCGCCGACTTCGGCTGGCCCCGCTGCGCCGGCGACCAGCAGTGCAAGGGCGTCGTCTCCCCGGTGGCCACGTTCGACCGCAACGCCACGCCGACCGGCATTGCCGTCGATAAAACGTACGCATATGTTTCGCTACTTGTTACTGGTGAGCTCCGCCGAGTCACGCTGGCCACTGGCGCGCAGCTAGTCCTGCGGACGGGCCTTGAGGGTCCGCACACCGTGACTCTTCGCCCCGACGGCTCGTTGTGGATCAGCGAACACTTCGGCGACCGCATCGTCGCCGTCTCGTTGCCCTAGCCCTAACTCCATCACTCAGGCTAAGCCGGGAGCGGCATCCCAGAGTGGGCCAAGAGGCATCCCACACCGGCTGAAATCGACCGAAAACTGACCGAAAACGCCGGGTCTGGGATGCCCCAACCCGAGGTCTGGGATCAGCTGGCAGTCACGCGCCGAGGGGCCGACTCGGTCTGTCCGATTCTGCCGGCCTCGTCGCCCCAGCGCACGGCACAGAGGAACAGCGCCACGGCTGCGGCCGCCGGGCTGAACAACAGCGCACCGCGCAGGCCGATGCGGTCGGCGATCACGCCAACCACGAACGGGCCAATCGTGATGGCGAGCCCCGACGAGACTGCTGTGAGCGAACTCACGGCCGTGGTGTCGTCGACGCCGGCAGCTTCGGCGTTCACGAACAGGCGTTCAACACCGAGCACGTAGAGCGGACCGAAACTGAACGACGCCAAGCTCACGCAGAGCAACCGAATCGGCGCTACCGGCACCACCAGAATAGCCAGTGCACTTCCGATTCCGCCCAGGAGACACATCGCCTCCAGCCGGCTACCGAACGTCGTAATCAGCCGCGGCACGAGCGACCTGGATGCCATCATGCCGATCGCCCAAGCGGCTCCCCCGATCGGCGCCGCCGCCTTCGAGAAACCGCCCTCCTCGCGGAGGAAGACCACCATCCACGTACCGAGCGAGAACTCGATCGCGACGTGCAAAATTTGCAGGACGAAACGTTGCCGCACCCCGTGCAAACGCAGGAGGCCGACGACGTCACGCATCCGAGTTCCGGGGCCAACAGAGGGCGCCGAGCGGGTCACCCCGCCAAGAAGCGGCACCACGCTCACGAGGAAGACGACGACGAGAAGCCCGGGAAGCAATGAGGTCGGCCAACGCCACGAAACCCCGATGATCGGTGCGATCGCCAGCAGCAGTGGAAACGTGAACCCACCGATTCCCGGCGCCACGTTGAGCTTGGTGAAAATGGCGTTGCGTTCCGGCCCAAACCGATCGGCCACCAGTCCAGGTATGGCCGACACCATCGCCGCACCCCCGAGGCCGATGGCGGCACCACCCGTCAGGCTCTGCGCAACAACGTGGGCGGTCCCGAACAGCACCCCCCCAACTCCCACCGCAATCACGCCGATCACCAGCACGTTCATCCGTCCGTAGCGCAACAGCGCTCGAGATCCGAAGAGCCCACCAAGCAGCAGGCCCCAACCGAAGAACGAGCCGTGCAACGACGTAACGGTGTCACTCATTCCTACGGTCCGGCGAAGTTCGGGCAGAGCCGCCGTGACCGAAAGCCCACAGGCGAGGAGGACGTACGCCAGGGACAGGGACCCGATTGTGCGTCGTCGATCTGCCTGCGCCATTGGATCCACTCTCTCACGGAGTCGACGACCTTCCGAATCAGAAACGCGATTGTCCACTTGATGTTTCGCTACGGAGGTGTATCGTTTACGCTTCGCTACGGTGGCGTAGCGAAAAGGAGAGACGTTTCCATGGCTTCGATAGCGACAGCAACGATTCCTGATCTCGGCGCGGAAGATACCGGTGGCATTGACCCGAAGATTTTCGCCCGGCGATGGGCGATTCTCGCCGTGTTGTGTCTCAGCCTGGTGCTGGTGGTGGCAGCGGTGAGCTCGGTCAACACCGCCATTCCGTCAATTCGGGCTCAACTTCTCCCGACCGACAGCCAGCTGCTGTGGATCGTTGATCTCTATGCCGTGGTGTTCGCCGGACTTCTCCTCCCGGCCGGAGCGCTCGGCGATAAGTTCGGTCGACGCGGTGCGTTACAGGGCGGGTTGACCCTCTTCGCCGTCGCGTCGATCCTGGCCAGCCGATCAACATCACCGGCTCAGTTACTTGCCTGGCGCGGCCTCATGGGTGTTGGTGCGGCGTTCATCATGCCCTCCACCCTGTCGTTGCTCACGAGCGTGTTCCCGCCGAAGGAGCGGCCCAAGGCCATCGCCGTATGGACCGGATTCGCCGGTGCCGGTGGTGTGATCGGCACCCTTTCCGGCGGTCTCGTCCTGAACTCTTTTTGGTGGGGTTCGGTGTTTTTCGTCTCCGTCCCCATTGCGCTTCTCGCACTCATTCTCGTGACCGTGACCTGCCCGTCGTCGAAGGAAGAGGTCAGTCGACGTCTTGATCCCCTCGGGGCTCTGCTGTCCGTCACCGGGTTCGGATCGTTGCTCTACGGGATCATCGAGGGGCCGGAAAAGGGTTGGGGTTCTATCCACTCCGTCGGGGCGTTCATCGTGGCCGCCGCGGCCCTGACCGGTTTCGTTCTCTGGGAGCGCCGTTCGGCCGAACCGATGCTGGATATGAAGTTCTTCTCGATCCCACGATTCGGTATCGGTGCGCTCGGCGTCACCGCCGTCTTCTTGACCATGTTCGCCATGTTCTTCCTGATCGCTCAATACCTGCAGTCGGTTCGCGGGTACTCACCACTGCGGTCCGGGTTCGCCACCCTGCCGTTCGCCATGGTCATGATCGCCCTGTCGCCGCGCGCACCTGCGCTCGGAGCGAAGTTCGGCACGCGGCGGGTGGTGGCCCTCGGTTTCGCCATCCTCCCGGTCGCCCTGTTCCTGCTCTCGCTCATTTCCACGACGTCGCCCTATTGGTTCATCGCCCTCTCGCTCATGGTCATGGCGGCAGGACCGGCGCTATGCATTCCGACCCTTTCCAGTGGCATCGTGTTGTCGCTTCCGCTCGATAAGGCGGGGGTCGGGTCGGCCGTCAACGACACCACGCGAGAAGTCGGTGGCGCGATCGGCATCGCCGTTCTCGGTTCGATCCTCAGCTCGCATTACCGAAGCGGCATGAAGCCAGCGATCGCGCAATTTCCTCCCGAGGCGGCGCAGGTGGCCGAGACCGCCCGTCGTGGTGTTGGTGCGCTCGGTGGTCTCGTTGCTGCCGCGCCCGGCATCGACACCTTGAAGGACCGTCTGCCCCAATTGCAAAGCCTGCTCGGCACGGCCAAGTCCGAATTCGTCGGTGGCATGCAAATCGGGTTCCGCGTGGCCGCCGTCCTGATGGTCGTGGTCGCTGCCGCCGTGATCCGCTGGTTCCCCCGCGAAGAACTCGTGATGGACGTCCGTCCCGCCGGACACTGACGTGGCGCCGAAGTCGACCGTCGTTACGACGGAGCCGAAGGACGGGCCGACCGACCCGCGGATGCAACGCTCACGATCGGCGGTGATCGACGCCACCCGTCAGCTGTTGCGCGACCACGGCTTTGCTGGTGTCAGCATCGAGGCGGTTTCGGCGTTGTCGGGGGTGGCCAAGACCACGATCTACCGGCAGTGGCCCGATTGCGATCATCTGCTCCTCGACGTCTTCGTTTCCGCCAAAGGTGCCGTGCCGGTGCACGACACCGGAGACCTTCGCCATGACCTCATCGCCGGCCTTCGCATGCTGGCCTCCGAACTCACCTCCGGGGACATGGCGTCGTTGCTCCCGGCGATGATCGAGGCATCGGAACGAAGCCCGGCCTTCCGAGCATTGAACGAAGCGTTCATCGCCGCCAAGCGGGCACCCTTGCGGGATCGGCTTCGAGTGGCCGTCAAGCGAGGCGACCTACGGCCCGGTCTCGACATCGAAACGTTGATGGCTGTTCTCGCCGGACCGTTGTTCTATCGACGGCTTCTTCTGCATCAGCCAATTCCCAAGGCATTTGTCGACGATCTCGTCGATCTCGTGTTGGGTGGGGCGGCACAGTGAGCCGTCTCGTGCCGAGTCGCGCCGCTGGTCGAGCTGGAGCAAGCTCGTTGGCATGAATCCCTCTGTTGTCGATTCGACCAACCCGATGTGGGTCACCGAACTGCCGAAGGTCGAACTTCACGTCCATCTCGAAGGTTCCATGAGTCCGAGCACGGTGGCCATGTTGGCCGCTCGCCACGGGGCCGACCACACACCGATCTGGCCCAACGGATTTCCCGATCGATTCAGCTTCGAGGGGTTCCCCGACTTCGCTCGACAATTCCTGTTCGGACTGCAGCAGCTGCGCACCGGCGACGATCTCGAAACCGCCGTCATGGCGTTGGGCGCGGATCTGAGCGCTCACCACGTCTACTACGCCGAGGTGACGAGCACGGTGTTTTCGCATCTGCGCTCCGGCATGTCGGCCCGCGACTACGGGTCGGCTCTCGACCGGGGCCAGCGTCGTGTCCGAACCGAACACGGTGTGGAACTGGCTTGGGTCATCGACATACCTCGTGACCTCGAACCGCCGGAGTCCACCGTCACCGTCGACTTTTTGGCCGGACCGCATGCGCCGATCGGTGTGGTCGCCATTGGCCTCGGCGGCTATGAAGTGGGATTCCCGCCCGAGCTCTTCGCCCCGTCGTTCGATCGAGCGCGGGCTCTCGGATTGCATTCGGTCCCGCATGCCGGCGAGACCGAGGGAGCAGCCAGCGTGCGGGGTGCGATCGATGTGCTCGGGGCCGAGCGTATTGGTCATGGGGTTCGATGCATCGAAGACCGCGAACTTGTTCGCCGCCTTGTCGATGGCGGAGTGATGCTCGAGGTTTGTCCATCCAGCAACGTGCTCCTTGGCGTCGCCGCATCGATCGAGGAACACTCGCTCCCGGCACTTCGAGCGGCGGGGCTGCGAACGTGTCTCAACACCGATGATCCCGGCATGTTCGCCACCAACCTCTCCACCGAATTCGCTCTTGCCCACCAGATCCTCGGACTTTCGCGCCATGACCTGATCTCCATGCAGCTCGATGCCCTCGACGCGTCGTTCGCCTCGCCCGCGCTCGCTGCCGAAATTCGTACTCGGCTCCTCAGCGACTGACCGCCGCTCGATAGGCGCCCGGAGTCACGCCCGTCGCCGTACGAAACAGTCGGGTGAACTGGCTCTGGTCGTAGTAGCCGCACGCCGTGGCGATGTCGGCGATCGGCATCGACGTGGTCACCAGCAACGTCGCCGCGTGATCTCGCCGAAGTCCGAGGAGGAACTGTTTGGGGCTCACGCCGAGGGCTCGATGCGTGGCCCGCTCGAATTGCGAGAGCGAGAGCCCGGCAATATCAGCGAGCACATCAACGCGAATGTTCTCGGCGAAATGCACCCGAGCAAAGTCGATCGCCGACCGTAGTCCGGGCGGCCGTTGCGGGGCCGTCGACGAGGCCGGCCGCGGGAGCTGGGCGGTGGTCGAGATCACCGCCAAAAACGGAGGGTCATCGCTGTCTCCGAGCAGCATCTTGTTGGTGAGAAACCATTCCTCCGCGCCCTCGGCGTCGGTGATGATTTCCAGCTGAAACCGCACCGGCGTGCCGGACGAGAAGACGGCGCGATCCTGTGCTTCGTAGGACCCCGCCAGGTCCAGCGGAAACAGGTCAGCGGCGCGACGACCGACGACTGATCGGGAGGATTTCCGCCCGGTCCGCCGAACGAACGCGTCGTTCGCGGCCAGATACCGGCCGGCAGCGTCCTTGGCACAGAACATCACATGGGCGAGGTCGGCAAACACCCGGCTCAGGAGCTCGATCTCGTTTACCGCAGACACATCGCCATCATGACGCAGTCCCCCCCGAGATTCGTCGAACTTGCTCATGCGTAGGACGAACTCGACACGACCGGCCATGGCAACGACCAAGACCTTTGGCCCAGATTCCAGTTGAGTGGAGCCATGGGAACCAACGTCGTGACACGAACCCCCCCGTCAACTTCATCGGCGGCCGACGACGAGATCCGCATCACCGCTGCTGTAGCGCGAGCGGCGGCACTGTTGGCGCGCGCATCGGAAATCGAAAAAGGTGAGCCGCGCCGCGCCAAGATCCGCCGCCATCACCTTCGAGCCGTGGTCGTTGATCCTTCGGTGGCCGAGTTCACGCGCCGTCTCTCCGACGAGGTCGTCCGTATCGGCGAACCGCGAGCCGCGGCGCAGCGTTTCACGACCCTGGTAGCGGAGGCCGAACTTACCGGCCTGGCGGTGGCCGATCGCGTCCTCCTCCGGGTGGGCGCAGCGTTCGCCCGAATCGCTCCGAAATTGGTCATGCCGCTCGTCATCCGTCGGCTCCGGGCCGAGGCCAACGGGGTGATCGTGTTCGATCGGGACCCGGGCCTCGGTCGTCACCTGGCCGCTCGCCGGTCCGCCGGCATGAGGTCCAACGTCAACGTGCTTGGTGAAGCAATCCTCGGTCACGACGAAGCCGACGCCCGGATGCAACTCGTTGTCGGGGCCCTTCATCGCGCCGACGTGGACTACGTGTCCGTGAAGATTTCGTCGATCTGCAGCCCGATAAGCGCGCTTGCTTTTGAGGCAACCGTAAGCGCCGTTGCTGATCGTCTGCGCACGTTGTATCGCGAAGCACAGTCCTTTGCGCCGCCAAAGTTCGTCAATCTCGACATGGAGGAATACCGTGACCTCGACCTCACGATCGCGTCGTTCACCATGGTGCTCGACGAACCGG
>JANLQX010000346.1:0-5683 GCA_031368095.1 Actinomycetes bacterium | reverse complement strand
GGGCGTTCAACCACGCTCGGCATCAACCCCGCTCGATCACTCGGAGCGGCGATGTGGGATCGCTTCGGATCAACGACATGGATCTTCATCACTGCCCCGTTGCTGGCCGGCATCATCGGCGCACTTGGAGCACGGACCTTTGCCCGAATGAGCAAACGCAACGCAAAACGTCGCTCGGTGAGTTCGTCAGTGATCGCACGCGAGCTGGTTGGATCCACCGCAGGGCAATTTTGCGGAGCGTTCGCGGTGTCGTTCCTCGGCTACGCGGCACTGCGAAGCCAGGGGGGCGTGGTGTCGTGGATCGTCGTCGCCGCGGGGCCGGTTGCCGTGGCCGTGGCGGCCTCCGTCCTGTTTGAGACAACCACGTTCTTCCAACCGACCATCACCGTGGCGCTCGGTCTGGCCCGCCGAATTTCGGTTCCCGAGATGCTGGCGTGGTTGGCCGCGCAAGTCCTCGGAACCGTTGTTGGTGTGATTGCTCTGCGCGCCTGGCTCATTGACGATGAGGTGTTGCGAGCAGTGCCCATCGATCGCTTCACGGTCGCTCGTCTATTTGTTCTGCAGGCGTGTGCGGTAGCGGTGTTCGTCGCCGTGTCGCTGCGGACGACAGCTTCGAAGCCGGTGTGGGTCGGCGCTGCGTACGTCGGCTGCACGGTGTTGGCGATGACCTTTTCTCTTGCATCGTTCGGCCGGTTCTCCCTCAATCCTGCGTGGACCGTCGCCACCACGATCGGTCGAGGCAACGTCACTGCCGTTCGCCATCTTGTCTGGCTCGTTCCGGCGGCAGTTCTCGCTTCTGCTGTCGTCGGAATCGCCCATCGCCAGGCGTCGATCCAACCCAACCCGCTGAAGGAAACCTGATGTCTCGTCGTTCTGTTCTCGCCGTCGGTCTGCTTCTTCCGACAAGTTTCGCGGTGATCGTCTTGTCGTCCTCGACGGCTTCGGCGAAGCCTCCGAAACCAGGTTCGGCGGTAACACTGGCAATCCCGTCGAGCGATTACCTGAAGAAGGACCTCGTGATCCGCGCTCCCATCGGCACCACAGCGAAAAGAGTTGTTGACTCACCCGACACGTTGGTGACGTTTCCCGATGGATCCCAGATGTTGGCGTTTCCCGACGCAGCATCGCTCAAGGACTACCGACAGGGCGTCCCGACGACCGGCGCGGAACAGGCGACGTTCCTTGTCGACAGCACTCACCACTTCACCTTTCTTGACAAAAGCTACTCGCCGAACCCGCCTGGCATCTCGTTCTACGCCAAAAAAGACCTGCCACAACTGGTGAAGAACAAGGCGTTGGCCACCGGCTTGCTGTGTACGAATCATGGGTCGACGGACACGAAACAAACGTCAAGCAAAGCAACCATCGATGCCATGGTGGCGGCCTGTCTGACCGCCACCCCCTCGAAATAGCCCACCATCGACCGAACCCGTGCACCACACGAGAGCGCGGCGCGTCCGCTGGTGAGGTGAATGCCATCGCCTGGTTCGGTGGTTCAACACTGCATGACAGAAATCGCGAGCAGACTTGGTGATCTCACCATGGGTTCGGCTTCGAGACGGGCAGCCGCACCGGGAGCGATCGGCGAAACCTCTGCCCTTGTCGTCGCGCTCCAGCCGAGGCTGCGTCAAGCGATGGCCGCAAAGTACGGTCCCGAAATCGGACACGAGGCCGCCGACGAAGCCGTGGCCTGGGCCCTTGCCCACCCGAGTCGGGTTGCGGACCTCGACTACCCGCTGGCGTACCTTTACCGCGTTGCGCAGTCGAAGGCCCGTCCCTCAATTCGATGGGCCGCCCGACGAGCTCCATCGCTTTCCGACGATCAGATCGTCGCCGAACACATCGCCCCGGTAGACCCGGAATTGCTACGTGCACTGAGCAAGCTGCCACCTGATCATCGAAGTGCCGTGATGCTCGTCCACGCCCACGGTTGGACCATCGCCGAAGTTGCCGCCGCGCGCGGTGTACCCGTCTCCACCGTCACCAATCATCTCCGCCGTGGCCTTGCCAAGGTACGGACCATCCTCCAGGAGGAGAACCGATGAACACGCTCGAAATCGATCAGAACCTGCAACGCCGACTTACGGCGATCGGCAACGCCTTCGACGCCGCGCCCACCTTTGCGGCCACACCTCGGATGGAAACCCCGCCTCGGCGCAACCGCGGCAGGTGGATTCGGAGCCTTGCTCTCGTGGTGGTGACTGGAGCAGCCGCCGGTGGCGGTCTCCTGGTGGCTGGCCCAAAGGCCGACGACCCCATCGTCGGCGTGATCCCTAAGAACGTCAAGGCCGCGGAAATCCAGTCGATCTCGTCTCAGTCGGCGACGACACCCGACCAGCAACATTTGACCTACCTGGTCACGGTCGAAGGCGTCGATGCTTTGGTCAGCACTGGCATCGGAACGACTCAACGAAAAATGAACGGCGAAGACCAGAGGCAGATTGACGGGGCTTCGGTGTTCACCAAAGAGACAGAATTCCCGAAAGGACAGCTTCGAACGAGCATCCGCTGGAACAATTCTGACGGCACTTCGGTCTACGTCGAGATCAAACGCGAACGCTCGGGGCTGGACCCGATCATCGACCGTCTCGTCCGGTTCGTCATTCGAACGAATGCTGGAGGGGATCCGTTGGACCTCGGGGTCACCACAGTTGGGTCATGGAAGGAAGCAGGAGTATCAACATCGTTGAAACTCGGAGGCGAAAAGACCGTGGTTGTTGGAGCGGACGGCACGACGAGAATCAAGACGTCGCCACAGCGCTACATCGTCAGCTCATGGAGCGACATGCCCGCCGAGTTGCTCACCCGTGTTTTTGAGATCTCCGGAATCCCACCGTCCGGGAACCGTTTCCGCTTTGGTTCCTTCATCGTGACCGCCAGTCCATCGGTTGACAGCGTCCGCGCCCTTCATCGATCGGAGATGCGTCGACTGGTCCGACAGGTCGACAAACGACAGGCGGCCAAGATCGCTCCCATCGCCTGGACCAAGATGGGCCACGGACTTGAGACCGGCTCCTACTCCGAGAGTCTCTGCGTGCGGTCGAAGACCGATGTCGCTTGTGGTCCCTATGCCGTAAATCGGCTCGTCGGCAGCACGTGGGTTTCTACCGGCGATCCGGTTCACTCAACGGCCACGGTCAGCGGCCGGACGATTTCCGGATTCATTCCCGCAGGATCAACAGGTCTGACGATCTACGTGCTTCCACCGGACGCCGTGACCATGGAGGTCACGTATCGAAACAGCGACGGCACGAGTCTCATCGTGACCGTACGCAGGCCAGAGTTCTAAGAGTCGCCGAACGCTGAATGTCGATGCCGCTCGAACGGGTCGACCTCAGTGTGAGCATTCCGGCGACGTCCGACCAGCCGTTCGTCATTCGACGCACGCCATCGGTGCCGGCGTCGATCGAAGCGGCGATCGCCCGCTGCCAACCTTTCCTCCTTGAGGCCCTTGTCGCGAGGTACGGACCCGAGATCGGAGGAGAGGCCGCCGACGAGGCCGTGGCCTGGGCATTGGGCCACACCGATCGACTCGGCGATGTGCGCAACCTGGTCGCCTACCTCTACCGCGTGGGTCAATCGAAAGCTCGGCCATCGCTTCGGTGGCGGGCCCGTCGGGCCGATCCGCTGGCCGACGACGCCATGGTCGCGAATGTCGTTCGGCCGATCGATCCGTCACTCATTGACGCGCTTCGCAAACTCACGCCTGACCAACGAGCCGCCGTACTCCTCGTCCACGCCTATGGCTGGACCATCGCCGACGTCGCCGACCTCCGTGGCGTCGCCGTCACCGCCGTTACCAACCATCTCCGCCGGGGCCTCATCGCGCTCCGCAAACATCTCCCCGAGGACGACCAATGAACACTCTCGACAAAACGGTGTCGCCACAGCTGGCTTTGCGGTTGCAACGCGTCGGCCGCGCCATTCTCGACGAGGCAACAGCCGACCGGCGAACTCGTCCGGCCATGACGCCAACCGCTCGCACGCGTCGGCTGAGACTCGGCCCCGGCATTGTTGGCGGAATCGTTGTTGCGCTGGTCGGCGGTGCCGTAGGCACACTTACGTTTGGCGCTGCTTCACCGAGAGACCCAATCGTCGGTCTCGTGCCAGCATCGTTTCAGCCCAGCAGCGCAAACGAGATCCAGTCGGCAAACTTCGCCATCCGTGGTTCGGCCTTCACCTTGGTCAGTTCTCGCGGGGTCGATGTACTCGTGCAGGAACAACAGTCTCACGGACCCGTCCCCCCGGGCATTGAGACCGTCACGCTCGACCACGTGCCCGTGGTTCTTGGCGGGGTGTCCGGCCTGGGGGACAAACCAGCGCCGTTCATCTGGACGTGGCAACGCGAACGTGGGCGGAGCACCATCACCTTCAGCATCACGACCAACCTTGCGCGCCGCGACGCCCAGCCGCTTGCTGAACGAATCGTCCAGTCATCGCGCGGTGGAACCATCCAAGCGACCGCATCCGGCCTCGAAGTGGTCGGATCATGGAGGTCAGACGAGTGGCGGTTCTTCTGGATCGGCCGCCAAGACAGCGGTGGGTTCCCGTCACAGTTGTTCGACGCACCTCCAAAGCTGAGAACGCGAGCTCTCAACGTGTATCAAGGCGGTTTGAGGCAGTTCGCATACGCCGACGGGTTCGCCTACCAACGGATTTTCCCTGGCGCCGAGACGGTACGACCGATCCGGGCGAGCGAAGCACGATCGCTCGCCGCAGGATACGACCGCGAACTGGCGAAGGCGATCCCGCCCGCTGGCTGGATGAAGCTCAGCACCGATATCGAACTTGGTCGCGTGAACGAACAAACGTTGTGCGCCCGTCAGCGAGGAGCCGTCGCCTGCGATCGCAGCGGTCTCTTTTCTCGACTGCTCAACGGCGAGTGGCTGATCGTCCGATGTAAAAAGGGGGGCTTGGCTGCCATTAAGGCCGATGCTTCCGGCGAACTCGATTCCCCCTCAGGCAACGTTGTACGAGTGGCCTTCAAGGACAACGACACCTGTTGGCTAGTGGACCCGCCTATTCCGGCTCGAACGTTCGACGTCGGAGACAACGTCGTCGTTCGACCACTCTTCTGAGCTGGAGGCATCTCTAGGTATAGCGGAAAAGAAGTCTCCACAAATCTTCGGTTTGACTTGCACCTTGCAATAGTGTTCGGTATGGTCGAATACATGTTCCTGTCTGGTGTTGAGCTCGAAACTGAGGTCGACCACTGGGATCAATGGGACGCCGAGTTCTCGGAGAACTGGCGTCCTCCGGATGAACGTGAAGCAGTGTTCGAGGCGTGGCATCGGGCGGAGCGGGCCCGCCTGGACTTGTTGGACACGTTGGTGTGGTGGGACCGCGCCGACGCGCATGTGATCGATGGCGCCCGGTCAGCGGTTGGTTGGTTACGAGGAAAACTTCGTATCTCGCACGGTCACGCCATGGGCATGCTGCGCCAAGCCCGTGGTCTGCGGGACTGCCCGTCGTTGCATCACGCGCTGGCGACCGCGACCCTCACCTTTGATCAGGCCGATCATCTCCTCCACGTCTTCACTCCTTCCCGGGCCGACTACGTGGCCCGTGATGTCGACGTGTTGATCGAACATTGCGCGTCGCTCACCGTGGCGCATTGCCGGGTGATGGCGAGGCGGTGGGCCGACACCGTCGACGCCGAAATCGCCTCGGCGATCCTCGATGC
>JANLQX010000035.1:0-28322 GCA_031368095.1 Actinomycetes bacterium | reverse complement strand
GATGACCTTGATGACAGCCAGGTAATTCTGTGGTGGAACCACAAGGACCTCCGAAGAGTGGGACGACGAACCGGGGTGGGTCGCGTCCAAGCGAATTGGGGGCAGGTTAGTGCCGGAGGGCCGCCCACCCGCGGCAAGACGTCAGCGTTTCGCCGACCGGTCGGCCAGTTCGACGACGGGAGTATCTGGCGTTCGTAGGTCGACGGCACGAAGCCTCGGTCCTCGACGGGCAAGGACCGACGTAAGAGCCGCCGCCGGAACGTCGCTTTCGCGGGGTACTCCGATGATGACGCGGACCGTTGGAGCACCGACGTGCGGGCGGACGACCCATGTGACTTCGTTGCCGGCGAGCACAACGCGCCGGAGTCGGCCCGCCTCGCGCCGTTCGAATGACGCCGCGCTCGACAACACGGCGGACGCCGGTTCGGCGAGCGAATCACCGGCGACCGGGGTCGACCGCAGACCCAGATCGAACCGAGGGAGGCCGGCGACGGAAGGATCGTCGGCCGCCACGACCGACAGAACCGCACCATCGGTGGCGGTCAACGCCACCCGACCGTCGACGAGTTCCACGGCCCCGGCCAGATCGTGAGCCTGAACGGTGACGGCGACGGTGTTCGGGAATCGACGGTGGAGGGAGGCAGTGGCCACCCATGGCATCGAGCGCAGCGCCTTGACTCGACCGTCGACGTTCAGGCGAATCAAGTTCCGGCCGCGCATCGACGTGGTGAGCGCATCGATGTCCGCCTTCTGCGCAGCCGACCCCGAGAAGGTGACGGTGACCGTCTTGACGGCGAACAGCGGTGACACAACGGCAATCAGAACGGCGGCGCCGAGCGCCCCGACAACAACCGCGGCGCCCACCCACGGACGCCACGCCGCCCACGACGCGCTCCGACGAATGGAACGTCGACGCTGCTCCAACTTGGGATGCGTGACGTTGCGTCGTTTCGGGGCCCCGGCGCGGGGACCGGTCGGCGTCCGCGTCGGGTCAAGAAGCGGCGCCCGCACGGCGACCCCTCCGACGGAACCCGGGCGCCGCTTGGGTCCCCGGCCGGGCCGAACGTTGGGGAACGGCGTCTGCGTGAGGTCGGTCATGGTGATGTCGGCTCCGGTTGGCTGGCCGAAGATTCGGCGGAGGGAAGTTCAGGGAGGGTGGCGTCGAAGCCGGCGGTGCGGACCTCTGGCGTCAAGATGATCCCGGTCTCGGTGAACACCCGGTCGCGGACCAGCAAGATCAGGTGCCACACGTCGACGGCGGACCCGTTCGGGTCGGCCTGGATGAAGTTGGCGTGCTTGTCCGACACCGAGGCCGTTCCGAGTCGATGACCTTTCAAACCGGTCGCGTCGATCAGTCGACCCGCCGAGTCCCCCGGTGGATTGGTGAACACGGATCCGCAGTTCGCCCCACCGGGCTGATTGGCCCGCCGCCACCGGACGATTTCGCGTAGCTCGTCCTCGCCGGAGACCACATCGGCACGACCGATACCAAACGACGCCCGTACGACGATGTCACCCGCCGTGAGAGCGCTGTGGCGGTAGCTGAACCCGAGCTCATCAGCCGAGCGCGTAACGCAACCGAGACCGTCGAGCATGTTGACGATGTCGACGTCGACAAGGTTGGCGGCCACGTCCGAGCCGTGGCCACCGGCATTCATCCGAACCGCACCGCCAACCGATCCCGGCACCCCGACCATCCACTCGAGACCGGTGAGACCTTCGGCAACGCTTCGTCGCGCAAGGACAGGCAGTTTCACGCCGGCCCCGGCGTGAACGACCACGCCGTCGGCGTGCGACCGAACTTCGATCTGGTCGAACTCGCTACCACCGAGGACAACGACCAGTCCTCGCCATCCGGCATCGGCGATCAACAGGTTCGACCCCTGCCCGATGACGAGCACGTCAATGCCCGTGGCGGCGACTGCGTCGGCAACGGGTTGCAGGTCGACCATCGTCTCGGCCCGAACCAGCAGGTCGGCGGCGCCTCCGATGCGAAACGTCGTGAACGAGGCCAGCTGCACACTGCGCTCGGCCCGGACGCCGAGCATTTGTGCGGCGGCGTTCACCGCATCGGCAGAACTTTCGTCGGCCGGACTCGCCTCGGCGGCATTCACGACGTGGCCTCGGCCCACGATGAACCGAGAAGTTCATCGGGCAGGTTGGTCAGGTCTCCAGCGTTCATGGTCAGAACAAGGTCACCCGGGGCCAGGATGCGCTCCAGCAACGCTCTGAGCTCGGGACGGGTCTCGCAGTAGTACTGCTCCCGTCCGGGACGCGCCGCGTTCACGGCGTCGAATACGGTGCGCCCGGTGATGCCCTCGATGGGCTGCTGTCCGGCCGAGTAGATCCCGGTGACGATAGCGACGTCAGCATCGACGAAGGCCGGACCGAACTGGGTGCCGACGTCACGAATGCGGGTGAAGCGATGCGGTTGGAACACCGCCACGACTCGCGTCCAATCGGCGCGTCGGGCCCCCGCCACGGTCGAGGCAACTTCGGCCGGAAGGTGGGCGTAGTCATCGACGAACGTGACGCCGTTGGCGGTGCCGCGGAACTCGAATCGTCGGGACACGTTGCCGAAGTTGCGTAGCGACTCGGTCACGGTGGTCGCCGAAATTCCCAGCAGTCGGGCGAGCACGAACACGGCGGTCGCGTTCAGCGCGTTGTGATCGCCTGGCACGCCAAGGTCGACGGCCGTGCGCTCACCGCCGGCTTCCACCACCACGAACGTGGAGGCCAACCGCTGCGGGGAGAACGCCTCGATGGACCACGTCCCTTCGGGAGCCCACCCGTAGGTGTGCATACGACCGGACTCGAGAAGATCGGAACGCTCGGCCGCGAGCAATGCGCTCGCCGCGTTTTCAACACACACCACGCTGAGCGGTGCATCGCTGATGAAGGTTCGATACCCCTCGAGGAGGGCTGCTTCCGTGCCCCAAAAGTCCAGGTGATCGGGATCGGCGTTGGTGACGATGACGGCTTCGGCGTGAGCGCGTAGGAACGATGCGTCGCTCTCGTCAGCCTCGATCACGAACCATTCAGACGTGTCCGTCCATCGAACGCCGGAGCCGAACCGACCGACGGTCGCGCCAACCAAGAAGGATGGATCGAATCCGGCGTCGACAAGAACGGTAGCGAGCATGGACGAGGTCGTCGTCTTGCCATGGGCACCCGACACGGCCAACACCCGTTTTCCGGCGCAGATGACTTCCATGGCGTCGGCCCGGGAGAGCGTGGGAATTCCGGATCGCCGAGCGGCGTCGAGTTCGACGTTGCCATCCTTGATGGCCGCGGAATGGATGACAACATCGACGTCACGGATGAGTTCGGCATCGTGACCGATATGGACGGTGATTCCGTGTGCGTGGAGTACGTCGAGAGTGGCCGAGGGCACGGCGTCGCTTCCCGTGACGTGGTGTCCGCAGGTGTGAAGGATCGTGGCGATTGCGCTCATCGCCGCCCCACCGACGGCGATAATATGCACACGTACTGGCGCGTCCAGAGTGAACGTCACGGGAGCTTCCCCACCTTGCCGTACGGAGGTGGGCGCCGAGCGTGGCGAATGACAAGGTCGGCGACGGCATCACCGGCATCGGGCCGTGCCCGACGTCGTTGTCCGTCGGACAACGACTGACGCTTGTGGGGATCCGACCACAGCGCGTTCACTTCCGCGGCCAAGCGCGCCCCCGTGAGGTCACGATCGGCGACAACGACCGCAGCCTCACCATCGGCGACCGCCCGCGCATTGGCGGCCTGATGATCTTCGGCGGCACTCGGGAGCGGCACCAGAATGGCGGGAACACCCAAAACGGCGAGGTCGGCCACCGATGTCGCGCCAGCGCGGCAGACAACCACGTCAGAAGCGACGTACCAAAGCGGCATCTGGTCTTCGTAGGCCACCTGCTCGTAGCGAAGCGACGAATCGGGGTGACGGGCCAACCACGCATTTCGCCCGTCGGCGGCAGTTGATAGGTCACGTTCACCGACCACATGATGGATGACCATTCCACGACCCTCGTTCGCCCAAATTTCACATGCGGCAAGGACGGCGTCGTTGATCCGACGAGCCCCGAGAGACCCTCCAAACACGGTCACCACGAAGGTTTCACCATCAATTCCGAGCGCACGGCGAGCGTCTCGACGTGCGGTCGACATACTGATGGCCAACGCCACGATTTCCTGACGGACTGGATTCCCCGTGACGACGGCCCGGGGAAGTCCGGTGCCATCAAAGGCCACTGCTGAGGCCGAGGCATAGCGAGAAAAGGCGCGAACGCTTCGCCCGGCCACGGCGTTGGACTCCGCCAGCACCAAGGGCACCCGCGTGAGCCAGGCAGCCACCGAGGCCGCTACGGAGGCGTAGCCACCAACGCTGAGGACCACCGCCGGTCGATGGCGGGCGAACGACACGATCGTGCGCGCTGTCGCCGAACCGAGACCGAGTACCGCCCGAACGTTGGCGGCAACCGCTTTGGGCTTCATCGATCGAAGCAGCCCACGGCCCGAAAGCATTTCGAGCTTGTACCCGGCCGCCGGAACAAGGCGTCGTTCGACGCCACGTTCCGAGCCGACGAATCGAATCGACGATTGCGCTACCCCGCGCGCAACAAGGGTGTCGGCGACGGCGATGGCGGGCAACACGTGGCCGGCTGTTCCTCCGCCCGCCACCACGAGCCACGGGGCCCGGGGGGTCCGGGGTGGGCTCGTCATGGTCACGTCGCCGGACGGCTCGTTCGGCTGGCGGCGGCGCGCGCCGAGCGCGATGCATCACGCCGGGTTGCGTCCGCGGTCACCGGATCGATCAGACCCGTCCGGGCGATATTCACCAGTACGCCCGTCGCCGCCATAAGCACAATGAACGACGAGCCTCCGACCGATACGAACGGCAACGGCACTCCGGTGACCGGCAGCGATCCGAGGACAGCTCCGGTGTTGAAGACTGCTTGGCTGGCAATCCAGGTCGTGATGGCCGCCGCCGTCAGCGACGCGAAACGTTCACGGGCATGTCGCGCCACGTGCATCCCGACGAAGATCAACGCGCCGTAGAGACCGAGCACAACAATTGCGCCGAGCAGGCCGGTTTCCTCGCCGATGACGGCGAAGATGAAGTCCGTGTGGGCATTCGGAAGAAAACCCCACTTGGCCCGACTGGCCCCGAAACCTCGTCCGAACAAGCCGCCCGAGGCAAAGCCAAGCTTTGATTGGTACACGTGGTACCCAATGCCCTGCAGGTCATCTCCAGGACGCATGAAGGCGACCACCCGGTCCCAGCGATACGGCGAAAGTTTGGCGAACGCGAACGTGAGCGCGCTGGCCCCAAGAGCCAATTCAGCGAGGGCCCGTTTGGGCATGCCGGCGGCGACCGCGATCGTGGCAAAGATGATGACAAGCACTCCGGCGGTACCCATATCGGGCTGCAGCAGAACCGGCCCGATCGCCCCCAACGCCACAACCGTAAGCGGACGTACGAAATACTGGGTGACGGTGCGCGGCGATTCGAGATAGTTGCTTCGTTGGCATGCGAGTGCGGCCAGCATGAACACCAGCGCCAGCTTAAGGAATTCCGACGGCTGCACGGCAATGGCCTCGGGACCGAGCCAACGACGAGACCCACCCCGGGCATGGCCGATCGGCGTGAGCGTGAGCATCGTGGCGAAAACCGAAACGCCGAACAGCGGCATCGCCAGCCGGCGCCACAGCTGATAGGGGATGAACATGACAACGGCTCCTGCGCCCACGCCAATAAAAATCCATTGCAGTTGGCGGCGGAACACGTACCAACTCGACCCGTATCTCGTGAGCGAATTGATCGACGAAGCCGACGCCACGAACACCAAACCACTCGAAATGAGGACGGCCACCAAGACAAGAACGCCGAATGCCGATGGGCTCCACGCTCGAATGGCAACCCCGCGCATGGTGGCCCGTGCCACCGTCGGGGATGGCCCCGACATTTGCCTCGTCGGGGACGGTGATCGACGGAGGGGCCGAGTCGGCGGCTGACGCTGGGTAGAAATCGGGAACGGCCGGTTCATGGCTGCCCTTTCAAGAAGGCGGGACATCAGTCGATACCTCCGAGACGGAGGAAGTCGGCGTAGAAGAGGCCGATTCCGAGCGCGGCGGCGATCATGCCAAGGATCCAAAAGCGGATGATCACCGTTGTCTCCGGCCAACCCTTGAGTTCAAAGTGATGGTGGATCGGAGCCATCCGAAAAATTCGTCGACCGCCCATGAGGCGGAACGTGAAGATCTGCAGCATCACTGACAGGGTTTCCATAACGAACAACCCGCCGATAACGGGAAGAAGCAGGGGTGTGTAGGTCACGACAGCTATCGCGCCGAGCGCCGATCCGATCGCCAGCGAACCGACATCGCCCATAAAGATCCGCGCCGGAGCGGCGTTCCACCACAGGAACCCGGCACACGCACCGACCATCGACGCAGCCACGACGGCCACGTCGAGGGCGCGTTCGATCTGATAATCGCCAAAGTGGCGGAACATCCAAAAACCCATGATCGTGTAGGCCCCGAACGCGTAGACCGAACTACCCGCCGCCAGGCCGTCGAGACCGTCAGTGAGGTTCACCGCGTTGGACGAGCCGATCACCACGAGCATCATCAAGACAATCCACAGCACGGTAGGGATCACCCAGCCGGGACGCTGTGGACGGGTGAACCCAAGCACGGGATCGACACCGGCCCAGCTGATCGCCAGCCACGCGAACACCAGGGCAACGAGGAACTGACCAGCCACCTTGGCCCGCTTGTTCAGTCCGAGGCTGCGCTTGCGGGTGATCTTGATCCAGTCATCGGCCAGGCCCACGGCGGCCGCACCCACGAACGCGAAGACCACGAGCAGACCCCGTCGACTGAACGGGAGACGGCCCGGAGTGAAGTGGGGAATTACGTAGCCGCAAACGGCGGCAACAACGATGGCGATGCCGCCCATGGTGGGCGTGCCCGTCTTCTTCTGGTGCGATTGCGGCCCGTCGGAACGAATCGGCTGGCCGATCCCGTGAAATGCCAGCCACCGGATGAGCACCGGCATTCCGAGCAGCGCAGTGAAGAACGAGACGACGCCCGCCACGAGAAGCGAAATCATTCCGGCGCTCCGAGCGCAAGCAGCCGAGCAGCCATTCGCTCAAGACCGGCAACGCGGCTTCCTTTGACGAGCACCACGTCACCTTGACCGAGCGGGCCGAGCGAGTCGACTGCATCGTCGACCGAGGTGACGTTGACCAGTCCGTAGTCCTGTTCGTGAAACGCGAGGGCCAGGTCGAGTCCGAGATCTCGGGCCAGCGCGCCGATCTCCAGGTGAAAGTTGAGTTTTCGCGGACCCAACTCGGCCATGGTTCCCAAAACGGCGAATCGCCGAGTGGCAGGAATCTGTACGAGGGCTTCGAGCGCGGCGCGCATCGACGACGGATTGGCGTTGTACGAGTCGTTGAGGACCCGAACGCCGCTCGGCCCGGCGGTTAGATCCATGCGCAGCGGTGAAAGATCGGTGGTGGCCAGCCCGTTGCCGATGTCCTCCAGTGACACTCCGGCGGCGAACGCGGCGCTGGCGGCGGCGAGGGCGTTTTCAACCTGATGGATGCCGCGCGCTCCGAGGCGAACAGCTTGTGCGCCCCACTCGCTGCGCAGCATGAACGACGCCCGGATCTCGTCGTCGAGGTGCACCTCTTCGGCGACGACGGTGGCGTCGAGCGCACCGCGTCGGGAGAACGTAATCACGTGACCGCGAGCGCGTGCCCGCATGACCGCATAGAGGTCATCGTCGTAGTTCACCACCGAAGCTCCACCACCGTCGATGGCGTCATAGATCTCCGACTTGGCATCGGCCGTAGCTTCGACGGAGCCGAACAGCTCCTGGTGTGCCGTGCCGATGTTCACGATGACCCCAACCGTAGGCCGTGCGACGGCACAAAGGGTGGCAATGTGGCCTTTTCCACGGGCACCCATTTCTACCACCGCAGCCACCGCCCGCTCGGGTGCATTGAGCAGGGTGAGGGGAACGCCGATCTCATTGTTGAACGACTTTAGGCTCGCCGCAACTGGTCCTTCACACTGAAAGATCGCGGCCAGCATGTCTTTCGTGGAGGTCTTTCCGGAAGATCCGGTGATACCGACGACCCGGTTCGGGAGGAGAAAACGAGCAGCGCGACCCCATTGGGTCAGCGCGTTTGCCGTGTCCCCGACCACGATCTCGCCACTGGTCTCCGTTGGCTTGGAGGTGAGCCAGCATGCCGCGCCGGCAAGGCGAGCCGCACCAACAAACTCGTGCCCGTCGCGCTGGTCGACGAGCGGCACAAAGGTCGAGCCGGGCGTGATCTCGCGACTGTCGGTGAATACGCCACGAACGGCCAGGTCAGGACCGATGAGCCGACCGTCGACGGCATCAGCAATCTCGCTCGCCAGCCAAGACCTCGGGTCCGGTGATCTACTCACTGTCACATCCTCACCCGAGCACGAAGCTCCTCGGCGGCAACGGTCCGATCGTCGAAGTCAGTGACAACGGATCCGACCGTTTGCCCCGTCTCGTGCCCCTTCCCGGCAATCACGACAACGTCGCCACGACGCGCCGCACGAATGGCCTCAGCAATGGCCTCCCGACGATCAGGGACAATCCGAAGGCGGTCTTGACGCGAAATGCCGGCCGCGATCTCGTCAATGATGACCGCCGGATCTTCGGACCTCGGATTGTCCGTCGTGACAAATACCAGATCGGCCTGAGCGGCGGCGATCTGACCCATCAACGGACGCTTCGTGCGATCACGATCGCCGCCACAACCGAACACGACGATCACGCGATCCCCCGATCCGATGCTGGTTCGCGCCGCTTGCAGCACCCGGGCGAGCCCGTCTGGCGTGTGGGCGTAGTCAACGATCACCGCGAAATCCTGACCCGCCTCGACCGGTTCGTAACGTCCGGGGACGGTGGCGGCCCGAAGTCCGGATGTAATCGCTTCGGGAAGGACACCGAGGTGGCGAGCAGCGGCGGCAACCATGATGGCGTTCCGAACATTGAACTCCCCCGCCATTGGTGTTTCGACCGGAATGTTTTTCCAGACGAACGAGCTTCCCGTTGGACGAAGGTGAAGGTCAGTCACGTCGCGAAAATGGACCCCTTCGGTAGGAATCACAGCCGCGTCACGAAGGAGAGATCCGTATCGATCATCGAGATTCACGATGGCGGCATCAGCGTATTCGGGCACGAAGAGCTTGGCTTTTGCCCGGAAGTACCTCTCCATCGTCTCGTGGAAATCGAGATGATCTTGGCTGAGATTGGTGAAGATGGCTAGTGCGAAGTGGCATCCGGCAACCCGATGGAGTTCAAGTGCGTGAGAGGTGACCTCCATGACGACGTCTTGGACTCCCTGATCGCGGAATTCAGCAAGACGACGTTGGAGGTCGGTCGATTCGGGAGTCGTCCGGGATTGCGTGAGTGTTCCGAGCACCGCCGTCCGACGACCGGATGCTTCGAGCACTGCGGCGAGGAGATGCGCCGTGGTGGTCTTGCCGTTCGTCCCGGTGACGCCGACCACTCGAAGAGCACGGGCCGGATCGCCATGGACGATGGCGGCGGTGTGCCCCATCGCGACTCGAACATCACGCACCATGATCTGCGGAACGTCGATCGAAAGGTGTCGCGCCACGAGTAACGCCACGGCGCCATCGCGCACGGCGGAGGCCGCGTGGTCGTGTCCGTCATGCCGTTGCCCGCTCACGCAGGCGAATACGGTGCCGGGTCTATCGGCGACGTCGCGAGAGTCGTGCGTGACGTCGGCAAGGGCGACGGCGGCGCCGGCTTCGAGAAGTTCAGCGTTCGACTCGGGAAGCCGAGCCTGGAGCTCGGCCAACACCGTGGAAAGTTTCGGCACCGGTCGACCTACGGGGTCGACTGTTCGACGGTCTGGACCGCCGCCGCCGCCGCGACCACGACCGGCTTCGGCGCGGCCGCCGTTGCGGACACCGGATCACCTGCTGACGCGACCTCCACCGCGGGCGCGATGGTGGCCCGAGCCGGCGCCGGCGATTTCCGCGCCAGGTCGGGAACGGTCACCCGGGGAGCAGTAGTCGGAGGCGCGGTCACGACGGCAGGGGCGGTGACGAGCGGCGTAGGCGCCTCCGCTTCCCGGCGTTGCGCCACCACGGCGGGAGCCGGGGCGCGCTCGACCGTCGGAGTCGACCGCGGCGGACGCGCTGGGCGCGTCGGGCGCGTGGTCGGCGTCGTGGCCGACGGTGAGTCGACGACAGCCGGGGAGGTGGCGGCAAGTGCCGACGCGGTCGGAAGGGCGTTTCGGCGGATGGTGGCGCCCTGCCAGTTGCCCGTTCGCGCTACGGCGTTCATCTCGGCGCTGACGACCGCCGTGGGATCGGTGGTCAGAACGACGCGCGATCCAGCCGACGGTGGGATGCGGTAGTGCTGTCCGGCCCAGCGAGCTACCTCAGCGAAGAGCGGAGCGGCGACGACACCGCCATAAATTGACGTCTTCGGTTCGTCGAGCACGACGATGATCGAGAGGCGTGGGGATTCGGCGGGAAAGTATCCGGCGAAGCTCGCCACGTAGGCGCCCTCGCGGTAGCCGCGGGCGCCCTCGTTGGGCTTGCGAGCCGTTCCGGTCTTGCCAGCCACGCTGTACCCCTTGACCTGAGCGGCACGACCGGTGCCCTCGTCGACGACGTCGACAAGCATCGACGTCATGATGTCGGCCGTGGTTTTGGACACCACCGTTAGCGGCTGCTCCTTCAAGGGGAATGGTGTCTCCACGCCACGCTCGTCGACGGTGGACCGCACGATCCGCATAGGCATCCGGACACCCCCGTTGGCGAGCGTGTTGAAGACGCTCAGCATCTGCACCGCAGTCACCGAGATCCCCTGGCCGATCGGCACCGTCCCGATCGACGTGGACGTCCACTTGTTGGTCGGCAGCAGGATGCCGCCGGATTCACCGGGAAAGTTCACCGCCGTTTTCGAACCGAGACCGAAGCCCCGAAGGTACCGATCGAGACGGGTGCGATTCAGTGTCTGCGCGACCTTGATCGTGCCGACATTCGACGAATTGACCAGCACGTCGCGAATCGTCCATCGCATCGTCTTATGGGCGGTGTCGTCGGAAAACTTGTGATCGCCGACTTGATACTGGTCGGGCACGATTAAGGCTGATTGCGGTGTCACGACCCGCTCCTCGATGGCCGCCGCCATAGTGATGACCTTGTTGACCGAGCCGGGTTCGTAGACGTTCACGAGGGCGCTGTTTCGACCGGTCGAGCGAACGCCACCGTCGTCGGTGACTTCCATGTTCGAGTCAGCAAAAATCTCTCCGGTACGGGGATCGGACACGATCACGATGCCGCCCTTGGCTCCGGAATCGGCGATGGCCTTCGAGTTCATCCCGTCTACGGCGTACTGAAGCGAACGATCGAGCGTGGTGACGAAGCTCTTGCCGGACGTGGCTGGATCGACGGTGCGCTTGCCACCCGGGATCTGCAGACCCTGTTCGCTGCGCTCGCTTCGCAATAAGCCGTCGACGCCGGTAAGTTGATCATTGAACAGAAGTTCCAGTCCGGAAGCCCCGCGCTGTTCGGTATCAACGCGACCGATAACGGAGCGGGCCAGGTCCGCAGCCGGGTTCTCCCGCCGGAATCGCTCCACGAAAAAGATCCCGCCGATCTTCGCCGATTCGATCTTGTCCTTGAGTGCCTTGTCGACGCCATTAACCAAAATGGCATACCGGGTGCGTTCACTTAGCTTGGCGGTCAACCAGTTCTGGTCGACGGTCCCCAGCGGTAATACGGCAACGAGCGCGGCCGCCGTGGCCGCCGGATCAGCGACGAGCGACGGGTCGGTGACAAGTCGCCAGTCGCGCACGCTCATGGCCAATGGCGCGCCGAAGCGATCGAGGATGTCGCCACGTTCGGCCCGAATCGGGGTGAGACGGAGGCGCTGGCGCTCGCCACGCGCGTCCAGGGTGTCCTTCTGCACGACCTGTAGCTGCGTGGCCCGACCCATCATGGCGAAGATGAAGATTGCGCCGGTGGCATTGACGGCGACGAGACGGCGACGGGTGAAGCGCCGATCGAGCGGCGAAACGAGTGTTGTTCCCAACGGCGGCCGAACCACCGCACGACCGGGACGTGCCGGACGTGCCCGACGTGCCGGAAGGACAGGCGCGGCGACTGAGCGGCGGCGTGTCATCGGGCGGTGAGAACGCTCGGGCCGGCCGTGACGCGCGCAATGGGTGCGATGGTCGAGGCCGTCGGCAGGAACTCCACTTCGGACGCCCCGACTAGGCCGAGGCGATAGGCGGCCGAGACGACCTGTTCCGGGGTATCGAGTTCGGCTACTTCGAGGCGGAGCATCTGATGATCGCGTTCGGCGGCATCGATATCGACACGAAGGGCGTTCAGCCGAAGTTGGCGACTCGCGAGCTGCGAGTGCATCGCGATTGCCCCGAACGCCACACCCACGATGACGGCGAACATGAAGCTGGCTCCAAGGGCGCGAGCCGTCCGCTTCCAGCGACTCGATCGCGGCGCTCGCTGAGCCAGCCGCCACGGCGCGCGGGTCGAGGTCATCGGCATCGGGCCTGATGCCTTGGGGACCACTCGAAGGTCGGCGGTCGGACGAGGTTTCGGAGTTCGGGGTCCCGATACGTCGCGGTCGTTCAGACCCCGACGCGAGGCGAGCGCAGTGGCCCCGACCGACTCGGTGACGACATCGACGGCAGTGGACGCACGCAACGAAGCCTCGGTGTTTCGACGTTGCGCCGCAACGGTGCGCTGTCCGCCGACCACTCGTCCACCGGCGTGTGCAGTTGCGGTGGTCGCCCTCGGCCGGGCGAACGAACCAGCCCCGGCGAAAGCGGCACTGGCGATGCCCGCCATGCTGGTCGCGGTAGTCCCGACCGAACGTCCGGATCGCGCCCCGGGAGCGGTCGCCGCCTGACCGTGACCGCCAGGTCCGTTTGACGAGCGCCCCCCACCGGGATGCATTCGGGCCGGCAAAGGCCGCTGGCTGAGGGCGAACGCCTCATCGGGGCTGCGGAGACGACGGGAGGCAAGAACAGACGACACGGGCAACCTCAGCAAATGGGTCAGGCGAGCGGACGGGGAAAAGAACGAAACGGGGTAGAGCGAACCTCGGCCGACGACGTTCCGGGCACCGCAGCGGCGCCCGGAACGGCCATCTCGAAGACACGAGCGACCGCGCTGGCCGCTCGTGGGTTGGACGCGATCTCCGCGTCCTGGGGTCGGGTGACCCCTCGTCGCACCATCCGGCCTCGGGGAAGGGCGCCGCAGACACACGGCAGTCCGGTTGGGCACGAGCATCCGCCGGTTTCAGCGGTTCGAAAAACGTCTTTCACGATGCGGTCTTCACCCGAGTGGTAGGCGAGGACGACGAATCGTCCGCCCGCGGCGAGCGCGTCCAGCCCGGCCTGAAGCATCGTTTCGAGGACGGTCAGCTCGTCGTTGACGACGATGCGCAGGGCCTGGAACGTGCGCTTGGCCGGGTGCCCACCGGTCCTTCGGGTGGCCGCGGGAATGGCGTTGGTGACGAGCTCGGCCAGCCGCGCTGTGGTGGTCACCGGCCGGTTGGCGATGAGGGCCTTGGCGATTCGTCCGGCGAACCGCTCGTCGCCGTAGGTCCGCAGGGCGTTCGCCAGCTCGGCGAAGCTGGCCTCGTTGACGAAGTCGGCGGCCGTCGGACCCGTCGTCTGGTCCATACGCATGTCGAGGGCGGCGTCCTGACGAAACGAGAAGCCACGGTCTCCGTGATCGAACTGGACCGAGGACACGCCGAGGTCGGCGAGCACGGCCGTCACCGGACGATTCCCCCGAAGGGCGGCGTCATCGGCCACGACGGCGGCCAGGTCATCTGAGCGAGCATGAACCACTCGGGCGCGTGCGCCGAACCGGGCGAGACGAGACGTTGCCACGGCGACCGCCACCGGATCGCGATCAAGTCCCAGGAAATCGAGGTGCGGGCAAGCGTCGAGGACCGCCATGGCGTGTCCGGCCCCACCGGTCGTGAGGTCGACGTAACAACCGGCCGGGACCGGCCGGATCCACGCCACGGTTTCATCGCGCAGAACCGGAACATGGACGAAGTCATCACTGCCGTCGGCGCCGTCAGCACCGTCGGCGCCGTCAGCGCCGTCAGCACGGTCATCACCGGGCTCCACGGTCGGCGCTCTCCTGACGGCGGCGGGCATCGTCGGCGGCGGCGTAGGTTTCGCCGTCCCACACTTCGAGACGGTCGTGCATGCCAATCAGGAAAAGTTCGCCGCGGTCACGCAGCGAGGCGTGGGCACGGAGGCGTTCGATGACGGCGATGCGGGCTTGTGAGTCGGGCGTGACCGATTCGACGGTTTGCATAAAGGACCGTTTGGCCCAACGATCGGCGTCGCGTCCCTCGGCAAAGGCGGCGTCATGTCGGGCGATCTCGACGGCGTACGCCTCCTGGGTCAGCAGTTGCAGCTGGCCCTGATCGGCTTTGGCCAGAAAGAGCGACGTGCCGACGCCGGATCGAAACTTGGCCGGGAGGACGAAGCGGCCCTTCTCATCGAGCTTGGCGGACGCAGAGCCTGCAAACATGGGTCAGTCCCCCCGTCCCGATGAGGGCCGGGCCGAACGATTCGAGGAAGGAGAGCTGTTGTCAGCCAGACGAGCCGCACACGCCGTGCGTCGTGCGAACGGAGGGAACCGAACACGTGCGCCGACCAACCCTCGTCCCCAGCTCCAGTCCTCCATTTCCCTCCCCACAGATCCAAACCGTACCATCTCCCTCCACCCGGCCAGTGAATTACTAACGGGCATTCACATGACGACGACACCCGTTCGTCGGACGACTCCCGTCTTGGCGCGCTGACCAGCCGAAACCGAGTTCCATGCCATCTGCGCTCCCCCCTCCTCCACGCCGTTCGGGCGATCCAGCCCGCCTTCTCGACGTTGCCAACACCCCCGACGAGGCCGCCCGGCGGTGCGCCGCCCATCTCGCCACCCGCCTTGGCGGCCTTCCCGGCCATCCGACGGTGGCGTTTTCCGGGGGAACCACCCCCGCCGTGATGTTCGGCTACCTCGCCGCCGCGGCCGCCGACGATGCTCATCGCGGTCGCGACTGGTGGAGCAGGGTGGAGGTCTTCCAGGTTGATGAGCGCATTGCCCCTGATGGGGACGAAGCCCGCAACGCCGGACCGTTGACGTCGGCGCTTCTCGACCCCACTGACACTGCTGATCGCCATCGTCATCTGATCGACGTCAACGGTGAAAACCCCGTTGCCGACTATGAACGGCTGCTCCGCCGCCTGGCTCCCACCGGCGTCGACATCGCCGTTCTTGGGTTAGGCGATGACGGTCACACGGCCTCGCTCGTACCGGGCGACGCCGTCGTCGACGAAATCACCTCGTGGGTGGCGACCACCGGTCCGTACCGGGGCCACGCCCGGATCACGTTGACACGAGCGGCGCTGGATCAGGCCCACTCCGTGGTGTGGCTCATCACCGGGCGGGCCAAGACTGTTCCCCTTCGACAACTCCTCGCCGGCGACCGGAGCATCCCGGCCGGACTCCTCGTCGCCACCGACCAACTGATCTTTGCCGACCGGGCGGCATGCGGCGACGACATGGGTGACGCCTGATGCGCCGGGCCGTGTTTCCGGGCAGCTTCGACCCGCCCACGATCGCCCACCTGGCCATTGCCGATGCCGCGCTGACGCAGTGCGGGTGCGATCACCTGACCTTCGTCCTCTCCCGGGCGGCGCTCGGCAAGACCGAACGCGACCGTTCGCTCGATCGACGCGCCGACGCGCTCCGGGCGCTCCTGGTTGATCGATCCGACCTGGGCGTCGAGATTCACGAGGCCCGGCTCATCGCCGAGATCGCCGTTGGATTCAACGTGGTGGTGGTCGGGGCCGACAAGTGGGCGCAGATCCTCGACCCAGCCTGGTACGACGATCCCGTTCACCACGCCGAGGCGTTGGCGTCACTTCCGCACGTGGCCGTGGTGCCCCGTCCGCCAACGCCGCTCACCGGACACCATCCAATCGTGCCGCTCACCGTCTTGACCCTCGCCGACGAAACCCTCGCCCACGTCTCCTCAACCGCCGTCCGAGCCGGCCGCACCGACTGGGCCGCCCACCCCTACCAACCCGTTGCGAGAGAGGTTGCCCCCATAAACGTGACCGGGTTACCTCGAAGCGGTGACTCGAGGTAAGCCGCTCGCTTTGGGCGACGTCGCGGCGTGGTCAGCGACCGGTGAAAAGGGCGGGCCGTCGCTCCACGAACGACGCCACGCCTTCGGCAAAATCCTTCGACCGCAGCAGTGGGAGGAGCTGAAGGAACACGTGATGGACGTGCGCCTCGAACGACTCCTCCTCGCCCGCCCGCAACATCCGCTTGATGGCGCGGGTCGCAAGGGGTGCATTCGACGCAACTTCGGCGGCGACGGCCCGAGCCGTTGCCTCTAACTCGGCATCGTCGACCACTCGACTGACCAGACCGGCAGCGAGTGCGGCATCAGCGTCGAGGGTGCGGCCGGTAAGCATGAGTTCAGCCGCCAGCGACCGACCAACAATGCGCGGCAGCAACCAGGTGCCACCGCTTTCGGGAAGGACCCCACGGCGAGCAAAGGCAAAAGCCAACTTGGCGGACCGACCGGCAATGCGGATGTCACAGCCGAGCGCAACGTCGAGTCCGTAGCCAGCCGCGCCGCCGTTGATGGCGGCGATGATCGGCGTGTCGATCCCGTAGAGGACGACGGGCGGGGTCGACCGCATCTCGATCTCAGCCGGTCCTCCCAGGGAGAGGCCGCCGCCCTTCTGCTGCTCCTTGACGTCAAGACCCGCACACCAGGCCCGGCCCCGAGCGCCGAGGATAATGCAGCGGATCTCGGGGTCACGGTCGGCGGTCACCAAGAGTTCGCTCAGACGGTCGAGCATCGGACCGGTGATGGTGTTCATCTGGTCGGGACGATTGAACGTAATCGTGGCCACATGGCCGTCAACTTCGTAGAGCAGTTCGGTCCCGGTTGCGTCATTCCATGCCATCACGCCATCTTCCTCGAAGCACCGGGCCCAGCACCAACCCCGACCCCAGCACCTGCCAAAAGGTGAAGGAAGGCTCAGCCGACGACGCGTAGCTCGATGCGGCGGTTCTTCGCCCGTCCCGGTTCAGTGGCGTTGTTGGCGATCGGAACGTCTTCGCCATAGCCCTTGGCGGTGACCCGAGAAGCATCGACGCCGGCCGCCACGAGCGCCTCCCGAACGGCATCGGCCCGCGCCTGGGAAAGCGCCTGATTCAGTGGCGCCCGACCTTTCCAGTCAGTATGGCCACCGATTTCCACCTTGGCCGTCGATGACTTCAACGCCGCCGCAACGTCGGCCACGACGGCCTTGCCATCGGTGCTGAGCGTCGACGAGCTCTTGGTAAACGAGATCGTCCGATCGGCAATGGCCTTGGTGATGGCGGACTGTGCGGCGGCCGCCTCGGGCGTGGACGGCAGCGGCGGCACCGTCACCGTACCGCCGACGGCCGTGTCGGTGGTCGCTTCGGTGGTCGAGTCAGCAGGAGACTGTGTCGTGGTCGTGGACCCGGCTACCGCCGTGTCGGGCGACGCGACGGAGTCGGCCGAAGTGGTGTCACTGGTCAAACCCGTCACCATGATCTGGCCGCGCACCCGCGTCGGGTCGCCGCCCACCAGCACAATGCTCTCCCGTCGCAGGAGATCGCGATCGGCCGACGATCCAACTTCGGCGGTGAGTGACACGATCGTCCGATCGACGTTGACGTTGGCCCGAACGACGCCGAGACGGGCAATGGTGTCGAAGAAGGTACCCACCCGGCGGTACTCCGCGATATCAGCTCGTTCGGTAACTTTGGTGGCGATCGTGACTTTGTCGGCGAGGAGGTCGTTGGCCCGCAACCGGCCCAGCAGAGCGTCCTTGGCCTCCGTCGACGGAACCTCGCCGGACACGACGATCGCCGTCGCGGTGAAGTCCGCGGTGACCTGAGGTGGGCGTATCGGAGGGGGAAGGGTGGTCGGAACGGGGATCCCGCCGGGAACCGTTCCCGTATTGGCCGGATCGAGGTCAGCGGCGGTGCCAAGGCCGTCAACGTTGACGGCACGCACTCCGGGCCGACGACCGGCAATGGCCGCAATAACGGCCTTGGCCTTGGGGTCCACGACGGCGCCTTTGATGGTGACGTCACGTCCGGTCACCTCGACGCGCAGACCCGGGTGGTCGATGGAGATGGCGTTGGAGACGGATTTGGCGATGCGGTCTTCGATGCTCGAACGACGGAAGACGACTACGGCTGCGGTCAGCAAAAGGAGTTCAGCAATGATCAGCCCAGCGGCGAGTCGGCGTCGCCGAGGGCGGTCACCCACGATCAACCCGGACGACGATGGCGTGGCCACCGTTGTCGCGATGGCGTCGGAATCAACTCCGACGTTCGGTCCGGCGTCTTTGGAAACCGGCACGTCAGGCCCCGTTCGAGGAACCGGCTGCTGATCCGCTCGTGAGTAGCCCTCGCGCCGCGCCCACCCAGTCGTTGTTGGCGATGACGTTGGGGTCCTCGGGAAGCCACGCTGAGATTCGCGCGACATCGCCGTCTGACCACGCAGCCACGTCGACGAGCGACGACACCCCAAGTTCGTGCAGGCTGGCAAGCACGGACGCAGTCATTCCCGGCAGTGATGCGAGATCGTTGCGGTCGACCTCGGACGAGTTGGTGCTGGGGGTCGGCGGCGGATTGGTGTCGTTGAGGGTGGCGTGAGCAACTGCCACTTGATGCTCCAGGTCAGCAAGCGCCGTCTTCGTCGACTCGAGATGGGAGGCGGAGCGTTCGGTCACATTTCGCAGTTCACGCTGAAGGCGGGAGAGATGCTCGGCGGCGGCGTCGCTGCGGAGTCGTCCGCTTGACGCTTCCATACGCAGGGTAGCCAGGGTCGTCTCGTGTTGGCGGGCGAGGTCTTGGCGAACTCGGTCGTGCTCGGCCCGTTCGGCCTCGACCAGCGCCGACGACTGATCGGCGATTCCCTGCAGTCGGTCCGCTTCGTTCTGCCACAACAAGGCTTGCTGTTCGAGATAGGTCACCCGTTCGGCGGCCTCACGAATGACGGTGTGCGCTTCGCTCAGCTCGTGATCAAGCGACGCAGCGTGAGCGTTCGCCGTGGTCACGGCGTGAACGTCGTCGGCGTTCGCTTCGTGGCGCGCCGCCAACTCGTCTTCGAGTGCAGCGATACGGGCGTCGGCGAAACGCACTTGGTCACGAAGGTTCGAGTGCTCGACGCCGAGGCCTTCGAGTTCGGCGAGCGCGGCCCCATGCGCCTGTTCGGTTTGACCGAGGGCCTGACGGGCATCGGCCAGGTCGGCGTGAAGGGCCGAATCCTCGGTCGGCAGGGCCACGCCGTCGGCGTTGGCGGCAGTGAGCGTGGCGATATGGCCTTCCGCCGATTCGAGTTGCACGGCGTGGTGCTCGAGTTCTTCGACGGCCCGCTTGAGCTTGCGTCGGAGTCGGGCGACATCGTTGGCGCGATTCTCTGCCTCATCGCGAGCTGCGACCAGTTCGCTCTGCAGTGCGGTGAACTCCGTTGTTTGCGGCACGGCGGCAGAGCGGGCGGCGCCACCCCAAATCAGCCAACCAGCGGCAAGGCCGACGATGGTTGCCAAGACAAGAAGGGCAAACGTTTGGGCAAGAAGAAACAGCATGGCGACCTCAGGTCAGCAGGGCTCACACAGAACTCTTGAGTCCTGGTCTATTGACTCCGACGGTAGTTCGCACGGCACGGGTGAACGCGGCATTCGCCCATCAGCGGCCGAGACGCACGTCGAGCAGTCACGTTGGCGTGGTCGTTGGCGTCGGGTTCACGACGAACTCGATCCGTCGGTTCAGTTCGCGCCCCTGGGCGGTGATGTTGCTGGCGATCGGTGCCACTTCGCCGCGTCCAACGGCAATGAGCAGCCCCGGAGCGACACCGCGGGCGATCAGGGCGACGCGAACAACTTCGGCCCGTTGCAAACTGAGTGCGACGTTGCGGACGTTGTCTCCGCTCGAGTCGGTGTGTGCTTCCACCCGGACAACCGCTCGGTCTTTGTTGATGGCCGCGGCAATCAGGTCAAGCGGGGCCGCCGAGCTCGCGGCCAATGTCAAGCTCGATTTGGCGAACGCAATCGGGGCGGTCCGCCGGATACTTGCGAGCGTGGCCTGCAGCCGGGTGGGTGCGATTGGGTCGAGGGGAAGCGCGGTCGTCGGAACAACGAACCCCGGCGCGGCCACGCTCGTTGCCGGTCCGGCGACGGCTGGCTTCTTCATCGCTGCCGCCGGGACCCGTTTTGTTGCTGGCGCCGTCACCCGTTCAGCGGAAGGTGTTCGGGTCCGAGTGCGGCGGACGGTGAGCGCCCGCGAGTTCACCTGAGCGACACCCCAACGAGCTCCGACCCGGGCGATCAGGGCGATCCGTTCGCTGTCGGTCGGCACCGTTCCGCGCAACGTCACGTCTCGCCCGTCCACGTCGACGACGATGACCGTGGACGGGGACGGGGACAGGACATGCCGGACGATGTCGCGGCGAAGATGTTCCTCGACGGCTGGGACCCCGATGGTCATCGCCAACACCCCCACGGCGAGGAGCCCACCGATGCCGACCAGGACGGCCGCCAGGCGTCGTGGGAATGGCCCCGAGGGCCCGTCAGCTTCAGTATTCCCCGAGTCAGTGAGGAACGATGCCGCGGTCACGTCGTGGAAGGTTGCGCCGCCTGCGCCGTCCGAAGGTCGATCACGGTCGGACCACGGTCGGGGGAGCGGGAAGTGGCGGGCCGAATCGCCGCCGCCGCTTCGGCCTGTTCGGCCCGAAGGACAGCCGCGGTGAGCGCCGCCTGCGCCGACCGGACGTAGTTGTTGTGCCGCTGCTGCAGGTCGCGTAGATGCCGGTCGGCCGACAGCAGCCGTTCCGTGAGCGAGGCGTTCAGCGATTCGTTTCGGCGAACCATCTCCAGGCGGTCGGCGAGTTCGCGCTCTCGTTCTTCGGCGAACTCGGCTCGCAGCGAGCTCGGGTCAACGGGTTCGGGAACGACCGGAGCGGCGAGCACAAATGCCGGGAGCAAGCGAGCGTCGAGGTCGGAGCGGAGTTGAGCGTTGTGCACATCGGCGGCGTCACGAGCGGCGAGGGCGGCATGGCGTTCGGCCATAACACCGGCAAGCTCGGCCCGAAGTGGGGCCATGGCGTCGAGGTCGCCTTGGGCGCGAACTAGTTCGGTCCGCGCCGCATCGCGCTCCGCCTCTGCTCGAATGCACCGCTCGTCGCTCGTCAGCGCGGTGCGCTCAAGACGACGGACCCGGTCCTTGGCCTGAGCGATCGGCCGACGCTGCCACAGCACTCCAACGACAACGCCGATGACCAACGCGGCCGCGGCGTACACGGCGAACTGCGCGACAAGGAACTTCATGGCCGAAACCCTACGACGGGCCGACCGCTCGTTGCCGGTTCATCAGCGAAACGAGCCGTGACCGGCAGAAACAAGCATGGCGTCGCCGAAGGACAGAAACCGGTATCCCTCGGCAAGGGCGTCGGCGTACAACGATCGCCACCGCGCTCCCGCGAACGCCTCCACGAGGAGAAGAAGGGAGGAACGCGGCAGGTGAAAGTTGGTCATCAAGAGATCGACGACGCCGAACTGGTAATCGCCGTAGATCAGCAGCTTGGTGCGGCCGGCGAGGGTGCCACTGGCCGCCACCGTTTCCAGCGACCGCACGGTCGTTGTTCCGACGGCGATCACCCGCCCGCCGGACTTGCGGGTGGCGATCACGGCCTCCCACGTGGCGGCGGGAACGTCGAAACGTTCGGAGTGGATGTCATGGTCTTCGGGCCTATCGGCAGTAACGGGACGAAAGGTGTCGAGCCCGACCCGCAGGTCGACTTTGGCCAGACCGACGCCCACATCGCCGAGGTCGGCGAGCAGGCCAGGCGTGAGGTGCAGTCCAGCGGTGGGCGCGGCCGCACTCCCGGCGATCCGGGCATAGGTCGTTTGGTACCGCCCCGGATCGTCGAGTTGCTCGGTGATGTAGGGCGGAAGCGGCGGCGAGCCGTGCCGTTCGAGTTGGCGTTCTTCTTCGGCCGGGTCGAGCACCTCGCCGCGATCACCGAGTAGGCGGACGCGACGCTGCCCACCAGGCACGGCCGGCCCGATCTCCACGACCAGACCCGGGCCGGGCGACAGCTGCGTTCCGACCGGCACCTTCCGACCGGGTTTCACGAGGGCGAGCCAGTCGCCAATAACAGAGCGTTCGAGCAGAAACACTTCGACGGCCCCTCCCGTGTCCTTGCGAAGGCGGAGGCGAGCGGGGATAACCCGGGTCTCGTTCACGACGAGGAGATCTCCGGCTCGGAGGATCCGGGGCAGGTCCCGGACGTGGCGATGATCGACGGTGCCGTGCTCGGGGGAAACGAGGAGCCGAGCGGCGTCTCGGGGCTCGATCGGATGCTGGGCGATTGATGCCGCGGGAAGGTCGTAGTCGAAGTCGTCCATCCGCAGCCCGGATTCCGGGCGCGGAGATTCGTAGGTGTGCTGATCATCAGTGGACATAGGATATCGAGGTGGGGTGATACTCAGTCGAAAAGTCGACGGTCCGGCGGCGGTTCCTGCTCGTCCGTCCAGAGAGACACGCCGAACTCAGGCGGCACGCTGAGGCCAAGGTGTTCCCACGCCGCCGGCATGGCAACGCGGCCTTTCGGCGTGCGCTTGAGCAGTCCCATCTGAATCAGGAACGGCTCGTACATGTACTCCAATGTTTCGGCGTCCTCGCCCACGCTGATGGCCAACGTGGAGAGACCCGCCGGCCCCCCTCCAAATCGGGTGGTAAGCGCGCGGAGAATTGCCCGATCGACGCGGTCCAGACCGAGTTCGTCGATATCGAACACGGCAAGTCCATCGCGAGCGGCGGCCAGGTCGATGACGCCTTCGGCGCGCACTTCGGCGTAGTCACGGATGCGGCGCAACAGTCGGTTGGCGATTCGTGGCGTGCCTCGCGAACGCCGCGCGATCTCGTGGGCGCCTTCGACTCCGATGGTCACGTTGAGGATACGCGCTGCCCGTTCGACGATGCGGCGAAGATCGTCGACACCGTAGTAGTCAAGACGTGCTGTATGCCCGAAACGATCACGCAGTGGTCCGGTGATGAGTCCGGCGCGGGTGGTGGCGCCGATCAGGGTGAAGGGAGGGAGGTCGAGGCGAAGGCTTCGAGCGCTCGGCCCCTTGCCCAGCACGATGTCGAGCTGGAAGTCCTCCATGGCCGGGTACAGGACTTCCTCCACGGCTCGCGGCAGTCGATGAATCTCGTCGATGAACAGCACGTCGTTCTCGGCAAGATTGGTGAGAATGGCCGCCAGGTCGCCGGCGCGTTCGAGTGCCGGACCGGACGTGATCCGAAAGCCGACGCCCATTTCCAGGGCCACGATGGCGGCGAGAGATGTCTTGCCCAGACCCGGAGGCCCGGCGAACAGCAGATGATCGGCTGCCTGACCGCGCTTGCGCGCCGCCTCCAGCACGATGCCGAGGTGTTCCTTGAGCTGTGGCTGACCGACGAATTCGGCCAAGCTTCGGGGTCGCAGGCCTTCGAGACCCTCATCATCCGGGCCTTCAGTTTCGGGTAGCGACATGGCTCAGATTCCCGACGCCAGCACCATGAGCGCCTGTTTGAGGAGCGCCGACGAATCATTGACGTCGTTCGGCAGGCGACGGATGGCCGACCGGATTTCGTCGGCCCCGTAGCCGAGGCCGGCGAGCGCGGCGCGAACGTCGGACTTCGGATCGGCTGCCCCCCTGTCGGGCGAAGTGAACCCCGCCGCTTCGCCGGCCGCGGCAATGGCACCGTCGTAGTCGTTGAGGTCGGCGAGCTTGCTCTTCAACTCGATAAGCAGCCGCGCCGCCGTCTTCTTTCCCACGCCCGGCACGGCGGTCAGGGCGTCGACGTCGTCGGTGGCAAGGGCCGTTCGAAGCGCGTCGGGAGTGAGCATGTTCACAATGGCCAGAGCGAGCGACGGGCCGACGCCGTGAGCGGTGAGCACGAGCTCGAAACAGGTGCGGTCGTCGGCGGTGGCAAAACCGTAGAGCGTGATCGCATCCTCCCTCACACTCGTATGGACGAACAGGGTGACCTCACCTCCGCTTCGACCCGAGATCAGCCGTGCGAGCTGACCGGTCGGAACGGTTACCCGGTACCCGACGCCCTGCACATCGACGGTGATCTCGCCCTTCATCGTTCGGTCCACGACAGTGCCGCGTAGGTACCCGATCACGATGCCCATCCCTTGGTTGGTGCCGGGGGCGCCAGCCGCACTCCGCCGAACGATGTGGCCACGCGTGCATTGCCAAACCCGCTCCCCCCGCTCATTCCGCCACCGACGGATGACCGCGTTGGCATGCGCGCATAGGACGCCAGGCCGAGGTGATGAATGGCGAGGGCAAGCGCGTCGGCGGCGTCGAAGGGCTTCGGGAGTTCGGCCATTTTCAGCGTGCGCGCCACCATCGCCTGGGTCTGCTTTTTCTCCGCCGCACCGTCACCGGTGATGGCCAGCTTCACTTCGTTGGACGTGTACTGGGCAATGTCGCATCCGAACTCATCGGCTGCCGCCAGCGCAAGACCGCTCGCCTGGGAGACCCCGATAGCGGTCCGGACGTTGGTCTGGAAGAAGACCCGCTCCACGACCACGACATCGGGCCGGTGCGTGGTGATGAGCGCGACCAGTTGGCGCTGCAGGTCGCGCAGACGCCTTGGATGGGCGTCGTGGACGCCGGTGGCGAGCACGCCATGGCAGACGGCTTCCAGCCCGGCCGCCGTTCGACGGACGCCGCCGAAGCCGCAGCGGGTGAGACCGGGATCAATGCCAAGCACGAACATTCGTTCGCCACCCTAGCAAGCGCCGAGGGCGTGCACGGGCATAGACCACTATCGATACCGGGATCAGGCGGGACTACCGCCGGCGGATACCGGTGACCGTGGCAACCACGCGTTCGCCATTGCTCACCCCGGCCCGGCCACCGAGGGCCAGCACGCCCGCCACGGCGGCCGATCCGGTCTCGTCGGCGTCGATCCCGTCGGCATTGACCAGGGCCGTGGCCTGCGACACCTGGGAGTCGGTGACCGTCACCGGCCAACCGCCACTCACCAACATGGCGCGCACGAGCGCGGCCCAGTCGTAGGCCTCATCGTCGAGGATCCCGGTGGCCACACTCTGGGGGTTGGCCCACGGCGCCATCACTCCCGACCGGTGGGTAAGGGCCCACTGGAGCGCCGCTTCAACGGCTGGTCGTGCGTCCGGAGCGGCAAGTGCGGCCGCCGCCACATCGTCACCGTCTCCGCCGTCGTCGAGCAGGTTTGGATTTCCGAGCGCCATCAGGGCACGGGCGGCCACGGTTCGCCATGCCGCTACCAGCGGCGCACAACCTTCGGCTTGGACGCAATGCAGCGCCGGCATCCGGTCGATCACGGCGAGGCCACGAGCGTCGCGAAGTCCGCGCCACACCCCAGATGCCCACGCACCGCCGCCGACTTGGATGACGAGGCGATCCGGCACGCCGAGCATGGCGAACCCGTCGGCCAGTTCGTGCCCCGAGGAGGCCCCGCCGTCGATCGTGAAACCGTTCTCCGGACCTTGCACGGTGAACGGCAGGGCGCCGTTGCTCACCGCCTCGTGAAAGCGATGGAGGCAAGGATCACCCGGCCGATCATCGTCTCGACGGGGACACTCGACGACGCGCGCGCCGAGCTCACGAAGCTGGGCCACCACGGCGGGATTCGCCCATGTCGGCACAAACACATGAACGGGACGCGCCGCCGCGCGACCAAGGGTGGCGGCGGCGAGGGCGGCGTTCCCGCACGACGCGATGGCCAGCGGAATCCGCTTGGCGACCTTGCGAACTTCCAGGTGCAGGAGGATCGCCATCAGGTGGCGGGCCTTGTGGGACCCAGCCACTCCCGCAGTGTCGTCGCGGGCCCAGACATCGGCCGCGGCGACCGACGCCACGCCATCGAGCGGACGAAGGGGCGCCACGGCAAAGCTCGGGCCACCGTGGCGAACGAGGGCGCCGCCGAGCCGATCGACGAGGCGAACATATTCGACGTCGGTGCCTCCTAGCGCAAGGTGGAGGTGGTAGCTGTGCTGCAGTGACCGGTACCGAAGAAACGGGTCCGTCGACATGTCGTCGGGCCACGCCTTGGCCCCGGCCACCACCGGATCCCACGTGAGCACGTGATCGACGTCGCGCGCTCGCTCGGCGTTGGGGCAGCGATACGGCTGAGGCGCTCCAATGTCGGTCGGGTCGACCGTGGTGGCGCACCCTGCGCAACGCAGGATCGTCGAGACGCCCATCGTCAGCCGCGAACGGCCGCCGTTCGCTCGTTGAACATTGCAATGCGCTCGTCCCACACCGGCACAAGATCACGCAGCGCGGTCCACCACGATTGCTCCTTGCGAGCCGAAAAGTCGGTGAACGAGATGCCCTGCTGCTCGACCCACGTGTAGTAGCCGAGGTTAAAGATGCGCTCGCGATCGAATTCGGTGAGTTGGATCATGTTGTCGCGGTCAACGGACTGCAGGTAGCGACCGGCGACCTCGGCCGCATCCACGGCCCCGAAACCCGACGCGTAGTCACGCGCCAGGAACTTCTCGCGCTCGCTCGGATAGAGCTCCGATCCGTCGGTAGCGACGGTCACGATGACATCGTCGGCCGTCATGCGGAATTCCTTCGCCAGCTTGATGGCACCGAGTGTGTTGCAGATCGCCGAGTAGCCGAAATGGGTAAGTTGCTCGATGACCGCGCCCGGAACACCAAGGCGGTCTCGAAGGTGAGTCATTCCCGCGGCGGTGTTGAACAAGATGTCGAGGTTGTCCGTGGCCCGGTCACTGATGGCGATCACCGCGTCGGTGTTCATGACGTTGTGGATGAGCGGGATGTGCTTGTCACCGATGCCCTGAATGTTGTGCTCGCCAAAGCCGTTCTTCAGCATGGTCGGGCACTCCAGCGCTTCGAGAGCGGCGATGTTGGTGCCGTACCGCTCCTTGAGAAAGTCACCGGCCGCAATGGTCCCGGCGGAACCGGTGGCGCTGGTGAACCACCGCAGCCGCGGGTGCGAGGTCGAAGGCATCTGCGACGCCACATGTTCGAACACCGTGCTCAGGGCCCGACCGGTCACATGGAAGTGACCGAGGTAGTTGGCGAACTCACTGAACTGGTTGAGGATCACGTTCTGCGGATCCTTGGCCAGTTCGTTGCAGGTGTCGTAGATCTCCTTGACGTTGGATTCGGTGCCGGGCGTGCGCACCACGTCGGAGGGATCCTCGGTCCACTGTGCGAGCCAGTCGAATCGCTCCTTGGACATGCCTTCGGGAAGCACCGCCGTACCGCGACAGGCCATCAGCCGCGAGATGGCGACTCCTCCACGTGCATAGTTTCCCGTGGATGGCCAGATAGCGCGCTGTGAGGTCGGATCGAACTGTCCGGTGACGAGACGCGGCGCCAGCACCGCGTACGCCGCCTGAACCTTATGTGCACGTATCATTGGGAACTTGTTGCCGAGCATCACCACGATGGTGGCTTCGACGCCGGTGAGCGAGGGGGGCAGCACCACATGGACCGGAACGTCGACTCGACTCTTGCGATCCGCACCGTTGAACCAGTTGACCCGCCACAGGTTGCGGTTGTCGGCCGTGTCCGGATCGACACCGACGAGCGAGTCGATCGTTCCCGTCGGTTGAAGGGTCGGATCGGCCACCTGGGCGAACGTCGGCAGCACGATCCGTTGCTCGGCAAAACGGGCGACGGCGTGGTCATACGACGCCTGGTCGACCATTTCTGAGGTGAGTCCGAGCCGAAGATCGGCGCTCAAGGTTTGGGGCTTGGTTTTGGTGGGTGCAGTACTCACAACAATCATCCTGGTACGGGCTCGTGGCTTTACAAAATGTTCAGCCAGATCGTAGCGAACGCGAGACGAGGGCACCGGTTCCGTCGAACGGAATCGATGCCCTCGTGCACGTGGTCGGACGCCGGCCGGCTGCTCAGACAGGCGGCCTAGACATCACAGCTTCTTGGTCTTGTCGACGAACTCGTTCGTGTAGATATCAGCGGGGGTCAACCCGGCCTTGGGGGCCGAGCCGAGCTTGGTGTAGATCGGCGTGGCCTTCGTGATGAGATCAGCAACGCGAGCCTCGTCGAAGGTACCGAAGACACCGTCGGGGCTGTTGGCGATCAAGCCGTCGCCAATCATCGTCTTGACGGCATAGTCGGCAACGCCCTGGCTGTAGACCCAGCCGTTGTTGTACT
>JANLQX010000277.1:0-1740 GCA_031368095.1 Actinomycetes bacterium | reverse complement strand
GTGGTCGTGGTGGTCATCGACGGGTCGATCGTCGTCGTGGTCGATGTCGGTGTCTCGGCCGGTGGCACATAGACGAGCGGCGTGATCGGCGCGCTCGGGTTCGGCTCCAGGTAGAACACTGAGTACCCGGTCACCTCGGCGGTCTTGCCGAAAAGGCCCGTGAGATGTTTGTGCTTGAGCCGGATGTAGACGCCGATAGACGAGTCGTTCTTTCCCCGGGCCCGAAGTCCGCCAGTCGGGCAGTAATACCGCGACAGTCCGCTGACCGAGCAACTGAACAGGGCGGCGACATCCGCATTCGAGTAGGAGTCCAGCGACGTCAGGATCTCGTTGCCGTACACATTGCAGTAATTCCCGACCCCCCCGCTCGACGTCGCCTCTCGGCACCCGAACACCGGCCTCCCATTGTTGATGGATGGATGGGATCCGTCGGGCAGCGAGTCGACGTAGCCGGTTCCGGGCACCCGGTAGACGACGACGGTCTCCACCTGGCTCACCGCACCCCCGAGGATGGAACGCACGAACTGCAGAGCGCGGTAGTCGTCGAGCACCCGGTTGCCCTGGTCGCACGTCGAAGCCGACGGGCTCACCAAGCAAGTCGTCGCCGCCTGGCGCGCGCCGGCCCGGGTTGCGGCATCCACGGTCTGGCGCTTCTGCCAGAGCATTCCGTAATCGATCAGCCCATACGCGAGGGGAACCAGCAGTGCCGCCATCAGTGCGAACTCGACGGCCACCGCTCCGCGTTGTCTGCTCCATGGGGTTCCGGCCTGAAGGCCCGCCGCGCCCCGACCGCGGCGGAGGCGCAGTCGGCGAAGGGCAGCGGGAAGGGGAGACATCGTTCTTTCGGGATCGGCGGCGACTCTCAGGAAGCTGTCGGCGCCTGGACCGACCCTTCCCGTCGTTGTCATCGGTTTCCGTGAAACGTTGCTTGAGCCGGTGAGCCGGCAGGTACTTCAGGAGCCGCTCACACCCCGCCAGAAGGCGAATACCTACGCGAGAACGTCTTTCGTCGTGAATCTGGCCCACGCAGCACTGCCGAAGATGACGACGTAGATCGCTTGGCGCAGCAGATTGTGGATGATTGATGCCCATTGCACATGCGTCCGGAGGAGGTCGCCGTAGCTCTGCCAGTCATTGGTGAACAGCCACGGGTGAATCGAGCGGACCTGCGGAAGCGCGTCGAGAACACCGACGAGTATGAACACGCCCAGTGTCGCGGCCATGGCGCCGACGGGAACGTCGGTGAGGGTGGAGATGAAGAGGCCAATGGCGGCAAGCCCGAGAAGTGAGAGCCCGATGAGCAGTGCGGCACCGGCGATGCGAACCATCCCCAGCAGAGAGCGCAAGCGTGTCACCGGAGAGCGTCGTGACCCGTCCGACGGGGAAGAGGACCACGCCGGCCACAAGGCCGAATACTGCGACATCAGATCATCGTCGATTCGCTCATGCTGCGGGCTGGTTCAGCGCGGCCTGAAAAGCCTGGGGCGTTACGGCCCCCAGTGCGATGCGGCCATCGCTGCTCAGCAGCACGTTGATGAGTGCGGTCGACACGAGCTTCGCCGTCACGCCGTTGGCCAAGGTGACTGTGGACCCGCCGCCGAGGACCTCCGCTATCTGGGGGCTGATCGTGGTGCCCTTCATGATCGTCACCGAGTCCCAGGTTGTGCCGACTGTGGCCGTGGCGGAGTTCCCCACCTTGGCCGCAGAGCCTTCCGGCCTCGCGTCCTTCGTGTCCGCCTT
>JANLQX010000237.1:0-22230 GCA_031368095.1 Actinomycetes bacterium | reverse complement strand
CGCGCGCCGTGTGGTTGCGAAAGACCCGGAAATAGCGGTCCACGGTGAGGTCGACCGACGACGGCTGGATGTTGGCCGGTACGAACGGATCGATCAGGATCCGTCCGGTGGCGATCTCGTCACGAAGGGAGCGGTCAGAGAGAATCATGAGGCGCCGAGGCTACAAGCGCCGGGCCTAGCGCAACAGTGACGCAACCGCCCAGAGGCTGACGACGAAGCCGACGGTGGCCATGGCGATCGTGCGGGCCTTCGGCGCCTTTTCAAGAACCGGAGACTGGAGGTCCGCTTCCGTGATCCGACGCTTCGCATCACTACGGTTCGGCCGGGCCGGACGCTTGGCCGGCGGGCGCACGAGCGCCAGGACATTGCCGACGAACAGGGCTCCCCCGAACGCCAGCAACATCCACACCATCAGATCGGGTCCTCCAAACATCTTTTGAAGCCTACTGGCGCCGCTGCGGCAAGGACCGACCGAAGGGCCGGCTACTTCTTGGGCCAGATCACCTGATTGTCGGGGCCGATCACGGACTTGACCAGCGACTCGTCGTAGGTGCCGACGATCGAGGGCTTAGTGGTGAACACGCCGGCCTCGGTGTAAGCGTCGACCTGCTCCTGCAACAGTTTCGGAATGATCAACCCAACCGCTGTCCCCGCGGGCGTGTTGTCGGCCACGATCTTGGCCTCGACCTTCCACCGGAACCGCTCGCCGACGGGAGACAGGAAGTTGCGGTTGCCGTTGGCGTTGATGCGCTTCACGGCAAGGTCGACGGCGCCGTCGAGATCGGCGACGGAATCGGCGTAGCCATAGAGCGCAGCGCGAACGAAGTCCTGCGCCGCCGTCGGGTTCTCCTTCAAGAACTTCGGGTTGGTGTAGATCAAGCCGAAGGAGCCGGGGATGCCATAGGCCGTTGGATCAAAGAGCTTGTAGGCAATGCCGGCACGATCGAGCTGGCCGGGCTCATTGGATTTGAAGCCCGGCAGCGCATCGATCGGGAGCTGAAAGTGGGCGACGGGGTTGAAGCCTTCGACGAGCTTGTCGGAGTAGTCGGTACCCCGCTTGAGACCAACGCTGTTGAGCATCGCGACGATCGACGGCGGAATGTCGCCCTTCATCCCGATGACTTTTCCGCGGAGATCGCGCAGACCCTTGATGACGTCGTCGCGCACCATGAGGCCGTCGATGGCCGTTTTGCCCAGGTTGTAGGCAACGACGAGCGGCTTCTCCTTCGGGCTGTTGCGGAGCACCTCCACGTAGGAACCAGCCGATGCAAACTGCGCTTTGTTGTCGGCGACCAACGCGTAGTTCGCGGTCGAGAAACTGGCTTTCACGTCGACATCGAGACACATTTTGGCAAAGTAGCCCTTGGCGTCGGCCACGATCATCTCGATGATCGATGCCGTGGCGGCGTAGTCAAAGCCCGACAGGTAGGTGATTTTGCCGGCCTTCTTGTTGGCCTCGCACCGCTCGGGGCTGATGCCGTCGAGCGTGACCGAATTGGCCGGGACAGCCGGCTTCGGCGCCACCGTTGACGGAGCAACCGTCGACGGCGCAACCGTGGCCGGCGCCACGGTTACTCGGGGCTTGGGGGACTTTTTCTTCGTCGCTGCTTCGGTGGGCGAACCACCAGAGGCAACGGCAACAAACGTGAGCGCGGCAACAGCGGGCGCGAAACGACGAATGAGAAACACGAGACTCCTGGGAGATGAAACGGCAGCGATGCCTGGACGAAAAGAGTGGCGTTAGCGCCCAGAGGACCTGGGCGTGGTGCCATGCCAGTGCAGCGCGGCCCTTTCGATTCCCGAGATCGCCAGATAGGCGAACGAACCGATGAGACCGAGCACGAAAATGCTTCCCCAAAGTGGGGTGGCGCCTTCGACGATACCAGCGGCAGCCAACTTCCGAATAAGCACGCCAAGGCCTCGATCGACAAAGGCCCATGGCTCACCGATCACCGCGCCAACGATGGCCAACCCGGCCGAGACCTTGGCCCCGCTGATGAGCGACGGCACCGAACTCGGCACCCGCAGCCGCCGATAGATCTCCCACCGGGACGCATGCACGCTGCGAAGGAGTTCGAGGGCGAGTGGGTCAACGTCTCGCAGCCCTCCAATGGCGTTGAACAGCAGCGGCGGAAAACAGACAACCGCAACCATGACGATGATGGGCCGGTTGCCAAATCCCATCCACAAGACGATCGCTGCGCCGTACGCAAACAGTGGCGTCACCAGCACCAGCACAGCAACGGCCGATACGGCTCGTTCAAGAAACGCCGATTGGGCACACATGGACGCAACGGCGAAGGCCACCGCGAAGGCGACCAGGAAGCCGATGAACGACACCTTGATCGTCGGCCAAGCGTCGAACCAATACGACGAGAGATGTCCGGCGATGTAGCGGATAATCGTCGACGGTCGCGGCAATTTGAACGAGTCGATGCCAAAACCACGCACCAGCCCCTCCCACCCACCGAGGAACACCGCCAGTCCGACGAAGGGCGCGGCGATCAAGCGCACCGCGCCAACCCAGTTGATGCGCCTCATGACGCCGTCCTCAGCGCCGCTCGGACGATGGCCAACGCGGTCAAGAACTTCGGGGTCTCCTCGAGGCCGTCGGGTGACGGGCGTTCCAGCCCAACAGCCACGTCGGCAACGACGCGTCCCGGTCGGCCCGACAGCACGATCACCCGGTCGGCCAGCAGCACCGCTTCGTCGAGATCATGGGTGGAGAACACCACCGTGGTTGAGCGTTCCCGCCACAACCGGCACAGCAGGTTGCGCATCTCGGCCCGGGTCAGCTCATCGAGCGCGGCGAACGGTTCGTCAAGCAGGAGCACGTCGGCCCGGAGAGCAAAAGCGCGCGCCAGGGCAACACGCTGGGCCATGCCACCCGACAACGTCTTGGGCCGGGCGTCGGCGAAGGCCCGCAAACCGACGGCGTCGAGCAGTTCGTCGATCTCCGCATCGGTCGACCGGCCACTTGGCGACGACCGGCCGTTGTTGACTTCCGTGAGCAACCGGACGTTGTCGCGCACGGATCGCCATGACAGCAGGGTCGGCGCCTGCGGCACGAAGCCGAACCGTTTGTCGCGCCGGGCAAGATCGGCACTCTCGTCGTCGATGCGGACCGAGCCGACCGTGGACGAATCAATCCCGGCAATGATGCGCAACAAGGTGGACTTTCCGCAGCCCGACGGACCGATGAGGACGGTAATCGTGCCGGGCATGAGCTCCAGGTCAATACCGTCGAGCGCGAGCACCGCCGGCGTTCGGCCGACCGCCGGATAGGTTCGCCCCACGCCCACGCATCGCACCGTTGCACCACGCAATGCGGGAGCATTTCTCGTGGGAGGCACGGCACCAGTTTTGTCACACCCCCTGGTCATACTCATGCTGTGGACAACTTTGATGTTTTCCACAGTGTTATCCCACGAGTTTGGAGGTTGTCCGATGGTCGTCCCCAGTTGTTTCCTCCGTGTTCACCCCCTGGTTTCCCACAGGCCGCGGTCCGCAGACTGATCGCCACGCTCCGACGCCCGCGCCAGCCTGCTTCCCTTCAGCCTGCTTCCCTTCAGCCTTCAGAACTGTGCCTTCTGGCACTGCGCCTCTCCGCTTCGCTCCTGCTCCGCCACTCCCGCTCCACCCTTCAGAACTGAGTTCTTCCCTTCATGGCCATTGCCCTCGACGAAGCCCGGCGGCGACCGGCGGCTGCCCCTTCCGGTGGCGGTCGGCTTCTCCCGCACAACCTTGAAGCCGAAGAATCATTGCTGGGGGCCATGCTCCTCAGTCGCGAAGCCATCGCGGCGGCGGCCGAGATCATGTCCACCGAAGACTTTTACCGGCCTGCCCACGGGCACATCTTCGAAGCGATCCTGAACCTCTATGGAGCTGGTGAGCCGGCCGACCCCGTCACCGTGGCCGACGAACTTCGTCGCGCCGGGCTCTACGAAATGGTCGGCGGGTCGGTCGCCCTTGTCAACCTCCAGGCGGGTACGCCAACGGCCAGCAACGCGGCGTATTACGCCCGCATCATCGAGGAGCATTCGCTTCTTCGCCGGGTGATCGGCGTGGCCGGTGAGATTTCCGACGAGGCCTATTCCCTGCCTGACGACGTGACCGCCATGATCGACCGGGCTGAGTCCCGCATCTTCACCGTCGCCCAGCGTCGAACCACCGACACCATGGCGCCGATCCGTGATCTGCTCGGTCAGAACCTCGATCGCCTCGAGATGCTCTACGACCGGGGCGAGTCCATCACCGGGGTGCCGTCGGGCTACGTCGATCTCGACGAAAAGCTCAACGGACTCCAGCCGAACGCGCTCTACATCGTTGGGGCACGACCGGCCATGGGCAAATCCGCCTTTGCGCTCGGAATGGCCGGCCACGCCGCCCTCGTGGAGAACCGACCGGTCCTGTTCTTTTCGTTGGAAATGAGCCATCTCGAACTGACCCAGCGTCTGCTGTGCGCCGAGGCCAAGGTCGACTCCAGCCGGATGCGCAACGGACGCCTCCAGGCCGACGACTGGCCAAAAATCACCGCCGCTGTCGGACGCCTCGCTGAGGCGCCGCTCTATATCGACGACAACCCGCACCTCACCGTCATGGAGATCCGGGGAAAGGCCCGACGACTCAAAGCCAAGCTCGGCGACCTCGGCCTCATTGTCATCGACTACCTCCAACTCATGACCGGCGGTAAGGCCAATGTGGAGAACCGCCAGGTCGAAATCTCCGAGATCAGCCGTGGTCTCAAGATCCTCGCCCGTGAGCTCGAAGTTCCCGTCGTCGCCCTGTCGCAGCTCTCCCGTACGCTCGAATCACGAGCCGACAAGCGGCCGATGCTGTCCGACCTCCGTGAGTCCGGCGCTCTTGAGCAAGATGCCGACGTCGTCATGTTCTTGTATCGAGACGAGATCTACAACACCGAGAGTCCCGATCGCGGCACCGCCGAAGTCATCATCGGCAAACACCGCGCCGGCCCCGTAGGTACCTCCCGGCTGGCGTTCTTGGACCATTACACGAAGTTCGCCAACATGGCCAAGGGAATCTGATGCGCGTGGTGGAACAACTACGGCAACGATCCAGCAGAGCCAAGGGAATCTGAGCGGCGCGATGTCTGTTCGACGCGCCGTTCGTAGCGACATTCCTGTCATAGGCGCGCTTATCAAAGGCCTGGCGGACTACGAGCGCCTCGCTCACGAAGTGGTGTGGACTCCCGCCCAACTCGAAGTGTCGTTGTTCGACGAAGACGTGGCGACCGTTGAGTTGGCCATCGACGATCGAACCACCACTGTGGCCGGGATGGCGCTCTGGTATCGCACCTATTCCACGTTTCTCGGCCAGTCCGGCATCTGGTTGGAGGACCTGTTCGTCCTACCCGAAGCACGTGGCCAGGGCCTCGGTCTGGCCCTGCTTCACCATCTCCGGTCCCTCACCGATGGTCGGGTCGAATGGAACGTGCTCGATTGGAACGAGCCGTCGATCGCCTTCTACGAAGCACTGGGGGCCAGTCCCGTCGGCGGCTGGACCCGTTACCGCTGGACCCTCCCGTAGCGGCCCGTGCCGGAGCACGGCGCGCTTACTTGAAGGCTCCCAGTCCAGTCGTGGCTCAGGTCTGGAGAAGTGGTCGTACCCAGGCCAACCTGGCTCGGGCCCTCAAAGGGATAGAAGTCGTCGCTCCCGATGACGACGCCGCGCTCCGGTGCGGTGAGCTGCTGGCGAAAACTTCGACAAGTGATGTCGTCGACGGATTCCTAGTTGTTCTCGCCCGCACTGGCGACCTGATCCTCACCTCCGACGTGTCCGACATTGTTGCCCTCACCACGGCTGCGAAGGTTTCCGTAACCGTGGCGAGAGTCTGACCCCGACTCCAGGCCCGAATCAGCGCAGCGGCTGGCCGACATAGATGCGGCGGACGAGTTCTTCCAGGTCGACATCGGGGTCCACTTCGTCGAGCAGGGTCACCAACGGCTGATCGCGGATGATACGACCGTGGTCGATGATGACGACTCGTTCGCACAGCTTCTCCACGTCGGAGAGGTCGTGCGTGGTCAGGAGGATCGTGGTCCCGTGCTCACGGTTGATCGTGGCGAGCGCATCGCGCATCGCGAACTTCGAGACCACGTCGAGCCCGATCGTCGGTTCGTCGAGGAACAGCAAGGGCGGGCGGTGCGCGAGGGCGGCAACGAGCTCGGCGCGCATACGTTGCCCCAACGACAGCGTTCGAACCGGCTGGTCCAGCAGGGGGCCGAGATCGAACCGCTCGACCAGCTCGGCGAGTGTCGCACGGTGGTCGTGAGCCGGCACTTGGTACACGTGACGCAGCAGCGTATAACTGTCGACCAGCGGTAGGTCCCACCACAACTGCGAGCGCTGCCCGAACACCACGCCGATGCGGGCGGCTAGGATCGTACGTTCGCGTAGTGGTACATGTCCGAGTACTCGTACCTCGCCCGATGTCGGTGCCAGAATTCCGGTGAGCATCTTAATAGTTGTGGACTTGCCGGCACCGTTCGGGCCAATCACACCAACGAACGACCCGGCCGCGATGTCGAGATCAATCCCAACAACTGCAACCACGTCCCGCTTCTCCCGACGGACGCGCCCCGCTTTCGTACGTGCACTGAATACCTTGCGGAGGCCAACGGTGTGGACGGCAAGGTCACTCACGATCCGGTGCTCCGGTAGTGACGAACGGCGAAGCGCCACATCACCGATGCGGCCACCACGAGCGGGACACCCGACGCCAGCGCTAACGATGACTGCCACCACGTGACACCAAGCGGATTCGGCGCGTCGAAGAGGAGGAACGATGGCAGGTAAACCGTGACGGCAACAGGGATAAAGGTGATGGACACGACCCGCACCCATCCGTCAAAGATGTGGATTGGATACTTCGCCATCTGCGCCCCACCGTAGGTAAAAGCGTTGCCGATCTCCTGCGACGTCGGCGCCCAAAAGCTGATGCAGTTGACCAGCACAAAGATGGCGGCGAACACCGCCACCGAGTTCACTATGACGGCGACAAGAATGACGACTCGAAGAGGCGTCCACTGGATTCCAGACCTCCCAATGCCGATGATCGCAAACGGAATCATCGTGGCTAATTGCATCAATCGACGAACAGCGAACGCGTCACCGATGACCTGCCACAGCAACCCGGCTGGGCGGACGAGCAGTACGTCGAGCCGACCGGTCCGGATCAGCTCGGCGCATCGCTCCGTGCTGCCTCCGATGAACGCGTCGGCGACCCGAAAGGCGAAGCCGGACACGCCAAGAAGAAAGGTGAGCGGCCCGAGCGTCCAACCACCGACCGAACCAAACCGATGCACAAGGGCCCAGATCGCCGCGACTTCCAGAAGCAACTGGCCGGCGGCACCGACGAGGCGCAAGGCAAAGGACAATCGATACTGCATGTCCGCGCGCTGTCGGGCCCGCATCATCCGAAGACACAAACGAAACGAAGCGCGCGTACGAACGAATGAACTACTGGGAACGATGAAGTCATCCACCCTGCACCTCCAGCTTCCGGGTGGCGGCTCCGAGCTCCAGCCGCAGTAGTACTTCGAAGACGGCGATCCATGCCAGTTGATGAACGATAACGAATCCGACACTCCGTAACCCCAGGAAAACGTCGATTGGTCCTTGCACCAATCCGGAGAACGGCAGGGCGTAGAGGACGTGACGAAGCCCGGCTCCGTAGATCTGGAGCGGCACGATCAGCCCGGCGCCGAACGTCGCCACGCCGACCACCATCTGGACCACCCCCGTTCCGTCGACCAGCCAGAACGAGGCCACCCCAGCCATGGTCCATAACCGCGAGGCAAGGACGGCGGCGAGCACGGCACAGACGGCGAACCCGAGGGCGTGGGTGAGCTCGGGCCGAGGCAGGCGGTAGACGAGCCAACCCGCCACGACGATCGTCGTCCCCCGAGTGAGTGAGGCAAACAGTGACTGCCCAAGGTCGGAACTCAGGCGATATGCGGACCAGTCCCATGGACGCGCCAACTCGGTGGCTACGTCGCCCGACCGGACCGACGCCACCAGTGTCATATCGCCGAACATGCGCGACGTGGCGATCATGCCCTGAGCCAAAAAAGTGAACGATGTGGCCGTGGTCCGGGTCAGGCCGCCGACGTTTCCATCGGCTAGAACGGCGCGCAGCACACTCGCCAGCAGGAAGCCCCACACGAAGTTTGTGAACGTCCCAGCCACGAGGGCGCCGCGGTAGGTGCTCTGACGCCGAAAACTCATCCGCGCCACCTCGACGTACCCCCGCCCGTTCACTCGGTCGAACCTACCCGGCGCCCGAGGCGATGCGCCGTTCCGGGTCAGCTCACGTTGTTCGGTCCGCTCAGTCCCACGAGCGCTACCCACCCGACCCGGAACACTGAGCTGACCCAAAACCGCGGCGACCTCGGGTTGGGCGCATCGGAGCGCCGCTGTCGGCGCGAAGTTTGCTGCCGAGGTCGTTTCCGAGCGACGAGCGGCCCGTTGCCAGCAACTCTGGGCGAATGACGGTGAACCGGGTGGCATTGCAACGATTCGGACGAATGCATCACGGCGTGTTGAGGCGAACATTCGCGCCGCAGTAGTGGCGTGTCCCGATGGAGCCACGGCGTCACATCGGAGTGCGGCGTATCTGCATGGTTGCTGGCCAACCGACCGTGACCCTCCGCCGGTCGAGCTCACCGTCGGACGAGGAGGTCCGCGACGGCTCACGGGTGCGATGCTCCATCGACCGCTCGACCAACCCGCCGTCATCCCGGTCATGCGGGTGGGTATTGCCACCACGGACGCCCTGCGAACACTCGGCGACCTTGGGCAGGTCGTGTTCCCCGACCAGTTGTCCACCGTGGTGTTCGGGTTATCTTCCGACACCAAAGCGGAACTACCGCGTGGAGGTCAACGGCCAGCGCATGTTGCTTGACATCGCCTGGCCGTCATTTCACTACACAATCGATCTCGACGGGGCAAAGTTCCACGCCAAGCGATTCGACGAAGATCGCGAGCGCGACGTGAACCTCCGAACGGCCGGGTGGACCGTCGACCGGTTCACATGGCTGCATGCGACAACTCGGATGCCCTGGCTCCTCCACACGGGTGCAACGTCGCCTCAGCGAACGCGGTTGGACCGCCGCTTGAGTGCGTACTGGGTCAGCTCAGTTTGTTGGGTCGGGAAAATTGCGCCTGTGCAACTCAGCTGACCCAGAACACTGAGCGGACCGAGAACACTGGTGGCGGCCGGGGACGCGAAACGAGCCGTCCCGGAGGACGGCTCGTTGGCGCAGCAAACCGGCGTGGACACGCCGATGTGATTTACGCGGCGACGACCTGCACGGTGACGGCGAACTCGACGGCATCGTGGAGTTTCACCGGGACGTCATGGGTCCCGAGCGTCTTCAGGTGGTCATGCAGACGCACCGTTTTACGGTCGAGGACCACACCCGTTTGGGTTTGCACGGCGGCGATGATTTCCGGAATATGGATCGAACCGAAGAGACGATCACCCTTGGCTTTCGCCGCAATGGTGATGATCTTGCCGACGAGGGTGCGAGCAACCGTTTCGGCGCCTTCACGATCCTTGGCGTCGCGTAGGTCCCGAGCGCGACGCATGGCTTCGGCCTGGGCAACGCTGCCGGCCGCTTCGGGCATGGCGAGGCGGCGGGGCAGCAGGTAGTTGCGGGCGAATCCGTCGGCGACAACGAGGATGTCGCCCCGCTTGCCCAACTTCTTGACATCGGCGGTGAGAATTACCTTGGCCATGATCAGACCTCCACGTCTTCGGTTTCGACCTCATCGGCCGTCACTTCGTTTTCGGCAGCCCCGGCGCCATCGGCAGCGGGTCCGGCATCTTTGTCACGACGCGGTCCGCGTCGCGGGCCCCGCTCGCTCGAGGTGCGGGTGGCGTAGGGAAGCAGCGCCAGTTCACGAGCGGTCTTGATGGCCACCGCAATGTCGCGCTGGACCTGAACGGACAGACCGGTGACCCGACGGGCCTTGATCTTGCCGCGGTCGGACATGAACTTGCGGAGCAGGACGATGTCCTTGTAGTCGACGTAGGTGCCTTCGACAATCGGCGACGGCTTCTTCTTGGCCGGGCGTCGATCGCTGGGCTTGGGTCCGCGCTTGGGGGCGCCGCGGTCGCGGTCGTTGTTGCGTGCCATTAGAAGGGCTCCTCGTCGTAGTCATACCCGCCGCCACTGGCAGCGGGGGGAGGGGTGGAAGGCTGACGGCTCGAGCCGCCACTGGAATTTGAACTGGGTGCACTGGGTGCGCCGGAGCCGCCGGAGCCCTCGTTATCGCCGGGCCGGCGTTCGTTGCGAACGACCTGGGCGGTGGCCCACCGCAGGCTGGGCCCGATTTCGTCGGCCACGATGTCGACGACGGAACGCTTGTCACCGTCGGGTGTTTCCCACGAGCGCTGCTCGAGGCGGCCGGTGACGATGACACGCGAACCCTTGTGCAGGGACTCGGCCACGTTCTCGGCCATCTCTCGCCACGTGACGACGTTGAAGAACGAAACTTGCTCTTCCCAGTCGTTGGTCTGGCGGTTCTGCCAGCGGCGGTTGACGGCAATGCCAAACGACGCGGTGGCCTGGCCGGACGCGGTGAACCGCAGTTCCGGATCCTTGGTCACGTTGCCAATGATGGTGATGGTGTTTCCACTCATGATGATCTCGCTCTCGTCTGTCTACGTGGTTGCGTACTCGGGGAATCTTTCGAAACCCAGTGTGCCGGAACCCCTATGACAGAACCAGGGCTTGGTCAGTCGTTGCCGCGATCACGGCCACCGGACGGAATTTCGTCGAGTGGGACCGGGGCGGCAAGCGAGCGGCCGGCAGCTTCTACCGGAACCTGGACGATCTTGTGCCGGAGCACGTCGTCGGACAGCTGCAGACCGCGGCTGAGTTCCGCAACCGCCGTGGGCGCCGCGGTGATCTCGATGATCACGTAGTAGCCGTCGGCCTTCTTGGTGATCTCGTAGGCCAGCTTGCGTCGACCCCACCGCTCGATGCGGCCGATCGTGCCACCGCCAGCTTTGACGGCGTCGGTGGTACGAGTGACGATGCCCTGGATCTGCTGATCCTCGAGCGACGAATTGATGATGATGACGACCTCATACGGTCGCATGGGTACCTCCCCGTGGACCCGCGGTGCGGGGCTCCGGACGGTCCGAAGCAGGGTGCTCGTTTCGAGCGGGCTCCAACTCTACTCTCGCCACCGGCCCGGCCGAACGGGCGGCCGCAGAACAGTGTTCGCCCGCCGAAGACGTCTATGCCGCCTTGGATGATTTCGGCGATTTGGTGCATGGCCCGCCGTAGGCCAACAACGATCCGTCGCCAGCGGTAGCAAGTCCGACTCGGGCCAACCCCTTGGGCGCCACTTCGACCGCCGTGCGGTAGGTCGCGCCCGGGGCGTAGATCGGGCAGTTGTCGCAGTTGCCCTCGCGCTTCATAAAAGCGGTGGCCACGATCGCGCCGGAATCGTCGGCCCAGGCGATGGACAGATCCATCGGGACCGTCTTCATCCAGAACGCCCCGTCGGAAGGGGCGTCGAAGTGAAAGATCATGGCGTCGTATCCGGCAAAGTTGGTGCGCTGCATCATGCCCTGGGCGTGCTCGGCCGCAGCAAGGGCCAAGAGGGCACACCCCTCGAACAGCTTCTTCGCTTTGACACCGCGGACAGATTTCGGCGGGGTCACCGTGAACCGGATCTCCCGGAACGACCCGGAACCGTCGAAGAGCTTTACCGGCGACGGCTTCAAACCATCGAACGCTCCGGGCGCGCTGGCGATCACCGATGTCGCGACGTTTTTAGCCCCGGCGTCAGCGCAGCCGAATGCCGTGGCCATGAGCACCAGGGCGACGACGCCGGTGACAAGGCGAGGACGACGAGTTCCGACAACGACCGTCATGGGACCCACGCTACCGGCGCAACGTCGCCAAACGGTCAACGGCCTCCGTAGAGTCCGGCCAGGAACTCCTCGGCCTGGTCGCCGAGACCCGCCACGCAGGTGAGTTCGGCCAGGTCGGATCCGTCGTTGGGGCCGCCGATGGACTTCGGCGCGAGGCGCATGGCGAGCGCGTCGACCAACGCCGGCGACGCCGCGTAGGACTCGGCCGCCGATGGAAACGACTGGTCGCGAACGTCGGCCACGTATGCCGCCACGGCCGCCTCGGCCGCTAACCCGAGCTGGGCGTAGCGGCGGACGAACTTGGGGGCGAGACGGTCTTCGAAGCCGAGCATGTCGTGCCACACCAGGACCTGTCCGTCACACATGGGACCGGCGCCGATCCCGATCGTGGGGATGGTGATCGCCGCCGTTACTGCCGCCGCCAGCGCATCGGGAATGGCTTCCAGGACTATGGCGAAACAGCCCGCCATTTCGAGGGCCACGGCGTCGGCGATGAGCGTCTCGGCGGCCGCCGAACCCTTGCCCTGCACCTTGAAGCCACCGAACGCGTTGACCGACTGGGGCGTGAGGCCGATGTGGCCCATGACGGGAATCTCGGCATCGAGAATGGCGCGGATCATGGGAAGGCGTTTGATGCCACCTTCGAGCTTGACGCTGCCCGCCCCAGCCCGAACAAGGGCGGCGGCATTGCGCACCGTTTCCTCGGTTGACACGTGGTAACTCATCCAGGGCAGGTCACCAACGACCAGTGGCCGAGCGTTCGTCACGCCTGCTGCATCGGACTGAGCGAGTCCACGGGCCACGGCCGCGGTGTGATGGGCGATGTCGTCGACGCTTACCTGCAGCGTGTCGTCGTAGCCGAGCACGACCATGGCGAGGGAGTCACCGACGAGGATCAGGTCGGCTCCGGCACGATGGGCAATACGGGCCGACGGCGCGTCGTAGGCGGTGACCATGGCCAAACGGTCAACTCCGGGGCCGTGTTTGCGACCCCGGACATCAGGTGCGGTGATACGGCGAGGCGCAGTGCTCATGGGAGTTCTCCTGGCGTCCAGGGCACGAACGGCTCCCGGCGTCACCTCACCATAACCATTCTCCAGGCCGCTGTCATTCCCGCATCACCACCAGGCCCATCGTGACGTCGGTAGCGTCGGTTTCCATGCCCGACCCGTCGACCGACCGCTGCGACAGTTGTGGATCCGACCCCGTCACCGGAGATGACCTGGCCCACGTGCAGCGGGTCTACCTGGTGGCACGCGAGGAAGGCACGGTCGGGGCCGAGCGGGTCACCGTTCTCGACGACATCGAGGCCTGGTGCTTCGTGTGCCGCACGATGTATCCCCACCAGCCCATCACGGCGAGCTGAGCGATAGAGCGGCGGCAAGGGTCCGGGCGAAGATCTTGGCCGGGAGCCCGCCGCCGGTGACCGGACCAGCCCCGCCCACGTCGGTCATCGAACGCTGGCCTTCGGGATACCCCACCCACACCGCGATGACGCAGCACGGCCCCTTGGCGTAGCCGACGAACCACGCGTCACGAAAGTTGCTCGTTGTGCCCGTCTTCCCGGCGACGATGGTCCCCGATCGAGCGGCAGCGGATCCTGTGCCCCGGGAGACCACCGCCTGGAGCGCCTCGTCGACGCCCGCCACGACCAACGGGTCGAAGGCTTGCTGACGCTTCGGCGGATCCACCGTCAGCGATCGACCGGCGGCGTCAACGACCGCCATGATGGCCGATGTGGCCCGGCGCTCACCTCCGTCGGCGAAGCTCAGATAGGCGTCGGCCATCTCCAACGGGCTCACCGCGGCGGTGCCCAGCACCAGCGACGGGTACGTGGGAATCTCCGACACCACCCCGGCCCGCGAAGCAGCATCGATGACTCGGTCCACCCCCACGGCGTCGTCGAGGATGAGCGACGCAAACGCGGTGTTGGCCGAGAAGGCGGTGGCGTCTCGGAGCGTCAGCGTGCCGTAGGCCTTGCCGCCGTAGTTCCGAACATTCCAGGCCCCCCCGCCCGCACCGGCGCCTTTGAACACGGCGCTGGCTGGGGCCTCCTCAGTGTCGTCGAGGGTCTTGCCGGCCTCCAGCGCCGCCGCCAGCGCGAACGGTTTGAACGACGATCCGGCGGCCCGACCCCGTCCGCCGAAGCCACGACCGACGGCGAGGTTGACCTGTGACGTCGCCCATGATCGACCGCCGACCATGGCCCGGACCCGCCCATCAAGGTCGAGGACGACAACGGCCGCCGACGGAGCATCGGCACTGGCGAGCACTCCGGCGTAGGCGGCGTCTCGCGCTGATCGCTGAACGCGTAGATCGAGCGTGGTCCGCACCCGCAATCCCCGACGACCGACGGCCGAGGCGCCGTAGGAATTCACCAACTCCCGACGCACGTAGTCGACGAAGTACTCCACGCCGGCGTCGGCCACGGAGTACCGCACCGCGCCACGCGGTGTCGTCCGGGCCAGCACTCCGCCCTCGCCGAGCAACGGGACCGCCTCGGCCGCTTGACGCTCGTCTTCGGTGATGACCCCCGTCTGGCGCAGCGCCGTGAGTACCGACGAACGACGAAATCGGGCCCGGTCGGGGTCCCGGGTCGCATCGGTCGACTCGGGGCCGCGGATGAGCGCCGCAAGATACGCCGCCTGAGCGGTGGACAGGTCCGATGCGGCCACCCCGAAGTACGCGTCGGCGGCGGGACCGATGCCGTACGCACCCCGTCCGAAATACACCGTGTTCAGGTAGCGCTCCAAGATCTCGTCCTTCGTCAGGCGTTGCTCCAGCCGGACGGCGAGGGCTGCTTCTCGCAGCTTGCGGCGCAGCGACGCCTGGTTGCCCACGTAGACGTTCTTCACGTATTGCTGGGTGATCGTCGAGCCACCCTGGCGCACCGATCTGGACCTCATCGCCCGCCACACCGCCCGCCCGATGCCGACGGGATCAACGCCGGAGTGCTCGTAGAACCGACGGTCCTCGGCCGCCACCACGGCCTCCCGGGCGATCGGGGCGATCTCGGCCAGCGACAGCCGTTCTTCCGCCCGACCCGTGGTGATCGTGGCCATTCGTTCGCCCCGGACATCATCGATGACGAGCTGCTGAAGCGGCGTTCGCGCCGCCGGAATCGTCGTCGTGACGACCAGCACAATGAACGCCCCGGCCAGCCCGATGACCACCACCACCCCGGCCAGCAGGAGCCGCAGAACCAGTCGTGCTCCGCGTCGATGCATCGCGCGCCCTGGCTGCTCCGTTTTGTTCGACTGCTCCCTTTTGGTCGAGCGAGAGCCGATAGGTCAGCCCGTCGCCGTGGTGGTCGGGCGGCCGATGCGAAAGACCCGGATCAAATGGTTCCAACGACACTCACCGCACACCTCGACCACGTAACACGTGTATTCGCCTCGCTGCTTGGCGAACTGGTCGAGTTCTTTCACCTTGGTGATGCAACGACCGAACGCCGGAAGGCGACCGCCAAAGACGTAGGTGAGCGACACCAGGGTCGATTCTTCACAGATCGGGCACGGCTCGGGAATGGGCGTGCCGACCTCGACCGCCGCCCGCATGAGCTCGGGGTGGGCATCGCACACGTCGCGCCGACCCAAGCGCCCGCGCTTGTGCTCGTTGATCAGGTGACGGCGCGCCAGCCGGTAGTCGACCTGGCCGGAGCGCGCGTCGACGGCTCCGTTGATCGCAGCAACTCCGAACGTCACGGGGCGAAAGCGTATTGCCCCCGGCGGTCCTCCGTTGTCTCGTGCGCCAGACTCGGAGAATGTGGAACACAGCACTCGTCACCGGAGCGTCATCGGGCATCGGCGAAGCATTCGTGCGACGATTGGCGGCGTCGGGCACGAGCGTGATCGTGGTGGCGCGTCGACGCGACCGCCTCGACTCGCTCGCCGCCGAACTGCGCGGGATCGAAGCACTCGATGCGGACCTGGCCACCCGGGAGGGAGTCGACAGGGTGGTGCATCGTCTGGCCGTTGGTGACGTCGATCTCCTCGTCAACAACGCCGGTTTCGGCAACGATGGCCCGTTCCACGAACTCGACGCCGTTGCCGCCGAGAACGAGATCGCCGTCAATATCGTGGCGCTGGCCCGGCTCACCCACGCGGCCGCGGCACCCATGGTGGCCAAGCATCACGGCGGCATCTTGAACGTCTCGTCGATCGCATCATTCCAAGCGGCTCCCGGGTTCGGCAGCTACGCCGCCACGAAGGCCTTCGTCACGAACTTCTCCGAAACCATCCACGAGGATCTCCGTTCGCACGGCGTCAAGGTCACCGCCCTGTGTCCGGGCCTGACCCGCAGCGAGTTCCACGCCTCGGCCGGAATTGGCTCCTACGACGGCTACCCGGCGTTCGTCTGGCAGAGCGCCGACGAGGTTGCCGGATTCGGGCTCAAGGCCCTGGAACGCAACACGTGCCTCGCTGTTCCCGGTGCCCCGAACAAGGTCCTCGCCGCCCTGTCCGGCTCCCTGCCCCGGGCCATCACCCGTCGGGCCGCGGGTGCAACCCGCCGCTAACGGAGGCAACGGGCTCAGCGTTTGGCCATCACGGCACTGACCCGGTCAAGGAACGCGATCCGGTCGGGCTCGGTCGCCTGATCGTTCCCGTAGAAGGCCGTCCACGACGTTCGACAGCGCAGACCACACATGGACCGCAACCCGCGCAGGATCACCCGTTTTCCCGGCTCGCCCTGGACAGAGTTCATGAACTTGGTGGAACCGTGCGTGGTGACCACGTCGATCGACGCGATGTTGGTGAGTAAGCCTCGGATGCGGCCTCCATCCGCCGGAATCCGGTACGCCACACCCTGCGCCCATACTCGGTCGAACCAGCCTTTGAGCATTCCCGGTTGCCCGCCGAACCACGTTGGGTAGACGAATACCAGTCCGTCGGCCCATCGCAGCAAACTGATATGTGCACCTACCTGTGGCCATGTTTCGGCCGCTCCCAGATCGCGCCACTCCGCTCCGGAAAGCCGCGCCTCAAAGTCTTCTGCGTACAGATCAATGACGCGAACATCATGACCGCCTGACTCCAACGCGGCGATCGCCCGATGGGCGGCGGCCTGGACAAAACTGGTGGGAACGGGATGACAGACGACCACGAGAAAGCGTCGACCGGCACGACCATCGCGCACGCGCCGACGGACGGCCAGCGGAGTCGGCGTGGCAGTCACTGTGCGCCCATCGTCGAACCGACTTTGGTCAGGAACTCTGCTCGGGCGGCGGCCGTGGCGCTGTCGAGTTGGTAGAGGCCGAGCCACGTTGACCGACAGCGCATCGGGGGGGCCAACGCCCGAATACACCGCAACACGTTGCGTCGGCCACTGTCGTTGAACACCCGCATCGCCGTGCGCGACGAACCGTAGGTAGAGATGCCGACGACATGGCGTAGTTCGCCAAGACCCGGTTTCACCTTGTTGGTCACCGGGTCGAGGACGAACGAGACCCCGGGAACGAGGACCCGGTCGAGCCAACCCTTCAAGATGGCCGGCATACCCCACCACCAGGTGGGATAGACGAATACCAGGCCTTGCGCCTGGCGGACCAAGTCGGCATACCGGACGACCTGGGCGCTGAGCATGGGCGTTGGAGACTCGTAGGCGACGCGCTCGTCGCAGGACATGCGCGGGTCAAAATCCTCGGCGTACAGATCAATCAGGTCAACGTGATGACCGGCGGCACGTAACCCGCCCACGGCCGCAGCACAGAGGGCGGCGGAAAAGCTGCCGGGATCGGGATGGGCAAGAACGACGAGGTAACGAAGCGATCCCCGAGCACGCATGGGCGGTTGACAGTCCTTTGATCGACGGTGCCGTGCGAACCCGTCTCGATCGTTGGTATGTCCACGGCTGGTTGCCCGCCAGCCGGATCCCGCACGCACGAACGTCGGGAACTCCATGTTGGCCTGGCTTCGCCCCGCGCGCAAGGAACTTTTTCGAAGGACGTCCCTCTGGTCAGGTTCGCTGCTCCAGCCAAACGTCGAGCATTGACCGGGCTGCATCAGCGTCGAAGGGACCGTCGTCGAGGCGCGCCGCGGCCAGCATCGCCAACGCCTCACCGACGACGCGACCCGGACCCACGCCAAGGTGCTCCATAACGTCTGCGCCGTTGAGGACCGGAATCATGGCCAAGTCCTCGCGCCGGCCGAGGGCGTCTACGGCGGAGCGGACTCGGGCCGCCGCCACCGGTCCGTCGGTGCCCGTGGCGGCGCCGACACCACAGCGCTCGATCACCGTGAGCACTCGGTCCAGGCGGTCACCGCAGGCGACCACAAAGCGTCGAAGGGCGGCGTCGGTCTCCGGCGGCGCGAACTCGTGTTGTCGACGAACGAGCGCAGTGACATCGTCAACGAACGCCCCGGGGAACTTCAGTGCCGATGCCTGCGCCGATACGCCCAGGACGTCGGCTCCCCCGAGGATGGCGGCGACAGCTACCCGAACGCCCAGGTCGGCAGGACTGGCGGCCAGGGCCGCACTGACTACGGACCGAATCGCGTCGTCGGCCATTGCCGCGAATCTTGGGACGGCGATCTCCAGCAGTCCGGCGGAGGCCAGAAAATCAAGGCCGCGGGCCGGCGCCGGAAGCAGAATCAAGGCGCTGAACTCGTCGCGCACCCGTTCGGCCGACACGATCCCCAGCCGTTCGCGCAGCGACCTCGCCGCCTCAAGAAGTTCGGCGTCGGCAACCAGTTCATACTTCGCCACGAATCGCGCGGCACGGAGCATCCGAAGCGGGTCGTCGGAGAAACTGACCAACGGTCCCGACGGGGTCCGCAGTCGCCGCGCCGCCAAGTCATCAAGGCCGCCGAACGGATCAATCACCAGCAGGGCATCAACGCTCCGCTGGGCATCGATGGCCATGGCGTTCACCGTGAAATCACGCCGGGCCAGATCGGCGACAACGTCACCGGCAAAAGCCACGACGGGTTTGCGCGTCCCCGATTCGTACTCATCGGACCGATGCGTGGTGATTTCGACCGCCCGATCGAGGCCTCCGGGGGTGCGGATCGTCATGCCCACAGTGCCGAAACGCTGGCCCTGCAACCACATGGCCGACGGCCGCATCGACCGACCGATCGCCTCGATTTCTTCGGGTGAGGCATCGGTCGTGAGGTCGATATCGAGGTCTCCCCGACTGCGGCCGAGCAGACCGTCGCGCACGATTCCGCCCACCAGGTACAACCGACGCGCCGACGCCGCGAACGCCGTCGCCAACGGAGCCACCTCGGCGAGCACCCCCCCGAACCGCTCAGCCAGGTCCACCTCGTCGCCCATGACCGCCAACGCTACGAGGTGAGCACTGAACCCGTTGGACCACCCGTAACCTCCGCCTTCCGGCGCTGCGCCTCTCCGCTGCGCTCCGACTGCTCGCCACCCCGGTTGGACCCACCACCAACACCATCACCCGTAATCTCTCCTGGATGCGAATCAGTCGACCCGGGGCTGGCCTGCTGGCCGGAGCCGGTATCGAGCAACGACCTGATCAGCCCGCCGACGACGGCGAACGGGTCGTGCGGAGGGTCCGGTCTGGCCCCGATGTCGCGCGGGTCGATCTCCGTCGACGAGCCGACGGGACGGTCATCAGCGTGACGATCGCTTCGGAGACCACCCGGCCGCTGGCGTCGATCACCGTTGACCGCATCGTCGACGAGCACACCCGGGGCGGCGCAACCGTGTTCCGCACGCCAGCCATTACGGCGGACGAAGCGGTGAACTACACCCGCAGTGGTTTTCACGTCATCTCGGTCCTACGTCTGCTGACCCACGACCTCCAACCGCAGGAGCCAAAACGTCAACCTCTAGGGCTCCCCACCACCGATGTCCGCCTACGCCGGGCGAGAGCCGTCGACCTCTCCGCCTGCGCCCACGTGGACCGCCGCGCGTTCGGGCCGGAGCCGAGTTTCGATCGACACGACCTCGCCGCCGCCCTCGACGCCACCGACCGGTCCCGGCTCCGAGTCGTCCGAGAGAGCGACGTGACGGCCTTTGCCGTGACCGGCCGAGCCGGTCGACGAGGGTATCTCCAGCGGCTCGCCGTCGATCCCCAGCTCCAAGGTCGGGGCGCCGGCACCGCCCTGGTCCTCGACGCGCTGCGTTGGTGTCAGAGCCACGGAGCTCGGCGCGTCGTGGTCAACACCAGCACCGAGAACATTCGCGCGCTCTCGCTCTACCGCGGTCTCGGCTTCATCGACGCTTCCCTTGAACTGCTCCTCATGGAGCGCCGTGTCTGAGGCCGACATCGGCCCCCCGCACCCCAGCAACGCCCACCACGGCCGCCGATGGCGACGCACCATTGTGGCGAACTCTGTCGTTGTGGTCCTGGTGATCGCCAACGCCCTCGGCCCGACACGCAACGTCGGAGCGGCGACTCAGGACGTCGTGATCGACGCCAATGCGGGAGGGTTGCTCTCGTCGCCGACCACTCCGACCAACTCCGGCGGGCCCAAGGTATCGGTGGCACCGCGAACGTTGCCCATGATCCGCCTCGTCGCCCAGGGGCCCATCGTCACCGAAGACGGAGCGCTGCGGCTCGATCTCGCCGTCGAGTCACCGAGCGCCACGCCGCTCCCACCGGGCCTCGGCGTCGCGGTGACCCTCCACCGCCGCACGCGCACCCGTTCGCAGTTTCAGTCGACACTTACCGGAGGAGACCTCGGCCCTGTGCTCGGGCTCATCGCCCCAGTCCCGGTCAACGCCGATGGAAGGACCGAACAATTCGTCCCGATCGAGTTGCGCTTTGGGCCGACCAGCGCCGCCTGTCCAAGCTGTATCCGCCTCGACAACGACGGCGTCTATCCCGTCAATGTGGAACTGCGAAACCTCGCGACGGACGACGTCGTCGACCGTCTCACCACCCACGTCATCCGGAGCCGACCGCAGTCCGCCCCGCGCCGCCGACTCAAGGTCGCGCTGGTCGTCCCCCTCCACCTTCGACCCGCTGACCCAAAGAGTCCGACCAACTCCGTGACCACGACCCGGTCATTCATCGAACGAATCGAAGCCATGGCGGGCCGACCCCTCGTTCCGCTCAGCGTGGCGCCGACGCCGGAAACGATCGAAGCCCTGGCCAATACCAAAGATGACCCTCTGCTCGATCAGTTCCGCTCGTCGCTTGCGGGTCGAGAGATTCTCGCCGGTCCCTACGTGCGCTGGTCCACCGTCGCCCTCGACCAACCCCAACTCGGAGGCGAACTGCGCCGACAGACCACCCTCGGAACGGCCGTACTCCGCGACGCGTTGGGCGACGAACCGACCCCCGGAGTTCTCATTGCCGGTGACGCGATTCCGTCGGCAACGGCCCTCAAACGAGCCGGAATCACGATCGTGATTGCCCAGGCGGGCGACGTCACCGCCACCGGTGCCGCCGTCACGCCTGTCAACGGCCCGGTACTCCTTGATGCTGGCGCCGCCACCGGAACGGCCACGGCGGCCACCACCACCCTTCTCCTGGACCGCTCCATCGAAGGGGCCCTGACCCGTCCCCGGGACCCACTTCGTCGCGGTGGCGATGATGTGCTTCGCGCCCAACATGTGCTCGCCGATCTGACCCTCCTGGCCAGCTCGAGTTCGGCCCAGGGACTCGCCATTCAAGTGCCCGAAGACACCCCCCAGGACACCCTTGACGCACTTCTCGCCGGGCTCGGTACGACCAACCCGATCATCGAACCCGTCACCATCACCGACCTTGTGAAGCTGCCCTTCCAACATCGCGACGACAACGTCGTGATCGTGTCGCCCAAGATTGCGAGCGCAGGTTCAGCCGACGCCTCCCTTCCTGTCGGTGACGCTTTGGCGATCGTGTCGCTCCGAACTCGCCTCGACGGCTACGTCTCGTTGTTCTCGGCCAGCGCCCCGGACCTTCGCGATGTCACGCGAGGAATCGCCCGGACGTTGGCGTCGGACCTCACGAACGCCGAACGCCGAAAACGTTTGAATGCCGCCAATGGCGAGATGGCCAAACTGCTCGGTCAGATCCGACTCTCCCGACCGGACCGACTGACCGTCACCGCCCGCAACGCCATTGTCCCGGTCGGCGTGATCAACGACACGGGGCTTCCGATTCGCGTCATCGTCGTCGTTCGCAGTTCATCAGTACGCTTACGAGATTCAGGGGTCGTGGTCGACGCCATCGGAACGACGGAGATCCGTCAGCAGCTCGACATCGTGGGGCGCGTCGGTGAGTCCGACGTGAACATCGAGACCCGTGGTCCCGGATCGTTCTCGATGCTGGCCCGACTGACCACGCCGACCAATGTGGATCTCGCCGCCGAGCGATACCGATTGCGGTCCACGGCCATCAGCGGGTTCGGAACCTTCCT
>JANLQX010000233.1:0-22250 GCA_031368095.1 Actinomycetes bacterium | reverse complement strand
ATCGAGATGGCGTCGAAGCTGTACGCCTCGGCCACCCAGACACAGTCGAGGCCGGCCTTTTCGAGGGAGGCGACTTCGTCGGCCGTTCCCTTGATGTCGCCGGCATAGTTGAGCATCACACTGAGCTTCATGGATAACGATGGTACGAGTCGTTCTTCAGGAATCGCCACTTGGCCGATTCGGGGTTCACGTCCGTACACTGACGCCTACCCATGAGCACCGCCACCGATAGTCGTCCCGTCCGACAAGAACGGGAGAAGGCGTCGGATGAGATCATCGAAGTTGCTCCCGATGTGCTCCGGCTGCAGCTGCCGATCGCTCTGCCCGGTCTGGCGCATGTGAACACCTACGCCATTGTCGGCAAGAGCGGGGTAGCCATCGTTGATCCCGGAATGCCGGGACCGGCGAGTTGGCGGATCCTCAAAAAGCGTCTGGCGGCGGCGGACATTCCGATCAAGCGCATCGACTCCGTGGTGGTGACCCATAGCCATCCCGATCATTTCGGGAACGCCGGAAAACTCGCCCACGCCGCCGGTGCGCAGTTGGTGACGCACAAAGCGTTTCGTCTGGCGTGGAAGCCGGGACACGTTTGCACGGTCGACGATTGCGACGACGACACCCACGCCCACGCCGATATTGGCCAGGAGCCACTCGGCGAGGCCACCTCGTACTTCAACGCCACCCCACCCTGGGGAGGTGCGTCGTACGCTCCCGGTATCAAGCGCGGACTTATGTACCGGATGACGAAGACGGCAGCCACGTCACCGGTGTTCGGCCGCATCTTCCCGCTCGCCGAACCATCAGTGCGCTTACGACATGATCAGCCCGTTCGTCTCGGTGATCGTGACTGGTTCGCCGTGCATACCCCCGGACACACGCCCGATCATCTCTGCCTCGTCGACCCCGAAGGCGGCGCATTCCTTTCCGGCGACCATGTGCTCCCCACGATCACACCTCACATTTCGGGCATCTTCGCCGGCCGCGACCCGCTCGGCGACTTCTTCACCTCGCTCGAACTCGTGGCCCGCATCGACGGGGTCAAGCACGTCCTGCCGGCCCACGGGCATCCGTTCACTGATTTGGCCGGTCGCTGTCGCGACATCGTCGATCACCATCGAGAGCGTTTGTCGCGCCTGGCCGCCGGATCGGCCGCCGACGGCTGGCTCACCGTCGAGGGCTACAGCCATCTGCTCTTTCGACAGGAGCGTTGGGGGTCGATGGCCGAGAGCGAAACATACGCACACTTAGAGCATTTCCATCTCGCTGGTCAGGCGGAAAAGCGGACCAACGACGCTGGCCGCACCGAGTACAACATCCACGACCCAGCCTGAGACTGGCAACGGCTGCGCTACTGACGCTCTGCCAACTTGATTGGGTGCAGGTCGGTCGGACTGTCATAGGGGGTCCGGTACCGTCGTGCCATGACCGCTTCGCCCACGCTTCGTCGAGATCGGCGCACCAACCGCGCCGAACTCGTGGCGCAGGTCATAGACGCGGCCGGGCCGGACCGACCCGTGCTGGTGGTGGTCCCGCGAGCAGCGGCCGCTCAGTCGTGGTCGGGCGAGCTTCTTCGGCGAGCTCCGGAGCTCAGTGGTTTTCTGCGGGTGATTCCGAGCACGGCCCTCGCTCGCCTCGACCAGCGGACTCTCCTGGAAGCCGCTCTCGTGGTGGCCGAGAATCTTGACGAGTTTGGCCTGGATGCGCTCACGATCGTCGAGGCGGCCACCGAGTCTCGGGTGGCGGCAGGACGTCCGGTGCTTTCGTCGCGCGCCGCGGTTGATTCCGAAACCTCGACGCTGGGGTGTTCCACCATCCGTGTGCACCATCGTGCCGTCGAGGCCGATGCGGCCGTTTCCGTTCTCCATCGTTGGATCGACGAGGGGCGTGATCCGGACCGGCTGACGATCGCCCTGCCCCAGCGCGACCCGGTCCTTATCGCCGAACTCGTCGCCGCAGCAAGGCGCCTCGGCCTGCCGGTTCGGGCCGGGTCGGGACGCCTTGGAGATCACCCAATCGTCACGGAACTGGCCGCCGCTCTGCCCGTGGATCAACCCCGTGGCGTGGTCCTCGACGTCGCCTTCCGCTGGTGGCGCGACCACGCTTCTGCTCTTTTCGCCGACCGACCCTCCGTTGACCTCGTCAGTACATTCATCCGCGCGCTTAGTACTGGCAGCTCAATGAACGATGCCCTCGGTCATCGCGTACAAGCGAGTCATGCTCGCGGCGTTTCGATCGTGGCGTTGAACGATGCGCTGGACCCGCCGTCGGACCGGCCCTGGTCCGGCGTGGTCCTCGTCGGGTGTGTCGATGGGACCTTTCCCCGCCGACGACTTCGCCACGCACCGGCCGCCGAGCGAACCGCCGAGGCGTTCGACGCCCTCCTCGCCGACGACCAGCGACGACTGGATCTGTTGCGCAACGTGATCGATCCAACCGGGAATCTGATCGCCGTGTCCGCCCCCGTCGGCGGAGTCCTGCCGAGTCCATTTCTCGACGGCTGGCGTCGCCAAGACCTCGTGCTCGTACGGGTCGCGTCAATCGCTCCTCCTCGACCGAACACGACCACGAGCGGCGGAACCCCGATCTTCCCGACCGGTCGATTGCGGCTGTCGGCCACGCAGCTCACCACGTTCGAAGACTGCTCGTGGCGCTACGCGTTTGAGTATGGCATCGGGCTTCGCGGCGTCGGTGGGGCGTCGGCCACCGCGGGCACACTCGTGCACGGTGTGCTCGAACGATTCCTCGACCCCTCCGGCCCGGAACCTGCGCCTGAGCGATCGGTCGAGCGCTTGTTGGAGATCCTCGACCATGAATGGGATCACTCGCAGTTTCCCTATACCGCGCAGGGTCTCGACTATCGACGCCGCGCTGAGCAATGGCTGCGTAATTGGTTCGAGGTGTTCGCCGCCGAGGCGCCCGATGTTCGCCTCACCGAGCATCGTTTCGAAGTCCCCTTTCCGCCGGATACGAACGACGGCGATGCCCATCACGTGTTGGTCGGATCGATCGATCGCGTCGATGTCGTCCCATCGCTCGGTGGATCTGGCGTGCGGATCGTCGACTATAAGTCGGGCAGCCCGAAATCACCGCGGGAGGTCGACGATGACCTGCAGCTGGCGATTTATCACTACGCCGCGCTCCACGACCCGGCGGTGCATGATCTCGGCGATCCAACGGCGCTGGAGTTGCACTACCTGCAAGACGACGCCAGTAAGGAGCGCCTCAAAGTTCTCGGACGCGCCGTCACGCCGTCGCTCGAGGCCGAGACGACCGCCCGGGTGTCGGCACTGGCCGACGAGATACTGGCCGAGCACTACGACCCAAATACTGATGCCACGTGCGAGTACTGCGGGTTCCATGCACTCTGTCCGGTGCAGTTGCAGGGCAGGCGAGTGCCATGACCGAGCACACCGTCGAGTCCGGCAACGATCAAGCACAGCAGGCGAGTGCCATGACCGAATTTTCGCTTGATGCGCAGCAACGAGCGGCGGTGAACCATCCGCTCACCCCGTTGCGGATCGTGGCGGGAGCTGGGTCGGGCAAGACCGAGGTCATGGCCCAGCGAGTCGTGGCGCTCGTGGAGGGCGGAGTCGTGGCCGATCACGAAATTCTCGGCCTCACGTTCTCGAACAAGGCGGCGGCGAACCTACGCGAGCGGATCGTGCGACGACTCGGCCCCGGCAATCGCGTGCAAGTCGCCACCTACCATGGCTTCGGCGCCCAGATCGTAAGTGAACATAGTGAGGCTCTCGGATTCAGCGGCGAGCCTCGGCTGCTCGATCGAGCGCGGGCCTTTCAACTTCTCCTGGCCGAGTTCGATCGCATCGATCTTCCGAACCGCAAACTCGGTCGCCCCCAGGGCATCGTCGTTGAAGCGCTCGCGTTGGCCTCGTCGCTCGCCGACCACCTTGTCTCGGTTGATGATCTGCGCGCTGACTGTCTCGCCATCGCCGGTGATCCGTCCGTCACACCCTGGGTTCGACGCGTCGCCCGAAGCCGCGCCGATCTCTGCTTGCTACTCGATGCCTACGCCACGGCCAAGGCGCGGCTCGGCCTTATCGACTTCGGCGACCAGATCTCCCTCGCCGTCCGCGCCGTTGGACGGGACCCCTCGGTGGCGACGGAGCTGCGAACGCGGTATCGAGCAGTCCTGCTCGACGAGTTCCAGGACACCAACGTGGCCCAGCGAGAGCTGTTGAAGCTCATCTGGGTCAACGGTTTCTCGGCGGGCACATCGCCGCTCACTGCCGTTGGCGATGACCTCCAGTCGATCTATGGCTTCCGAGGCGCCCATGTCGACAACCTCATCCACTTCGACCGGCACGTGCCCGGCACGACCAGTCTTGATCTCGAGACGAACTACCGCTCGGGGTCGCGCATCGTGGCCCTGGCCAATCACGTGCAAGCCAATATCGCCGTTGCTCTTCCGAAGGTGCTCACGTCGCCGCCCAGCGCCAGCGAGGCGGCGATCGAGTCGTTCGTGGCCGCCGATGATCGACGAGAGGCCGAGGGCATCGCTGAGCGAATCGGCAGGGTTGGTGCTCCGTGGCGGGAGATCGCCGTGCTGTGCCGCAAACGAAGGCTGATCGAACCGATTGCCGCGGCGCTTACCAACGCCGGAATCCCGGTCGAGATCGTGGGCCTCGGTGGTCTGCTCGCTCGTCCGGAAATTGTCGACACCGTGGCGTGGCTCCGGGTGCTCGTGGCACCCGAGGCCGACCCCGGGGCGAACGTTGCGCTCCTCCGTCTCCTTACCGGTCCCACGTATCGGATCGGGCTGCGCGACCTCGCCGCGCTCAGTCGTGCCGACCGGGCTCAGCGTCGCCTCGATTTCGACGCCGCCCTCGCCGCAGTCGCGGCGTCTGACAACGCCGACGATCCGCTCCAACCCCTTCCTTCACCGATCGATCCCGGCCTCGATCTCCGCCGCGTGCTCAACGGCCGCCATATTCCCGATCTTTCCGCCGACGCCTGGTCACGGATCGCCGCATTTCGTTCGACCTATGCCGGCCTCCTTCTGGTCGCCACGCGTCGCTCGCTGGTCGACGTCACCGAGGCAGTGATCGAGGCGGCCGGGCTCTGGAGTGTTGTCGACACCGTCGGGCACGAGAACCTGCTGAGGTTCTCCGACCTTGTTCATCGGTTCGAGCCACTCGACGGTCCCACCACGGTGATGTCGTTCCTCGAGTACCTCGGTCTCGTGGAGCTCAGCGAGGATGATCCGGCCGAAGCAACCGCCGTTGCGCTCGACGCTGTGCAGATCATGACGATCCATCAGGCGAAGGGGTTGGAGTTCGACACGGTGTTCGTTCCCGGCCTGGCCGGTTCCGGATCGAGCCGAATCTTCCCGGACAAACGAGCCACGTCGAACGGGGCCACGGTGGCCGCCGCGCTCCCCCATTGGCTACGGCTCGACAACGACGGATTCACGTCCGTTCCCCACAGTCGAGCGGAGGAAGATCGCCTCAAGGCGCACGTCACGAAGCAACAGACCTTCGAGGAGTTGCGCCTGCTCTACGTCGCAGTCACCAGGGCGAGGCACCGGCTTGTCGTGAGCGCGGCGCACTGGTACTCCGGCCCGCTGAAGCCGCAGGGGCTCAGCGAGTTTTACGCGCTACTGGGCGAGCGACCGGACCTCGTGGTTGAGACTGAACGAGCGGAACCGTCCGAAGAGAACCCCGAGTTGGTGGCCCGCCGCCAACGTCAGGCCGCCGCTCGAACCCAAACCAAGACGGGCTCAACTCCGGCGGCCGTAGCCCGGCCTCGCGGGCGGACCGGGGCCACCGATCGAGCTCCGATGGTTCCGCTTTTCGACCTCCGGCCGCCAGCCACTACCGCTCCTCCCGCCGGCCCGCCGGTCGTTTCGGCCACTGGCATCGTTACCTACGCCCAGTGTGCGCAACGTTTCGAGTGGACATTCATTCGTCACCTTCCGCGTCGAGCAAGTCCGGCGGCCGAATTCGGCACGGCCGTGCATCGTTGGATCGAAGCGCAGTCCAACGGCCAATTGACGTTTGGGTTCGATGAATATATCGAGATAGCTGATGCGGCAGAAGCCGAGGCCGCTGAGCCGTCACCTGAGAAGCGGTCCACCGACATTGCCGATGACCGGTGGAGTCGAAGCCGCCGAGCGTTTCTCTCATCGCCCTTCGCCGCACTGGGTCCAATCCGTGTGGAGGCACCGTTTGCGCTCGTGGTTGGACCCGCCATCGAAAGCGGCCCAAACCAGCAGCATCACGGCGTGGTCCGTGGGCGGATTGATGCGGTCTATGAACGAGACGGAAAAACGGAGATCGTCGATTTCAAGACCGGCGCCCGCCCGGACCCCGCCGATCGTTCCGCCGGCGTGCAACTTGATCTTTATGCGCTGGTCGCCGTTGATCTATGGGGCATCGCCCCGGCCGATCTGCGCACGAGCTTTTGCTACCTTGCGCCAGCGGGCACGGACCGCGCCGAGATCACGTCGACCGACTGGACCGACGAACGGGTCGACCGAGTGCGGGCCGAACTCGACCAGCGCCTCGCATCGATTACGGCGGGACAGTTCTCACCGCATGGCGGCGCGTGGTGCCGCAGCTGCGACTTCGCCTCGTTCTGTCCGGGGGCGGTTCCCAGCGACCTATGACATCGGCCCTGGGACACCGTTGCCGGCCAAACCGTTTTTAGTATCTCGCCAGGATGTCGGCATTGATGGCGTACACCGTGCCGATAACCCCAATGAGCGGAAGGACGAAAGCCATCCACTGCGGTGCCCGCCAGCGTTGCCAGCCGATCACGATGACCGAGGAGAACGCGGCGAGGCCGGGGAATGCCAGTCGGGCTTGGAATTGCGTCGTGTTCCAGGCCAAGACCCACACCGACGAAGCGGCGGCGGCAAAGCTAAGTGCGCAAACTATGGTTCCCTTCTCCTCGTGTCGGCGTCGAGCGTTGCCGAGAGCGCCCAGGATCGCCAGTCCCCAGAACGGGATATAGGTCACCGCTTTCCACCGGAATTGGTTCCATCCGCTGGTGTACCAAAAGCTCGTCAGGAATCCGCTTCCGACGGCTTTTACGAGCCAGTCGGTGGTGTGGATCTGAAGCACGAGCGCCGGAATCCACGTTCGAAAGTAGTCAACCGACGCCTTGCTGGCGATTGGATCGCCGTAGCGAATCTGATTCGAGATGAACACCGGCATACTGAGCGCCATTGCCGCCAGCGCAAGGGCAACGATTGACCGAGGCGTCCGGCGAAGCCTCCAGACAGCGACGAGTCCAACGAACGCAATCATCGGTAGGTTGATCAGCTTGGTGGCCGCCAGCGCGCCGAGGGCGAGGCCGAGTAGAAGGGGCAGGCGCCACGGCCGTGCGTCGCGCCCATGATCGCCCTGCCAAACCCGGACCAGCAGCAGCGTCACCGTCGCTCCAAGAAGGGTCGCAAGCGCGTCGTTGTTGACGAAGGAGCTGGAGAAGACGAACCGAGGCACGAACGCCGTCGTGGCGGCGGCCGCCACCGTCATCCATGGACTCGCTCCAAGCCGACGGGCGACACGACTGGTGACGAGAATCGTAAGCGCACCTAGACAAACGGAGAGAAATCGCAGTGGCCGAAGTCGCCGACGATCGATCGTTTCCTGCGGTTCGGCATGGGAAAACTGTCCGTTGGCGACGTCGCCATCGCCCTGTTGCGGTGACACGGCGAATGACCGACGTCCGAGAACCCGCTCCACTCCGGCCACGAGGAGGTAGTACGCCGGCGGCTGATGGGGGGCGTACCCGGCGTTCGGTTCGATCCGGTACCAGTGACCACCGACGAGCTTTTCGATGTTCATCATGTGATCGGGCTCGTCATTGGCCTCCCACGCCGGGGTTCGAATGGCGATGAACGAACTCAGCGATGCCGCCAGAGCAATGACGATTCCCAAGGCCGCCCGGGGGGCACGGTGAGAATGAAGTGCTCGTGCGAAGAGACCGGGAAATGACACGTGGGCACGTTACCGGCGCCGACATGGGCAGCGAGTGGCAGCGGGTGGCTGTGGCTGCGCTGAGGGGCGCTCCTGCCCCGCCGACCGCCCGGTCGTAGCGTTGGTGCATGAGCACGACGCCCGGACCTAGGAGTCAGCTGCACCAGCGTTGGCCACATGTACGCTCCATGGTGTTGGCGGCGTTGCTGGCGGTCGCCTCGTCACTCACGTTCGTGAGTCTGACCAACCCGACAACATCGGCCGCCGCCGCCAAGGCGGTGGCCATCAAGCAGGTCACGGCGAAGTTCAATGTGGACGAGCCCTACGCCGCTCCCGAGTTCACGGAACTTGGTACGTGGCTGAACAGCTCGCCGCTCACCATGGCCGAACTCAGAGGCAAGGTTGTTCTCATCAACTTCTGGACCTTCGGGTGCGTGAATTGCCAGAACACGCTGCCGTACGTGCGCGATCTCTACGCGAAATACCACCGGAAAGGTTTTGAGATTGTTGGGCTGCACGCGCCGGAGTTCGGGTACGAAAAGGAAATCGCCAACGTCCGCAAGGCAGTGAAGTCAGACCGCATCGTGTGGCCGATCGCCCAGGACAACTCCTTCAGGACGTGGCGCCGATACAAGAACGGATTCTGGCCATCGTTCTTCTTCGTCGATAGGGCTGGCAACGTTCGGTACACACATATCGGCGAAGGGGGCTACGACAACCAAGATGCGGTCGTGGCCGCGCTCCTGGCCGAGCCGGTCCCAAAGAGCTGACCCGCTCGTCAGGCGGCGTAGGTGGCGCCGAGCGACCACGATGGAGAGATGATCGACGTTTTGGAACCGTGCCCCTCGGCACCGTGGTGGCATCGAGAGTTCTACCGTTGCGTTGGTTGTCAGCCGGTCGACCTCATCGGCGCCGCTCATGCGATGAGCGCACACGCCAGTGCGTTGGCCCGAACGCCAGATACGCGACGGAGCGTGGACACCGGTATCTCGGAGCTGGCCTCGGGGGTGGCCACGATCGAGGAGTGGCGAACCCGCCTCTTCGTCGATGCCGGGTTCACCGGCAACGGGGCCGACTATCACGACGCCCGAAACTCTTTTCTTCCCGACGTTCTGTCGCGAAGGCTCGGAATTCCGATCACCATCGCGCTCGTCGGTCGACTCGTGGCCGAGCGCGCCGGTCTCTCTGCCTGGGGCATTGGACTGCCGGGACACTTCCTTCTGGGGGTTGCCGCGCCTCACGTACCGCCCGGTCTCTGGTGGCACGACGAAGCACGAATCATCGATCCGTTCAACGGCGGTCGTTTGATGTCGGTAAACGACGTGGAGATGCTCTTTTCAACCATGTTCGGCCCGAATCATTCGTTTGACCGGTCCATGCTCGACGCCACCTCCGACGCGGCCATGCTCGTCCGTATGCTCGCCAATTTGAAGGCCAACTATGCGCGCCTACGAAATCTTGTCGGGTTGACCGCGGTCGTTCGGTTGCGCACCTGCCTTCCCGATTGGTCCCTCGACGAGGGCCGTGAGCTCGTTCGACTCCTCGCACTCGGCGGCATGCTCGACGAGGCGACCGGGGTTCTGGGGGTCCTCGACCGTTGCTTCCCGGCCGCCGACGACATCCTCGCCGCTGAACGAGTGCGCCTCGCTCGATCGCTCAATTGATGCCAGATCCAGACCGAAAATACGGTCGAGAAACGGCCTCTGTCCGGTACTGAGCAATCGGCGCGCATCATCGATAGAGGACCACTGGACCCGGTCGATTTCGGGGAATGTCTGATGCCGTCCCGAGTGCGGAGGCCACTCAAGATCGAACTGCCCGGGTTTGAACAACGAAAGATAGGGGTTCGCTGTGACCTGGAAAAGGCGGATGACCTTCGCCGAGGTCGCCACCGTTCCGAGGTCGGCGGCGCTCCAGATATCGGCATCAAGCGCCAAGCCGGTTTCCTCGCCGAATTCGCGCCACGCCGCATCGATCGGGGTTTCTCCGACTTCTACCACGCCCTTCGGGAACGACCAGGCTCCTTCGGTTCTCTTCGCCCAGAACGGTCCACCTAAGTGACCAAGGAGGATCTCCACCACGCCGCCGTCGGTGACTCGAACAACCGCCAGTCCAGCACTCGTAACCTGCACCTACATGGTGTTGAGGAGGGCACGAACGGACACGGTAGACACGGTGATGGCACGATCGGCGATGGCGTAGGGGATGACGAAATTGTCACCATGCACGAGCGCACCACACGTGTAGATCGCGTTTGGCACATAGCCACCCGGATCGCTGATGTCCGACGTGATGAGCGGGGTTGCTGTGCGGCCAATCACCTTGGTCGGATCATCACGGTCCAACAACAGTGCACCGATCGAGTACGTCCGCAGCGCCCCGACGCCGTGGGTCAGGACCAACCACCCGGCGTCGACCTCGACCGGAGAGCCGCAATTGCCGAGCTGGACGATTTCCCACGAATGCGTCGGAGACTGGATGACGAAGGGTTCGTTCCAGTGCACCAACGTGTCGGAAAAGGCAATGCCGTTCGATTCGCGATCAGAACGAGTGAGCGCCGCATAGCGACCGTCGATCTTGCGGGGAAAGATTGCCAGGCCCTTCCCGTTCGCACCGGCTCCGGCGATGGACTTTGAGGTGAAGCTGACGAAATCCGACGTTTCGAGCAGGCGCTGACGAACCGTTGAACCGTCGAATGCGGTGTACGTCGCGAGGTAGGTCACGCGGCCCTTTTCGTCCACGAAACGAACGAACCTCGCGTCCTCCATGCCGTTGCTTTCCTCGCCGAGGTGCGGCCAGAGGACCCGTTCGGACACCGTGGACGATCCCCCACCGAACACCGCCCGGTACGACGCGCCGACGCCGTCGGAAAGAGCAAGGTCGGTCGCGTCCACCGTGATGGGGAACGGACCCGGGGCATCGATCTCGACACACGTGTTCGTGCGAGCACGGCCGGTCCGAAAGCCGATCGTGGAACGGTGGCCCTCGCCAATACCGCGAACGCTCAGGACAAGTTCGGCGTCCTCAAGCCCGCTCACGGCGGCGTCAGTGGATCCGGGCGCAAAGACCACCGATGGGTTACACAACGCGGCCGCTTCGATCGCACATTCCTGGGTGAACACTGCGCCAATGAGCACCAACCTGGCGGTGGACAGGGGTTCCTCAAGGCTGACGGTGGACAACACCCGGGCGGCCGCGTTTCGGAATGTCTTTCGCATCGCCCGGTGACGTTCGCCGAAGCGGCGCTCAACGTCATCGAGAGCGGCAACGGCTTCGTCTTCGGTCAGGCCCAGAATGCGGTCGATCACCGGAGCGGCGCGCGAAAGTCCAGGGCCGACGTTCTCGGCGCCGGGCTGGAAGGGACGAGTCACCAGGCGTGTTGGGTCGGGGAGCAGATGGATTGCCGACCGACGGACAAGCGGTCCATCGTCGGGACCGAAGACGATCGGCCGAGACTCTGGTTTCGTAGAAACGTTCATCACGCAATTCCGGACTGTCCGAGCATCGGACATGGACACGAACGTTGCATCGTCGCCCGCGCCGACAAAGTTGAATCGGTCACCGCCCCACCCTACGGCTCCCCGTGTTCGAAGAGGCGCACCCCCTCGTTCGTCGGTCCGACACCTCCTAGATGGCGACTGGTTGTGGCGCTCGAAGCAACGACCGCGCCAGGTCGATGTACAGCGATGCCACCGACGACCACAACAGCGACGGCGCCATTCGGCGAGCCTCCGCCGCCATTGCGGCAACCAAGCCTGAATCGGTCATCACGGACCGCATGGCACTCGCCATTGCCGCCACGTCACCGTGAGCGACCAAGATCCCAGCCCCCGCCGCAAGCAGTTCCACGGCATGAGGGAAGGGGGTCGCAATCACCGGCCTCCCGGCGGCGATCGCCTCCACGAGGGTGGCCGACATCTCCTGATCGTGCGACTCATACGGAAGGATTACCACGCCACATGAAGCGATCAATTGACGAAGCGAGTCGACAACGCGGTACGCGGCCTCAAAAGTGATCAGGTCCCGAATGCCCAGACTCTGCGACCGCTCCATCAACCTGCTGCGGTACTCATCACCTTGGAATGACAACAGTTCCGGATGCGTGACCCCGGCAACCGTGTAGCGGGGCGCCGGTGACAGGTCGCTCAGTTCGGCCAGGGCGTCGAGTACCACCTCGATGCCTTTTCCCGGGCTAAGAAAACCCCACGTAAGGAACGTCGATGCCGGTACGTCCGATGATGTCGGCAGGACCTGCTCGGTCGCTCCCATCGCACCATGGGGGATCACGGAGACCCGGCGAGCAGCAACTCCGTACTCGTCGAGCAGCCGGGCGGATGCTGACTGACTCATCACGACGACCTGGTCAACACGATCGGTGACGGCGACCAGGACGGAGCGCTGGCGAGGGGTCGGAGCCTTCGGCACAGCGTGAAGGACCACCATGCTCGGCACGGTGATTTGCTCCAACACGCTGAGAACTTCGTCGCCGTCGGTTCCACCGTAGATGCCAAAATCGTGCAGGACGATGGCGACGTCGTTCCGGGAAAGCCAGGTGGCGGCGTTCTGCACGGAACGCGGTTGGCCGTTCGTGAGCGTCATGACGCCAGCTGGAGCGAGCGTTACCGGACCTGTGGGTGATTCCACTCGCACCACGGAGACACGCGAATCGAGATCCGTCAGCGCCGACTCAAGAGCCGCGGCAAACGTTCCCAACCCGCAGACTTTTGGGGGGTACGTGCTCAGCAATCCGATCCGCAGCCCAGGAAGTGAACGCCCGGATGATCGAACAGGAAACGACGGTGCGGCCATAAAGAACTCCCGGCGCGGTTGCTACTTCTCCCAGGCCTTACGGACAGCGGCTTGGCTGACTTGCTTTTCGGCTTTCGCCGCGCGCTTTTCCTTGAGCGTGCGGCCGGGCTTTTTGGCGTTTGGTGCGGTCGGAGTTCCCTTGTTGGCCATGAAGCACCCTACAGGTGGATCGTCGGACCTGACCCGGAAGTGGGAGTCGTGTGACAAATCAGCGAAATTGATCACTAGAGCAACGTGGCGAGGAATTCATTCGTGCGCATACGATCCTCGACGGAGCCAAAGACACTGGCGCACAGCTCGGTCGCCCCGGCCGCCGCCACGCGCTGAACGTGTGCGGCAATGGTTGCTTCGTCGCCGATCATGGCGATGTCAGCTGGACCGGCCGCTCCTTCACGGTCCAAGACGGCGCGGTACGACGGGAGCTGACCATAGATGGCGAACTCCTTGGCCGCTCGAGCCCGCGCACCGTCAACGTCGTTCGTCAAACAAACCGGCAGACCCACAATCGTCTGGGGTGTTGGTCGTCCGGCCGCTTCGGCGGCGGCGTGCATCGTGGGAAGGATGTGATCGCTGATCGTCCTGGGCCCGGTCATCCAGAGGATCGTGCCGTCGGCCATGGTTCCGGCCAACTTCAACATCGCCGGAGCAAGAGCGGCGATAAGAATCGGGAACGGCGTTGCCGCAGGCGCCTGAATGGCACCTTTGAAGGTGAGTGACGCCCCTTCGTAGGAAACGCTTCGATCTCGAACGAGCGGCCCGAGAATGGAAAGGTATTCACGCATATGATTGGCAGGCTTGTCGAACGACATGCCGTACATGCCTTCGATGACGACCTGATGGGATAGGCCGACGCCAAGAACCAGACGACCGCCGGTGGCATCTTGGGCGGTGAGTGCAAGTTGAGCCATCGTCATTGGGTGCCGGGGGTATGTGGGAACGACGGCGGTGCCGAACGTGATGTTCTTCACCGTTCGGCCGGCCACGGCAATCGCCGCCAGCGTTTCCAGGCCAAAGATCTGCGGGCTCCAGACGCTGGCGAATCCGGCATCAGCCACTGCTTGGCAGTCCGTTACGTAGGAATCGATGGTGGAAGGGGCAAGAAAGAGTCCGAGACGCATGGGGCCAATCGTCGCCGAGAGGGGGACCGTGCGCCAGTCGTCGACGTTCCTTCCGACGGAACGCCGTTCCAGAAGACGGAGGAACATTGATGTGGCCGATATCCTCCAGGAGTGGCCTCCCTCGACGATCTACTCGCCCCACTCCGTCCGCACCCCGACCTGGCCACGCTGGCGGCAATCGAGAAGCGGGTGCTGTGGCTGGCGTGTCGCATGATCGACCACGCCAACCATGACCGTCCGAATACCGACGGCATCAAGGTTGGCGGCCACCAGGCTTCGTCGGCGTCGATGGCCACGCTCATGACCGCGCTGTACTTCGCCCACCTCGAGCCAGGCGACCGGGTGAGCGTCAAACCTCACGCGTCGCCGGTGTTCCACGCCATCACCTATCTCACCGGGCACCTGGAGCGCCGGTACCTCACCACGCTGCGCGAAAAGGGCGGTTTGCAGGCGTACCCGTCGCGGACCAAGGACCCGGACCCGATCGACTTTTCCACCGGGTCCGTTGGACTCGGTGTTGCCGCGCCGCTGTTCGCAGCAACCGTTCGGAGGTACACCGACGCGCACTTCGGTGCCATGGGCCGCGAGCCGCGGTTCATCGCGTTGATGGGCGATGCCGAGCTCGACGAAGGAAACGTGTGGGAGGCCATTGCCGACCCCGCCGTGCAGGGCCTCGGCAATGTCACGTGGGTGGTCGACCTCAACCGCCAGTCCCTTGACCGCGTGGTGCCGGGCATAAAGTCGGCGCGCTTACAAAAGATGTTCGCCGACAATGGTTGGAACGTGGTCGAAGCAAAGTATGGACGCATACTTCAGGCCGCCTTCGCCCGTCCGGGTGGCAGTGCCTTGCGGACGTGCATCGACGAAATGCCGAACGAGGTCTATCAATCGTTCTTTGCCCTCAAGGGGGCGCCGCTGCGCCAGGCGTTCTACAGCCGGGCGTCGAACGAGGTGCGCCGCTTCCTCGACCAGGTGCCCGACGAATCGTTGGCCATACTGTTGCAGAACCTCGGCGGCCACGACCTCACCGAACTTCTCAGCGCGTACAGCGCCGCTGATGCCGTGACGGATCGGCCAACGGTCGTGTTTGCGTACACCATCAAGGGCTTCGGCCTTCCGATGGCGGGCGATCCGCTCAACCATGCCGCACTAATGACCAAGCGGCAGATCGAGGAGTTCCGCGATGTTCTCGGGCTCACCGAAGCCAACGAGTGGGACCGTTTTGACGCCTCATCCACGGAGCAGGCGCTCTGCAACCGCGCCAGTGCGGCGATTGCTCCGAAACAGAAGGTTCTCCATGGTGCCTGGCCCGCTGTTCCGACCGAGACCGAGGTGCTCGCCGGCGTTGCCGGCGTGAAACCCTCGTCGACTCAGGAAACATTCGGCAAGATCCTCGTCAATTTGGCGCGCGTGCCGGAGGTGGCCGCTCGCATGGTGACCACCGCTCCGGACGTGGCCGTGTCGACCAACCTTGGCGGTTGGATCAACAAGGTGGGCGTGTTCTCTCCCGAGCCGCAGGAAGATCTGCGTCCCGGCGATCTGCTCCGTTGGATTCAGGGACCAACCGGCCAGCACATCGAGCTCGGCATCAGCGAGATGAACCTGTTCCTCCTGCTCGGCATGCTCGGCCTATCGTCGGATCTCAACGGCCAGCCGTTGCTGCCGATCGGCACCGTCTACGACCCGTTCGTCTGTCGGGGTCTCGACGCCTTCATCTACGCCGTGTACTCCGGAGCTCGCTTTGTGGTGGCCGGCACGCCGGCGGGCACCACGCTCTCCTACGAAGGTGGCGCCCATCAGTCGACGATCACCGCCTCGATCGGGGTCGAACTTCCCGGCGTGTGTTTTGCCGAGCCGGCCTACGGTACGGCGCTCGACTGGATTTTGTGCGACGGCCTCAATCGGCTCAGCGCCGTGGACGGAGAGGCGATGTACCTTCGTCTGACGACCCGGCCTCTTGATCAGGCGCCATTCGAAGAAGCCCGTACTCGTATGGGGACAGACGAACTGCGCCGCCAGGTTCTGGCCGGTGGGTATCGCCTCATTGATGCCTCGACGCTGTCCCATACCGGTGCCCCCGTGGTCACCCTCGTGTCGAGTGGGGCCACCATGCCTGAAGTCGTCGCGGCCGCAGCAGCGTTGGCTGACGAGGGCGTTGCCGCCAACGTCGTCGATGTGACGTCCCTCGACCGGCTGTACCGGGCGTGGCGCGACGCGCTTCGCACCGGCGTGTCGTCGGTTCGCCGCACCCAGGCTGACGACCATCTGTCGATGCTGTTCGGTGGCGAGGCGCGTCACGCCCCGATGATCACCGTGCACGATGCGTCACCGCATGCCATGGCCTGGCTCGGCTCGATCTTCGGCTCCCCCGTCACGGCGTTAGGCGTCGACACCTTCGGCCAGTCGGCCTCCATCACCGACACGTACAGGCTTCACGGTTTGGACACCGACACGATTGTGAACGCGGCGCTGGTGGCGTTGGAGTAGGGGGCCCGGTCCGGCGACCAACAGCGGGGATTAGGGCTCCATGACGACCCAGCCGCGGCGCTGGAGTTCAGCGGCGAGCCGATCGGTGGGAATGTTCCGTAGCGATGGGACCTTGTCGCCTGGCACCGCTGGAGCGGCCGAAACTTTTGGCGGAGCTGACGCTCGGACGACCTCTCGCGGCGGGGGCTCTGCCGGTGGCTGACCGTCGGCGGCATCGGCTTCGTTTTGCAACTGTTCGATGAAACCGGCAACTTCGTCGCGGGTGAACTTGCCACCGGCCTGGCGCTGGCTGAATCCCATTGTGCCGCGAGCGTCACGAAAGTCCTGGTGGCCGGCCTCCTGCAGCAGACGAAGCAGTTCAGCCACGTCTTTGCCCGACGCCGGCGGTCCAGAAGATTGCCCAAAAGCCATGATGGGTCAGAGCGTAGGCCTGCTCAGCCGGCCAGCAGCACCGCTTCCGCCGCCGCCAAACCAGACAGCGCCGCTCCTTCAATTTTCGCTCCACCGAAGGCGTCGCCGGCGAACACGAGCGTGGTGCCCGGGATCGGTTCGACCGGAAGGCACGCGCCGTGATGGCCAACGAGGGGGCGAGCGTATTTCCATCGCTTGAGCTCGACCCCGATCACCACGGCATCACCAAGATAGTGCTGGGCGGCATCAAGAAGATATGCGCGCAGAGTATCCGGGTCGTCGTCAAATCGGTCGATAGACACCCGGTCGTTCACATGAAAGGTGATGGCCGGTACCTCAGAAATGTCCTTGGCCATGTTGTCGCCGACGAACGAAAAGATGTCGTCGTCGTCCTCGGTGAGTTGGAGGCCACCTGGATACGGGACAAGGGTGGATCGATCAACCGTGACAAGTAGGGCGAAGCACGGAACGTAGGTGACGGCGCGCAACGACGACTCGGCGTCCTCGGGAAGAGCCAGCCATCCGTTTTCGCACAATGCCAACGACTGCGGCACCGGCGAAGTGACGATCACGGCGTTGCTCTCCCACCGACGACCGTCATCGGTGGCCGCCGACAACATCGCATCGAAACCCGCCAGCGACCGCAGCTCGACGCCGCATTCCACATCGGCGGTGGCCGCCAAGAGCTTGGCGATCGTGCTCATGCCTGCCTCGGCGCAATACCGCGGGTAGCCGTCGCCAGCACCGCTGAATCCACGACACCACTCTCGTACGACACCGGCGCGTCGCCACTCGTGAACAAGCTCGGCGAAATCAGGCGAACGCACGGTGAAGAACTGCGCGCCGTGATCAAGACGGGCCATCCGCCCATCGAGCCCCGCCATCCGACGCGTGGCAAGACGACCGCCGACGCTTCGGCCCTTGTCCAACACGATTGCTCGGCGGCCGCCTGCGCTCAACGCATTGGCGGCGACCAGTCCAGCGAGTCCTGCTCCGACAATGAGGACCGGCGGGCGATCGTCGACGTCGTTGAACTCCAAATCCATGCGCCAACGATCATGACAGCCACCAGACCTTTCGTTGGCACTGGCACCTGTCACCCAGCACTTGGCACGCGGTGCGGGTCGTGTGAGGCTGGGGTTGTGCCCGCTGATCCGACCTGGCTCCTTTCGTTCGATGGACCGCACGTCGGCATCCGAGTGGCAGTAAAAGACCTTCTCGACGTCACCGGCACGGTCACGACCGCCGGATGCAAAGCGGTCGAACGGCGGGCTCAGGCGGCGACGGGCGACGCCGCCTGCCTCACGGCGATCCGAGCGGGAGTCGACACCGGGGCCCTGTCAATCGTGGGCAAGACCAACCTGCATGAGTTGGCGTTCGGCGCCGACGGGATCAATCGAGCCTATGGAACGCCACGAAATCCCATCGACCCAGATCGAATCCCGGGCGGATCGTCGAGCGGAAGCGCGGTGGCCGTCGCCGTCGGGCAGGCCGACGTCGGTATCGGCTCAGACACCGGAGGATCAATACGGATCCCCGCCGCGTGCTGTGGCATCGTCGGCCTCAAAACCACCCACGGACGAGTTCCTGTGGGCGGTTGCTGGCCCCTCGCACCGTTCCTCGACACGATCGGTCCGCTCGGACGCACGGTCGCCGACGTCGTTGAGGGCATGGAGCTTCTCGAGCCGGGATTCGTCGCCGAGACCCGCTCGTGCGTGTCCAAGCTCCACCGGCGCGTTGGACGACTGCGGCCCGCCGTGGACGTTGAACCAGACGTGGATGCTGCGGTTGAAGCCCTCCTGCAGCGGCTCACCGACGAAGCAGGCATCGAGGTCGTCAACATCGAGCTGACCGGGTGGGAAAGCGCCCATAGCGCTGGTCTCACCGTGCTTCTCGGCGAGGCATGGCGCACCGACCGACATCTCCTTCGCGGTTCTGGAGTGAGCAGCGAAATCGCCGAACGCCTCCGTCTTGGCGAGTCGATCAGCGACGCCGGACTCGTGAGCGCCCGACGCCATCGTCAGACAATTGTCGACGAACTCACGGCCTTGGCTACGCAGCACCGTCTCGATGCTTTTGCCACGCCAACGATGCCGATGCTGCCTCCCCCTCTCAGCTCGCCCAACGCGTCCCTCACGGCGTTCACCCGCTTGGCCAACATGGCCGGCGGACCAGCGCTTTCGCTCCCTGCGCCAGTTCCCGCCCGTCATCGCCGACCGGCCACCGCCCATCTTGCGGGATCACTTCAGCTGGTCGGGCTCCCGGGCGATGACGCCGTACTCACTGCGCTCGCCGGCCTCCTCGACACATGACGGCCGTCGCCATCGTCGATGAAGATGAAACGGCGAGCCCCATCTCCACGTTCATGACCTCGACCCGCTCAGTGAAGATGCTGACGCCGCCAATCAAAGATGGCATTGGCCTGCAAGAAATTGAGGTTTTCAATGGCACCCGCGACCGTCGCCATACGTTGATCAACCGTTCCAGAAACGTGAACCCACGGTTCGTCGCGATCATGCGAGAGAACGTCGATAAATCGAGCGTGCATGGCCGAACGGGTTTCGGCTCCGAGACGAATCTCGTCCTGTTCCCAGGGAATGTCGATGTCGCACAGCACGAAGAGGTCATAGCGACGTGAGTGTCCAATGGCGTCAACCGCGGAGGACGAATGTCCTTGGTAGCGCTCGTGCCACAACGCCGTGGTCATGGCATCCGTGTCGCAGAAGAACAGGGGTCCGGCTCCAATCGCGGCGATGTCTTCGAGGCGCTGCTGCTCCTGGGCGATACGAACAAAGTCGTCGGTCGTCCACCGATCATTCGTGCCGGCGGACTTCTTTGCCACCGTGTAGTCGCGTCCGAACTCGCCGACCTCATGAGTGTTGTACGCATTCGCAAGCGCGCGTACCAACGTTGACTTGCCAGTGGATTCAGCTCCGACAACACACACCCGGACCGTGAGGTCGCCCTGCACCAGCGGATGCAGCAGCGGCCAGTGACCTACGGGATCGCCGGCGACAAGCTTCGATTCGCGCTCACCCGGGAGGACAGACGAATCCACGCGCCGAAGGTCGATGACGGTGTCGACAACCCGAACCTGCGGATGCACGCGCGCCATCCAACGCCGTCGTACTCGTTCACTCAGCGCCGCATCGTCGGGACCACACGACTCGACGGCAACGGCAACCCTGGCCGCCCCGACTGTTGCGGTCGCCGCGTCGATCGCCGCGTGTTGGGCGAGAACCGGCGGAGAAAACGCCCCGCCGAACGCGACCTCGTTCAGCTCGGATTGCCCAGCATGGGCGTCGGCTCAACGGCCTTCGCCAACAACTCGTCCACGATCGGACCGAGCGTGCTCGCGTCGAGGAACTCATCCGTCGGCTTCACGAAGGGGCCACGATGCCAACCTTCCGCTATCCCCAAGATGCCTGACGACGCCTCAAAGACGCGGCCGGTCACGTGCTTGGCCTCCGGCGACGCCAGCCACGTAACGATGGGTGACACCCAATGCGGTCCACGGGCATCACGCTGCTCGTCGGTGAGCTCGACGTTTCCGCCGAGTCCCTCCGTCATTCGGGTTAACGCAATAGGGGCAACGGCGTTCACCGTGACGCCAAATCGAGCAAGTTCCCGTGACGCAATAATCGTGAATGACGCGATGCCCGCCTTTGCCGCCCCGTAGTTCGTCTGGCCGACGTTGCCGTAGATACCCGATACCGATGACGTATTAATGATTCGGCCGTCGACCGGGCGACCGGCCTTGGACTCCTCACGCCAGTAAGCAGCAGCGTGACGGGCCGGCGCGAACGTGCCTTTGAGATGCACATCGATGACCGCGTCCCACTCCGCCTCCGTCATGTTCACGAGAAGACGGTCACGGAGGATTCCCGCGTTGTTGACGAGAATATCGAGACGGCCGAACGCGTCAATGGCCGAATCGACCATCCGTTTCGCGCCCTCGAAGGAGCTCACGCTCTCTCCGTTGGCAATGGCCTCGCCGCCCATCGCCTTGATCTCCTCCACCACTTCTTGCGCCGGCGACAGTGACCCTTCGCCACTCCCGTCGATGGTTCCGCCGAGGTCATTCACCACGACCTTGGCACCCTGGTGAGCCAGCGCAAGCGCATGACATCGACCGATGCCCCGTCCCGCTCCCGTCACGATTGCCACGCGTCCTTCATTGATTCTTGCCATGCAGCAGAGTCTCGCCGGTGAAGACGAAGGTGTCACATCACGAGCCCCGGCGAGCATCGAAGCGCCAGCGGAGAAGCGCAGCACCAAGCAAGCAGAGTCTCGCCGGTGCGGACCAAAGGTGTCACATCACGAACCCGGCGAGCAGTGGCGGCGCGAACTCAAACTCGGAGCCCGTTGCGGGGTCCTGTCACCGGGGAACCCTCCCACCTTGCGATGCTCGCCCGTTGTTCGACATCGTCGAACCGGGTCTCCGCTTCTCGGCGGGGCCCTCCCCGGCGCCACCCCTTCACTCGATCGTGGTTGTCGGTGACAGGACCCCGCAACGGTCAAGGAAGCACCCGGGCGTCACCTCTCACGTATGGTCGGCGGGATGGAACTGTCGATGGTTGCGGTGCGGGTGCTTGGGTGTTTGGTGGAAAAGCAGATGACGACGCCGGATATCTATCCCATGTCACTGAACGCGGTTGTTACGGCGGCGAACCAGTCGACGAATCGTGAGCCTGTGATGCAGGTCAGCGAACGAGCCGTGTCCGATGCGCTCGACGAACTCCGTACCGAGCATCGACTCGTTCGACTTATTCATGCCGGTGCCGGAAGCCGCGTGGACAAGTTCCGCCATGCGCTCGACGAACGACTCACCTTGACTCGACCCGAGCAGGCTGTTCTGGCCATCTTGGCGCTGCGCGGCCCGCAGACCGTGGCCGAGATCAAAGCTCGCACCGAGCGCATGATCGACCTCGCCAGCGATCACGCCGAGCGAATCGTCGACCGGTTGAGCGATCCCACTGCCCTTGCTGACCCGAGCGAGCTGACCGCCCGCAGTACTGACGGCATGATGGCGCCGTCAGCGGCCCTTCGAGCCGAAACACCCGATGGGTTCGCTCGTCCGTGGGACGGGCCGTTGGTCGTGCGGGTGCCTCGTCTGGCAGGGCAGAAGGAAGGTCGGGTCATGCATCTGCTCGGAGGTCCGATCGACGCCTCGGCGCTCGCCGCAGTTCCGACACGGAGCTTCACCGTCGATACCCCACGCTCGGCTTCGGGCGACCGGATTGGGGCACTGGAGGCAACCGTGACCCGGCTAGACGAGGAGCTGGGCGAGCTGCGTCGCTCGTTCGAGGAGTTCCGCCAGCAGTTTTGAGGTCTGCGTGGAAACGGTCAGAGCGGCGAGAGGAAGCTGACCCAGGACCGGGCCGCAGCCTGCTTGACCTCAACGGTCTTGCCCGTCTGCGGTGCGTCGACCACCGCCTGATTGGCCCCGAGGTACATCGAAACATGACCGGGGTGCCACACGATG
>JANLQX010000228.1:0-4607 GCA_031368095.1 Actinomycetes bacterium | reverse complement strand
TCCATCGACCGGTCCGAGCCGATCAGTGGATGCTTTTTGATCTGCAGGGTCATGGTCTCGTAAATGCCCGTGGCATGGCGACCGGCGCGGTCCACTCCCACGATGGTCGCCACATCGCCACCATCGCCCAAGAAGGTCTGGTCCGCTCGCCCCGTTCGTGAGACACGGGCAGCGCCGGAGACAGCGCTCGAAAGGCAGAGTCTTTGACCTCAGCAGTGTTTTTGTTAGGTTGAGGCCCAGGGCGGCGACTGCTGTCCAGAGGAACCGGGGGGTTCACCTTGTCCGCACCACGTTCAACGCTGATTGGTGGCGTTTGTGCCGCACTATTTGGGGGATTGCTCTTCACCGGCACTGCGGGTGCGGCGGCCAAGTCGGGAGGGACGTGCGCCAAGGTCGGCGCCGCCGAAGGGACCCTGCAGTGCAAGCAGGTCGGAAAGGCCAAGCGATGGGTCAAGGTAACGGCGGTGGCCACCACTGTTGCTCCGATTGCGACCACCGCTCCGGCTTCAACGGTTCCACCGGCCGTCGCGACAGCTGACTTCCCGCTCACCGGCGACGCCCAAGGCGTAACGGACACCACGGTGAAGATCGGGATCATCTCCGTCGTCAACCGAGGCGGTTCGTCTGCCGTCTCGACCGCAGTAGGCGACGAGACTGCGCAAATCAATGCGCTGGTCGACTGGATCAACAGCACCGGAGGCATCGCTGGACGCAAGATCATTCCGGTTGTCAAGGAAATCAATGTGGCCGGCAACACGTTCGCCCAGTCGCCGGTGATCTGTGCATCGCTCACCAATGACGAAAAAGTGTTCGCCGTCATTCTCCAGGGACACTCGTTTCAATACGAGCGCGAGTGCTACACGAAAAAGAAGGTGATGGTCATCGACCCAAGCAACGTTTCGTACGAAAACTCGGTGTACCAGAAGCTCGCGCCGTTCTTCTTCTCGACCTCCACGCCGTCCTATGACCGTTGGATCCCGGCACTGTTGAAAGAAGCCAAGGACGCTGATTTCTTCAAAGGTTCGACCGGTGTCGGCATCTTCGCCCTCGACACCCCGGATGATCGCAAGCTCATCGAAGGTCTCGCCACCAAAGAGCTCGCAAAGGTCGGTATCGACAAGTTTGAAGTCGGCTACTCAGGCTTCGACTCGCCCATCACGTTCTTCCGAGATGCCGCCAAAGCAATCGCCCGGTTCCAGGCCGCCAAGGTTGACCGTGTGATCCTCATGGGCCAGCAAGGTCTCGGTGTCGCCTTCACGCTCACGGCCGAACAGGCGAAGTTTTTTCCCAAATACCTCACCCATTCCAACGAGGTGCCCCGCTACATGTCGGACATTCCTCGCGGCCCCGGACTCCAGCCTCTGCAGCCCGGAACGTTGACCGGCGCCATGGGCATCGGCTGGACGCCGTACCAAGACACTGATGACATTCACCTGCCGTTTCCCCAACCACTCGAAACCGACTGCATCGGGGCGATGCGTTCGCGGGGAATTGCCTTCGGCAGTCGCAACCTTGCCCGCTACGCCATCGGTGTGTGCGACGGCCTCGAGTTCCTTCAGGTCGCCGGGAAGCCGCTCACTGCGCTGAACGTGCAGGGCATCGCGGCGTCGGCCGCCAAGCTGGGCAGCACCTGGAAGGCACCGGGCGCCTACAAGGTCACGTTCGGCGACAAGCGCTACGACGGTGGCGGTGGCTATCGCGTCTTCACGTGGGACGAGAGCTGTGGTCGTATCGCCGACGCCAACGGCAACGTCACCACACCGAAGTCCGGCGGTTGCTGGATCCTGGGGAACCAGGTGAAGGACTTCTGAGCGCCGCCGGGAACGGATAGGTACGGGTCGGGTCGGTAGGTTCAATGCTGTTTGCGCTGAGCATCACCGGCCCGACCATCGTGCGAGGCCTGGCCTCAGGAGTTGTCTTTGCCCTTTTGGCCGCTGGATTGGTGTTGGTCTACCGGTCAAGTGGCATCATCAACTTTGCCCATGCCGAGCTTGGTCTGGTGGCCTCGGCGATGGTGGAACTGTTGGTCACCCGCGGTCATGTGCCGTACTGGATGACCTTTCCCGCGGCGCTTGGCACGGCGGCAGCAATTGGCGCCCTGTGCGAGGTGGTGGTGATCCGGCGATTGCGTAGCGCGCCGCGTGTGATGACGGTCGTCGCCACGCTCGGCCTGTCGCAGTTCCTGGTCTTCGTCGTCGCCGCAGTCCGTGGCGAGGCCACGTCGACCATGCCGCTTCCTCCCGGATTTCCGGAATGGCACCTCGACTCATTGACGATGAACCCCGCGTTCACCGCGATCTTGCTTCTCGGACCGGTGGCCGTCATCGGAGTTTCCCTTGTCCTCTCGCGCACCCGGATGGGGCGAACGATCCGCGGGGCGGCGGCCAATCCCGACGCCGCTCGCCTGGCCGGTCTTAGCCCGACACGTGCCTCGGCCACGGCGTGGGGGATCGCTGGCGCCCTCTCGGGGCTCTCGTCGATCCTTGTTACGGGCGCATTCGGGTCAGCGGCGGCTTCATCGGCCGGGCCGGCGCTGCTCGTCCCGGCCATCGCCGCCGCCGTGATCGCAAGGTTCCGCTCGCTCGGCATTGCCTTCGCTGCAGGTCTCGCTCTCGGGGTGTTTCAGGAGGTGGTGGCATTCAATGTCGACTCGGGCGGAGCGGTGCAACTGGCGATGTTCGTCGTGGTTTTCGTCGGGCTCATGTTGCAACGTCGATCAGGAACACGGACGGAAGATCTCAGCAGTTGGATGAGTATCGCTCCCGTTCGACTTCCACCACGAGTTCGGCTGGGGGCGGCGTTGGTCGGCGCGGCAGCCGGGGGAGGGCTGGTTTTGACTGGACTGCTCGGGTCCAGCGCGACGGCCGTCTCGTTGATGTTCATCGTTGCCACCGCATCAATCGCCTTGTCGATCTTCATCGTCACCGGAATGTCCGGACAACTGTCGCTCGGCCAGTTCGCCGTGGCCGGCGTTGGCGCGGTAACCGGGATTCGGGTAGCCACCGCCACGGGAGACATGCTGGTCGGCCTATTGGCTGCCGGAGTAGTAGGCGCGCTTACGACACTTCTGATTGGCCTTCCCGGACTTCGGTTACGAGGTTTGTTCGCCGCGGTCACCACGTTGGCGTTCGCCGTTGTCACGCGTGAATGGCTTTTGGCCCAAACGTGGATGGCGGGCTTCGGACGCTCGCTCGACGACGTGCGGGTGGCGGGACTCGAACTACGAACGACTCAGGCTCGATTCGGGTTCTGCGTGGCGGTGTACCTCGTGTTGGTTCTTGCGGTGCACAACGTGAATTGCAGCGGACTTGGTCGCCGGATGCGGGCTTTGCGAGACAACGAAAATCAGGCCCGAGGGTTCACCGTCGGCCCCCTGGCCACCCGAGCCTCGTCGTTCGCGTTTGCCGGATTTGTCGCGGGCTCCTCAGGACTGCTCTTAGGTGTGGCGGCTTCGAACATCACGGCGGCAAACTTTCCGTCGTCACAAAGCATCACGATTGTCGCGGCGGCGGTGCTGGGCGGACTGCAGGGCGTCTTTGGGTCGCTGCTCGGCGCGCTCTACCTGGTGGGCGTGCCGCGTTTCCTTCCGTTGGACAACGCCGGTCTGGCGGCTACTTCGTTCGGCTGGCTGGCGTTGCTGCTGGCGGCTCCGCAGGGAATCGGCGGGCTGCTCAATCGCCTCGTTGCATCACTCAGTCGCACTGCTGCGCAGTCGCCGTCGGCGAGCAGCGGCGGTGGATCATTCTCCCTCGGACGTTTCGCCCAGCCACGCGACGCGTTTGACGGTGTCGTCCTGTCGGCGCACGGTCTGCGCAAGCACTTCGGCGGTGTCCGCGCCGTCGATGGTGTCGACATCGAACTTCGACAGGGTGAGACACTCGGACTGATCGGCGGAAACGGTGCGGGCAAGACCACGCTGTTTGAGTTGCTTGGAGGTTTCGTGCAACCCGATTCAGGCAGCATCGTCTACCGCGGCCGAGACATCTCGACGTTGCCGGCCCATCAGCGCGCCCGGCTTGGGATTGTCCGGTCGTTCCAGGACGCGGCGCTCTTCTCGACCTTCACCGTCCGCGAATCGGTGCTGGTTGCACTGGAGCGACGCCACCCGACCAAGGTCCTTTCCGCTCTTCTCGGCCTCGGTGGTCACGAGCGTCGGCAGCGAGCCTTGGCCGACGAACTCCTCACGATGTGTGGGCTAAGCGGCTACGCCGATTCGGTGGTTTCCACGCTTTCTACGGGAACACGCCGTATCGCCGAAATTGCCTGCATGATCGCCCTTGATCCCGACGTACTTCTTCTCGACGAACCGTCGGCGGGAATCGCCCAACGGGAAACCGAAGCGCTCGTGGGGGTCATTCGATCGGTTCGCGAGCAACTTGGCACCACGATCGTTGTGATTGAGCACGACATGCCATTTATACGTGCACTTAGTGATCGAATCATCGTCATGGAAACCGGGACGGTCCTCGCCGTCGGCGACCCGGCGACGGTCCTCGCTGATGAACGAGTGATTGCTTCGTACCTCGGCACCAACACCACGGCGATCGACCGCTCGGGACAAGCAAGCGCCGAGTCAGTCCGCAAGGTAATTGCTCCGAGTGGCGCCC
>JANLQX010000163.1:0-2479 GCA_031368095.1 Actinomycetes bacterium | reverse complement strand
CCGCGCACGCCGAGGCGTGGTGCGCGGAGCGCACCCTATGCGTCGCTGTGCGTGGCTATCGAGTCGTCTAGCCTTTCAGTAAGTGCTTGGCTAAAAACTTCTCCATCGCACCGTAGAACTCAAATTGGTTCTCCTGATTGCGGAAGCCGTGGCCTTCGTTGTCTTTGACCATGTAGTCCACCACCACACCACGTTTTTTCAGCGCTTCAACCATCTGATCGCTCTCAGCCTTGACCACGCGTGGATCTTTTGCGCCTTGGGCGATGAACAGCGGCGTCTTGATTTTGTCGGCATTGAGTGCGGGTGAGGTGGCCGTGAGCTGTGCCTTGTCAATCTCTGCGTCACCGACCATTTCGGTCATCATTTCGAGAAACGGTTTCCAGTACGGCGGAATCGTTTTCATGAAGCTGAACATGTTCGACACGCCGACGTAATCCACCGCCGCAGCATACAGATCAGGCGTCTTGGTGATACCTTGCAGCGTCGCGTAGCCACCATAGCTCGCGCCATAAATCGCGATGCGTTTTGGGTCGGCGATGCCGTCTTTGATGAGCCAGTTCACGCCGTCGGTGATGTCGTCCTGCATGGCCAGGCCCCACTGCTTGAACGACGCTTCCCAGAACTTGCGACCAAAGCCGGTCGAGCCACGAAAGTTCATTTGCAACACGGCATAACCGCGATTGGCAAGGAACTGAATCTCTGGGTTGTAGCCCCAGCTATCGCGCGCCCACGGGCCGCCGTGCGGGTTGATGATGACCGGCAAATTTTTCGCCGCCACGCCCTTCGGCAGCGTCAGATAGCCACGAATAGTCAGGCCGTCGCGGGCGGTGTATTGAACCGGCTTCATCTCGGCCATGTCCGCCTCAGCAATCGACGGATTGATGTCGGCCAGTTTGACCAGTTTGTCGGTCTTCACGTCGTACAAATAACGACTGCCCGCCGTCCGGTCGCTGCTGGTGGCCACGATCAGCACCTGCTCGTCCTTGGTCGCGCTTTGAATGTTGACGTCATACGACGGTAGCTTCGCTTTGAGTGCCGTGTCAATGCGCTTCGCTTCGGCGTCGAGAAAGTATTGCTCGGTCTTGTCGACCTGATAATTCACCTGTGTCGGCACGTTCCGCGCGCGCGACCAGTTGATGCTCCACACGTCGACCACCGGGTGCTCAAAAATCAGCTTGCCTTCTTTGCCGGTGGCCGGATCAAACTCAAACAGCGCGCTCTTGTCGCGACCACGATTGGAGACCACGTACATCTTTTTATTGTCCGCCGTGAACGCCGCGACACTGACGCTTTCGCGGAAGTTGGTGGTGACGATTGACTTGAACTCAGCACCCTCGTTCTCGCGATAAAACAGCGACGTATTCACACCGTCGGCTGAAATCGCGCCGCGAATTTTGCCCGCGTGATCGGTGACCCAACCGGTGAAATTGCCGGGGTTCAGCGCTGCGAGTTTTTCCTCACCCGTCCTGATGTTGATGCGATAAACGTCGAACACTTTTTTGTCGCGCTTGTTGTGCGTGACGAGGATGTGATCGTCATCATCGGGCAGCTCATCGAGCACGCTCGCACGCGTGCCTTCGTGCGGTGTCAGATCCTTGACGACACCGGAATTGATGTCGACGATGACCACATGAAAGTTCTCGTCACCGCCGAAATCCTTGGTGTAGAGCACGTGCCGCGGCCCTTTAAAGAAATAATTCGAGATGTCGCGCGCTGTCTCGGCGGTTACTCGTTTGATGCCGTCCTTAGTACCCGCTTTGTCGATGGGCTGCACAAAAATGTTGAGCCTCGATTCGTAAGGCTGCATGAAGCCAATCTGCTTGCCGTCCGGCGAAATGCGGAAATAGCCTTGATCCGGCTTCTTGAAAAAATCCTGTATTGGGTACAGCTTGGCGGGTTGGGCGTGCGCAGATGCAGCTAGGGTTGCTGCTGCCGCGATGAGGCTTGCGCTGGTGAGCGCGGTCAGCCAATGACGAAATTTCATGAAGTCTCCGAGAGGAAAAATTTGTCCAACAACGAATTTAGGGCTTCCGCGCTGCGTGCTCCATTGCCGTGCGATGAAGTCACCGGATCCCGGTGTGAAATGCGGGCGACGACGGCTGTCGGATCGGCAAGGCAGCAAAAAACGCGATTTTCCGGCATACAGCTTTACGCTGAAAGCACCGATCAATATGGGCATAGACGCTATTTAGCCTAATTGTCGACTGATAGCTGAAATCACAGCCATCCCCAATGAAATAAAGCCTTCACGCAAAAGCTGTTCACTTTTTTCATTGTCCTTGCTTGAAATAGGGGAAAGTTCCCCGAAGTACCGAGCCATAGCCAGATTAACCCACCCGTTTTCACTTTATGGCCATGCCAGACGAACAAAACACCCCCACCCCGGATCAGCCGTTGAACGACAAACCCGAGCTCGACACCGCTAGCGTGTGGCTGTCGGATGAGGAAAAACTCGCCGCTGCGCACAACGAAATCGCCG
>JANLQX010000156.1:0-4628 GCA_031368095.1 Actinomycetes bacterium | reverse complement strand
GGCAATACGGGTCACCGACGCGCCTGGGTTGGCCGCGTCGGTGACCCATCCCCGGTTCGCTGTTCCACCACACCCGTTTGGACGGACAACACACCATGGCAATCACGCTCTCACCGCAGAAAGCCCTCACCCGACGTCAACGACGCAAGCAGTCCACCGAGCTCTTCGAACACGACACTCGTACCGGATGGATGTTCCTCGCTCCGTTCGTCCTCGGCCTCCTTATCTTCACCGTCATCCCGATTTTCATGGCGGTCTGGGTGAGTTTCACGGACTGGAGCGGGATCACACCGCCACAGAAGGCGGTTTCGGTTGGTCTCGACAACTACAAAACGTTGATCGTTGATGATTCGCTTCGGCGGTCAGACTTCGCACTCTCGCTGAAGAACAACTTCTACTACGTCATCTTCGTGGTTCCGATTCAGACTTTTCTGGCGTTCGTCCTCGCTGTTGTTGTGCATCAGAAGTTTCTCAAGGGCCGAAATTTTTTCCGCCTGGCATTCTTCTTTCCGTCGATCACGAGCTCCATCGCCGTGTCGCTGATGTTCAAATTCATGTTTCAGACCGACGGGATCGCCAACGCCATCTTCCCCGGCAAGAAGGTCAACTGGTTCGGAAACTCCAGAGGCACGTTTCACAACCTGCTCAGCGTCTTCGGGGTACACAAATCTCCGGGCTTTCTCCGGGGCTCGTTCTTCGGGCTGAGTTGGTGGGACTGGCTCGCCGGCCCGAGTGTGGCCATGTCCGCCATCATGTCGAGCGTGATCTGGACCACGAGTGGAACGCTCATGTTGATCTTCCTCGGAGGACTCCAGAACATCCCCGAGGGACTGGATGAGGCGGCGACGCTTGATGGCGCCACCGGATGGAAACGAATGCGCTACATAACGCTGCCAATGTTGCGTCCGCAGGTCTACCTGGTGCTGGTGCTCGGTCTTGTCGGAACGTGGCAGGTCTTTGACCAGATCTACGCCATGAGTTTCGGCGGGCCCGACAAATCGACCATCACGCCAGCCTTTTGGATCTACTTCCAGTCCTTCAAGAATGGACAGGCCGGATTGGCCGCGGCGCTTGCTGTGCTGCTCTGCGGCATCATCGCCGTCTTCACGCTGGTCCAACGCATGCTGGTGAGCGATAAGGGATACGACTGATGAGCGCTGTGTCTTCCACACCGAACGTCGCGGTCGACCCATGGATCGCCGCCCAGACCCGGGAGCGGCGCAAGCGCTTGGCCCTAAAAATCCTCCTCTACGGCATTCTGATTGCCGCTGCGCTTGCGTATATCTCCCCCTTCGTGCTGTCCGTGATCAGTATGTTCAAGTCGGATCCAGACATCTCGAAGAATCCGATGAGCTTCAGTTACAACCGCGCTCTTGGTAGTCCGAGCCTTCAGGGCATCAAGGGTCTACGCAAAGACACCATTGATTTTCCGAGGTGGATGATCAACTCGGTCTTCGTAACGACCGTCGTTGTTACCGGGCGAATCATCATTGCTTCACTCGCTGGCTACGCACTGTCACGCATGAAGTTTCGTGGTCAGCGAATGGTCTTCTTCCTGATGGTGATACTCCTAGGTATTCCGGGAATTGTCCTCATCATTCCGCAGTTCATCATGATGAAACAGCTCGGCATCTTGAACTCCTACTGGGGAATTATCATCCCGTTGCTTTTTGATATTGCCGACATCTTGGTGATGAAGCAGTTCATGGAGCAGATACCCCGGGAGATGGAGGAGTCAGCGGCGATCGACGGCGCGTCGAGGTTCATGACGTTCCGAACCATCATTTTGCCGATGGCCGCGCCTGGGGTCCTGACCCTGCTCATCCTTCGAACGAATGGCGTATGGAACGAGTTCGTGAAGGTCCTGATCGCCACGCCAGCGGCACCGCAACTTCGCACGCTCCCCGTCGGCCTGGCGTCGCTCCAGGGCGAGTTCGGCACCTCCACACCGTGGGCCACCATGTTGGCCGGAGCCATGCTCACCACCATTCCGATGGCCATCATGTTCTTCGTTTTCCAGAAGCACTTCCGCCAAGGTCTGTCCTCCGGAGCGGTGAAGGGCTGACCCGCCGGTCGTTCCTCAGCTACAACTACACCTGATGATCACCGATCCGTTCGAGGTCCTGGCACCGAGCGACACCACAACGTTGGTTCGGGGCGCAACGGTGGCGGTGTCGTCGCGCAGTGGCGAGATTCGCCCAAAGGCGCTCCTCGGCGTGATGCACCGCGACGAACGGCTCCTCAGTTCCGTGACCGTGCTTGTTGACGGAGTCGTCCCTCCGATGCTGGCTTCGGACCGAACGGGCGCATCGTCGGACCGTATTGCGTCGCTCGCCGCCTTCGACGACTACCGCAACGGTCAGGCGCTGCTCGTTCGCCGCCGGACGGTTTCCGACGGCATGGTGACCGAGGACATCGAGTTGCATTCGTTCGGTCCCATGAAAACGGTCGAGCTCACCATCGTTGTCGAGTCCGACGCCGCTTCGATCCTCGGTCTCAAGGCGGGCCGATCACCACAGACAGCGCTTGGCTGGTCGCTCGTCGATCCAGGCGAGGCGACGAGCCTACGCCGCGACACGCCGTTCGCCATTGTGCAGGTCGATGCCGACGCCACGATGGTTGTCGATGGAGCCTCGCTCCATCTCAGTTGGAAGGCGGAGACCCACGTCGATCGGGTGTGGACAACGTCATGGTCGGTCCGGGCGGCCGGGGCAGTCTTGGCGGTCGACTCTCTGAGGCCGCCTGCGCCGAAGCCGCCCTTGGCGGTCGAAGGTACCGACGGACGTTGGTCCCGGGCAATTGCGTCGTCCATTGCTGACCTGGAGGCCCTAACCATCGATCTGCCCGAGCGAGGCATGCGTTTCGTCGGAGCGGGAGCCCCCTGGTACCAAGCGTTGTTCGGACGGGACTCGCTGATCGCCGGCTGGGAGTCGTTGCCGCTCGGTACGGAACTCGCCCTCGACACCCTCGAGTCGTTGGCCAAGAAACAGGGCACCGAACACGTGCCGCGAACTCGCCAAGCAGCCGGAAAGATTCTTCACGAGCTCCGCATCGGCGAACCGCAGGTGTTCGGCATGGAGATCGGTGAGACGTACTACGGATCGGTCGATGCCAGTCCGTTGTTCGTCATGCTCCTCGCCGAAGCGTATCGGTGGGGTGCTCCGGCCGATCGAGTGCGCGGTCTCCTTCCTGCGGCGAGAGCGGCGATCCAGTGGTGCCAGGGCGACGCGGTGATGATCGGCGACACCGACCGCGGCCCGTTTGTTTGGTACACCCCCGATCCACAAGGGCTTGGCAATCAGGGGTGGAAGGATTCCGGCGACTGCATGGTTCATGCCGACGGCACGACCGCAGAAGGCTCGCTCGCCGTGGCCGAAGCGCAATCGTATGTATACGAAGCACTGGTCGGGCTCGCTCGTCTCGAACGCGACCTCGGCCACGGCGAGCACGTGGCGGCCGAGTTGGACCGCTCGGCAGCCGCACTATCGCGCGCCTTCGTCGAACAGTTCTGGCTCGCCGACGACGGCCTTATCGCCCTCGCCATCGACGAGAGCGGGGCGCCTTTGCGGGTGGCCACCTCGAACATGGGTCAGTGCCTGTGGTCCGGGATCCTGCCAGATGACATCGCGGCGGCGGTAGCCGAGCGAGTCATGGCCTCCGACCTCCTCACGCCATGGGGTATTCGCACCTTGGGGTCGCACGAGCGGGCCTACAACCCGCTGGGATATCACCTCGGTGCCGTTTGGGCTCACGACACCGCCATTGTCGCGTCCGGGCTCGTGCGTCATGGCCGCAACGATGCCTTTCGTGTACTTACGAATTCGCTCCTCGACGCCGCGGAGAACTTCCACTGGCGTTTGCCCGAGCTCTACGGAGGTCTCGACACCGCCGTCGACGGAGCGCCGCTTCCCTATCCAGCGGCGTGCTCGCCCCAGGCATGGAGCGCCGGCGTGCCTCTGCTGATGCTGCGCGGTGCGCTGGGATTGCAGCCCGATGTTCCCGCTGGAGTCATCCGGGTCGCACCATCGATCCGTCGAGGCGACCAGCTGCGGGTGCGAGGACTTAGGCTCGGCGCGGAGACCGGCGAGATCGCCGTGGACCGCGACGGCGGCGTGACTACCGAGGGATTCTCGTTCCAGGTTCTGAGTACGGAAAGTATGCCCGCTTAGGTCTGCGCTTTTCACTTGTGGGACCGGTGAAGTTGGGGCCCGCTTCTCACGATGAGACGCCAAGCCCTCGGCGCATTCCCGCAGGTCGATCCTCCCACGGCACTCCGCATCAGCCGACGAGGCGGGCGGCTCAGGTGATGGTCAATGCCGCGCTCGTGCCAGTGATAGCAACGGCACCCACCGTTGCGTTCGCCACGATGTTGTACGGGTTATTGGGGTTTGATTTCTTGCTGATCTGGCACCCGCTGAAGGTGGCGATCCCGCTTGTGGTCAGGGCGGAATTCGAAGGGGGTGTGCACGTCAGGCTGCCCGGCGGCGTTCCCGATGGGCTCCCGCCGCTTAGGGAGAGGATCACCGCCGATGACGGAGCGGTGGTCACAACATTGCCGCCGGCATCCACGGTGGCGCCCGCGGGTTGCGTGGCAAAGGCGACCCGTGGCGGGGTGGGGGCCGGGGGCG
>JANLQX010000145.1:0-1911 GCA_031368095.1 Actinomycetes bacterium | reverse complement strand
GACTTGTCGGCGCGGGTCCGCAGCATCGAACTACTCGCCGAACACTGGCCCGCGCATTCGGCCGCCTCACCACCGCGATGATCGTGAGCTGACCCGACTCGACCCGCCCCTCTCCGCCCCACTCCTCTCCACTGACAGCGGCTGTTACCCGTGAGTAGCTTTCGTCGGGGGCCAGTCGTTAGTGTCGTCTCATGACAGGTGCGCCGGATGACATCAAGCGGGTCGGGATCCTCGGCTCGGGGATCATGGGCGCGGGACTCGCGGAAGTCGCGGCCCGCGCCGGGTACGACGTAGTGGTCAGGTCGCGGTCGCAAGCTGCGGCGGATTCGCTGCTTGCCTCCATCGACAAAGGACTCACCAAATCGATCGAACGCGGCAAGGCAACCGAGGAGGACAAGGCCGCCATCCTCGGTCGTATCACCGCGACGGATCACCTCGGCGGAGTCGCGGACTGCGATCTGGTGATCGAATCGGTCGTCGAGGACCTCCAGGTGAAGAAGGACCTCTTCGCCGAACTCGAGCAGATCGTCAAGCCGAGCGGAATCCTCGCCACGAACACGTCCACGCTGCCGGTTGTTGAGTTGGCGATGGTCACCAAGCGGCCTGAACTGGTGTGCGGAATCCACTTCTTCAATCCGGCGCCGGCGATGAAGCTCGTCGAAGTGATCCGCCCGATCACGGCGTCCGATGCGACGATCGGCACAGCGATGGCCTTCGCCGCTGCGTGCGGCAAGGACGCCGTCGAGGTGCAAGACCGTGCAGGCTTCATCGTCAACGCGCTGCTGTTCCCCTACCTCAACAACGCCGTCCGACTGTGGGAGCAGGGGACCGCCTCCAAGGAGTCGATCGATACTGCGATGAAGGGCGGCTGCAACTTCCCGATGGGGCCGTTCGCATTGCTCGATCTCGTCGGACTCGACACCTCGCTTGCCATTCTCGACGCGCTCTACGACGAGTTCCGCGACGCCAACTACGCCGCTGTACCGACTCTGCGGCGAATGGTGACCGCAGGTCGTCTTGGCAGGAAGACCAAACTGGGCTTCTATCAGTACTGAGTTTCCTACCACCCGGCCAGACCCGGTCGAGCCACCACCCTCGCGATGGCGACTGCCCCACCCCGATACAGCCGACGACCAAGGGCTCTGTGGTGTGGGTGCCGATCTAGAACCCGGCACACTGCTTGCGGCGTATCGGAGTGGGTTGTTCCCCATGCCTGTCCGCAAACGCGTGATCGGGTGGTGGTCACCAGACCCACGCGGGATCCTGCCACTCGCCGGGTTACGGGTGACTCGTTCGTTACGCCAGAGCTGCCGTCAGTATGAGGTCCGCTTCGACACCAACATTCGTGACGTGATGCTGCGATGCGGTGATTCGAACCGCCCACATGGCTGGATCACACCGGCCTTCATCGACGCGTATGAACAACTGTTTCGGCTCGGTTGGGTGCACAGCGTCGAGACCTACTGCGACGGCGAACTGGTCGGAGGCTTGTACGGCGTGCGCATCGCAGGACTGTTCGCCGGCGAGTCAATGTTCTCCGCCGCACGCGATGCCTCAAAGGTGGCCCTCGTGGCACTCGTCGAGTGGCTGAACACGACGGGAGCGACCCTGCTGGACGTGCAATGGAGAACCGATCACCTTGCGTCACTTGGCGTGATCGAGGTGCCCCGAGCGACGTACCTTGGCCTGCTCGCCGAGTCATCCGCCGCAGGCCCCGCCATTGACCGACATTGCTGACGGCAAGGAGTCTGCCCCGGTGTTGGTGGTGGCGGCCCCGCCGACCGCCACCACCAACACCGTTGTGCAAGAGGTATCGGACCGTGGTGTGGGCAACTTGAGCAGTTCTTGAAAGAATTTTGCCGAACAGCATCGACCATCGTCGACTTCTACCTGCATGGTCGAATCGTCGGC
>JANLQX010000130.1:0-2000 GCA_031368095.1 Actinomycetes bacterium | reverse complement strand
GTTGCACGCAGGCCGAATTGTGCTGCGCGAGCGAAGCAATCCGGGGTCGAGCGTGCACTCTTGCGTCAGATGGACGCTCACCGATCGAACAAAACCCCTCGATTACCGGGGTTTTTTTCGTTCATCCCCTTGTGCCAATGTCGAGTGAGACAGATACCCCTCGCTATTTAGTGTAGGTAGTCTCCCTCATGGACATGCAATCTCGTGGTTCTGCTCGGTCTTCTGAAACTCCTATTTCCGCTTTTCCGGTGACTGATTCAGCTGCCCCGTCGCCGGTCGATTCGATCGAGGTCGTGGCCAAGGCGCGGCGCCGTCGGTTTTCGATGGGCTACAAGCGCAAGATCGTTGCCCTGGCCGCGGGCCTGCCCGCCGGCGAGATCGGCGTGCTGTTGCGGCGCGAGGGTTTGTACTCGTCGCACCTGTCGCACTGGCGTACCCAGTTGGAGGCCCACGATGCGAATACGCCCGAGCCGCGGCGTGGACCCAAGGCCGATCCAGCGCGTGCCGAGAAGCTCGAGATCGACAAGCTGACGCGCGAGAATGCCCGGTTGGCGAAGCGTGTTTGGCAAGCCGAGGCGATCATCGACGCCCAAAAAAAACTATGTGCCTTGCTGGGCATCCCGCCGATCGAGGAGCAGTCATGAGCTTGCTGCCAGCCCTCACCAGCCAGGTCGGCGGAGTCCGTGCGTGCGCCGCGTTGGACCTGTCGCGCGCCACGGCCCACCGAAGCCGGCACCCCCGCGTCAAGCGCCCGAACACGCGATGCCCGCCGCTCAAGCTGGATGTCGCCGAGGAGCGCGCAGTGCTCGATGAATTGACGAACCCACGCTTCGTCGACATGGCGCCGCAGCAGGTCTATGCCGTGCTGCTCGATGAAGGCCGCTACCTGTGTTCGATCCGCACCATGTATCGCAAGCTGACCGCTCTGGGGGCCGTGCGTGAGCGTCGCGAGCAGCGCGTGCACCCGGCCTATGCCCGCCCGGAACTGCTGGCCGAGGGCCCCAACCAGCTGTGGTCGTGGGACATCACCAAGCTCAAGACCTCGGTCAAGTGGACCTACCTGTACCTCTACGTCGTGATGGACGTGTTCAGCCGCTACGTGGTCGGCTGGATGCTCAGCACCCGCGAAAACGGCGAGCTTGCCAAGGCCCTGGTCGAGGACACCGCCCTGCGTCAGCACATCCCCGCCGGCCAACTCACCCTGCACTCCGATCGCGGCGCGCCGATGCGCTCCAAGACCCTCGCCGAACTGCTCACCGACCTCGGCATCGACGCCTCGTTCTCCCGTCCGCACCAGAGCAACGACAACCCCTACAGCGAGAGCCTGTTCAAGACCACCAAGTACGCGCCGAACTTCCCCGACCACTTCAGCTGCATCGACGACGCCCGCGCTGTGCTCACCCCGTTCTTCAGCCGCTACAACCACCAGCACCGCCATTCCGGCATCGGCCTGATGACTCCGGCCGCCGTCCATCACGGACACGCCGCACGCATCACCGCTGAACGCACCAAGACCCTCGCTGCTGCCTACGAACGGACGCCCTCGCGCTTCAAGAAAACACCGAAGCCGCCGACCGTCCCCGACAAGGTCTACATCAACCCGCCAAAGCCCAAGGTCGCCGACGATTCAAAACCCGAACCTACTCAGTAAACTTTACACGCCGCCTGTCTCACCCCATTGACACGTTCCGTACTGCCCCGGAAAGCGCGGGTTATAGGTCACTTTCTTTCTGTCTCCGTCGACATCATCGTTCGGACTGTTCCCCCCGAATGGCGCCCCAGTGAACGGCAGGTTCCACACCGTCTTCGCACGCACCGGATCGCGGAGCGCACGCGGCGTGCCTAGGTGATCCGCCTCGATGGTGTATGGCGTCCCGCCGATGATGGCGCCGACCGGCAGGCTGTCCATCCACAGGTAGTCGACCACGGTGGCGCCGTTCTTTTCCTCGATCATGCGCCCCGCCTCGTCGTAGGCGTAGACCGTGGTGCCCTTGACCACC
>JANLQX010000089.1:0-7481 GCA_031368095.1 Actinomycetes bacterium | reverse complement strand
GAGGATGTTCGCCGGCTGGAGGTCACCATGTTGAAGAGCCAGCGGGAGCGGAGGTGGCCGATGGGCGTTGAGCCACGCCGCGAGGTAGCGCATGGTTGGGTTCGACTCGGACTGAAGCCGCTCGTTCTCGGCCCAGGCGTTGTTGACGGAGGTGAGGTAGCAGTCCCAGTCCACCGGCTTTTCCAACGACGGAAGTACGGCGAGATCGACCTGAGGAACGCGCGCAATCGTATCCACGAAAGCGTCGCGTATCGCCAGTATGCGCGCATCATCGAGGGGCACCCCCGCACTGACCAACTCCGAAAGCTGGGCCTGGAGCGACGGCCCGTCGCAGAATTCCAGCACGATGGCCTTCGTGCCGAGATGGTGTCCGGTGGCGTCGTAGTGGAGCGCCGCTGGCATCGGAATCTCGGCGACCGAAGCGAGGCTGCGCAACACCGCCCACTCGGCGTCGCGGTCGGTGACCAACATCGTCTTGTCCGGTGGTGGGTCACCACGGAGGACGAGCGTCTGCGACGTGCCGTCGCTCCAGTCGACCTCGGCGCGCGCCATGATCCGGCTGTAGCCGCCCGTCATCAACGCGTAGGAGCGAACCGTCGCCGACACATCCGGCCGGACCGTCGCCAGGAACGCCGACAAACGCGCTGGCATGGCGTTGAGGTCGTGCATCATGCCAGCGGACCTCCGGCGAACCACCGATCGAACATCGGGGCGATCGCCGACCACACCAATTCCACGATGAGGCCACTTGGTGGCACCACGTAGGTGAACGCACCGAAGCCATCCTCGGGGGCCTTACCGGCGGCGGCGAGCGTCCAGCCTTTGGCCAACAACGCGGTCGTCTCGGCCGCAACATCGTCGACCCACACACCGGTGTGATGAATGCCCGGCTGCACCCGTCCGTCCCAGATCGAGCCCGGCTCACCCTCGAGAAGTTCTACATGTTGAGGTCCTTCGGCCGAGTACGTGAAACGCAACGGAACAGTGATCGCTCCGGTGGACGGCGTCCACACCTGTTGCTCGCGCTCTTGGACGGAACACCAGGTGAGCCCGAGGGACTCGCCCATCTCGGCCATCGCCACATCGAGATCCGGTATGCGGACCCCTATATGGTAAGCGCGCGTAAAATCGACGCTCATCGACGGATCAGCGACTCAGGATGGTGACACCAGAGATCCCCGGAGCGCCATAGACGTGGGTGTACGCCGTCTTTGGATCGTTGGGCACCTGCCGCTCGCCTGCGTCACCGCGGAGTTGCAGCACGTTCTCGTATACCTGGCGAAGTCCGGAGGCGCCGATGGGCTCCCCGTTGGCGAGACAGCCACCGTCGGTATTCACGGGAATGCGACCGTTGATCTCGGTTTCGCCGTTGGCCAGCATGCGCTCCTGCTCACCGTGTTCGCAGAAGCCATTTTCGGCCATGTGCATGATCTCCGCACCTGCTTCGGTGTCCTGAAGCTGGGCGAGGTCGATGTCCTTCGGACCCATACCGGCCATCTCGAACGCCGCCTTCGACGCATCGACGGTCGGACCGGCGTTGTGTTCGAGCGCAATTGATGGCGCCAACACTTCGAAGCTGCCGAACTTGCGGGAGCGCACCACGGCCGCCTTCAGGAATACGGGACGATCTGTGTACTTATGAGCCTGGTCGCCGCGAACGAGGACCAGGGCGACGCCGCCCTCGCCGGGATTGCAGAACATGTATTGGGTGAGCGGATAGGACAGCATCGGCGAGCCGAGGACCTCCTCCTCCGACAGCGGCTTGCGACGCCACGCCATGGGGTTCAGCGCCCCATTTCGGAACGCCTTCGCCCCAATCCGGCCCAGGCTGGCGTTGGTGATCCCGTAGGTGTGCATATATCGGTTGATCTTCATGCCGAAGAACTGGGTTGTGAGGGCAAGTCCGGACGAGCCGTACCAGTCCATGCCCTTGGTCTCCACCCGGAAGGCGCCGCGCTCGTGCTTGTCGAACCCGATGGCAATACCGATGTCCGACATGCCCGAGCGGATCGCGCTGTAGGCACTGAAGAGCGCTGACCCACCGGTGGCGCAACCGTTGGCGACATTGATGAACTGCAGGCCGGTCAGACCCAATTTGGAAACCATGGTGTCGGCCGCTCCCGAGGATTGGCTCCCCCCGAAGGCAAACTGCATGTCCTCCCACTTCGCCCCGCAGTCGGCCACGGCGCGACGCACGGCAATGACACCCTGATCCATACCGGACACGCCGTCGGTGCGTCCGAACTCGTGCATCCCAATGCCAACAATGGCCACTTCAGTGTTGTCGCTCATCTTCGTTCTTCTTTCAGCTCAGTTGCCCGAAGGGGCGAACGCGTAGGTGACCAATTCGTTGCCATCGTCGTCGTGACCGAGCACGTCGAGGACCAGATGCATCTTCATACCGATCCGCAGTTTGGCCGGGTCGGCTTCGGTGAGTCGGGTTTCCACTTTCACCTGACCGGGAAGTTCCACGTAGCCCACCCCGAAGGGCACGAACGTGGCGAGGTCAGCGTTGCCCCGGTAGGGCGGCGCCTTCGGCGGAAAGCCCTGCACCGTGAATGTCCACAGCTCGCCTTCGGTCCCCAGCAGGACCGTCTCGGTCTCGGTACCAGCGCACTTCTGGCAACTCCTTTGCGCCGGGAACGCATGGGTGCCGCACGCCGTGCACTTGCTCCCCTTCAGGCGGGGACCGTCGACGGTTTCTTCAATGACGCTCTCGGCGACGAGAACACGAGTGGGCACGACGGCAACCTCCAGGCAACGCGGACGGCGGCGATGCTAGGGAGAAACTAACCGCCTGGTCAATTTGACGAATCGAGCGCGCTGAGGGTCGATTTTGCCCGGAATGGCAACGCCCGCTCGCGGTCAGCGTCGGAGGTGCGACTCGAGTTCGGCGAGGAGGCGCTGCTTCGATCGCGCCCCAACGGTCCGAAACACCACCGTGCCGTCATTGATGAGGAGCAGCGTGGGCACGCTCATCACCGAGAAGCGCATCGCGATCTCCGGGTTGGCGTCGATGTCGACGCTCGCCACCGTGAGTTGTCCTTGCCGCTCGAGGCCCAGTTCATCCATGATCGGGGCCACCGTCTTGCAGGGCCCGCACCACTCGGCCCAGAAGTCGATCAGGACCGGCAGCGGGGCCGACGAAACGTGCTCGTCGAAGGTTGCGTCGGTGAGTTCGAGGGTCATGGGATCTCCGGGGTAGGCGAGGCCGGGATTCGAGGTGCCGTTTCGAAGATCAGGGCCACGCAGTCCTGGCCATCGCCGTGGTCACAGATCTGCAGGAGTTGACGCAGGCGACATCGCTGCTCCATCAGCGATTGCACCTCGTGATCGAGCGTAAGCAACTTGGCTTGTGCGGCGGCCGCCACGTCGGTCGTTGAACCGAGGCCATCGCCGTGCAGCAGTTCACCGATTTCCTGGAGCGTGAAGCCGAGATCCTTCGCCCGACGAACGAACTGCAACCGATCCACGTCGGATGGCCCGTATGTGCGGTATCCGCTTTGCGCGCGCGGCGGAGCATCGAGCAGCTGTCGGCGTTCGTAGTAGCGAACGGTCTCGACGTTCACGCCAGCTGCCCGGGCCAGGGCACCGATCGTCAGCTCCTTCACGTCGCTCATGCACGTCACGGTACGCCCCGTACCTAGGTACGGAGTCAAGCGACTTCTCGCCGGGTACGAAGCAGAGGAACACTGCCCCCACCAAAGCCACCCAGCCGCGATCAGCCGAGCAACCGGACGATCAAACCGCCAAGCCCGCCGCGACGCCCAAACCGCCCAAGCCGTGGAAGCGCTTCCGGCCGCCGGTGAAGCACTGGCGAAAGGGGATGTCTCGGCCGAACTCGTCGCCATGCTCCGACCGCTCCTCGGAGTACCGGGCGTTGAAGCCCTCTTGAAGAAGGCAGCATCGTCGACGGTCGACCAGTTCCGCGAGACCGTGCAGCAATTCCAACTCGACGCGCGACCTCGACATGATCGGCCTCGACGGACTACTCCCACCGATTGAAGGCGCGCTGCTTCATCGGCTCGAACTGCGGTCGTCATGACTCTTTCGCTCGACAACCAGACAGCCAACATCGTCGGCCAAGGACCTGTCCCATTCTGCGAGGCGATGCACTTCGCCACATCCGAACACGTTGACCTCTACGCCGCGATCCTCGGCATGAACGGCGAAATTCTCAACCTCTTGTGCGACCCCCACCACCACTTCCTCCACAACAACCACCTCTACATCGACCGACAACCCGGCGAACCCGCCGTGATCCGCCGAAAGTCCGATGGCAGCCTCCGGACAATCAAGTTGATGAAGGCGGCCGTCGGCAAACGCGAGGTGCCAACGCCGGCTGGAGTCGCCGTGGTGCTCGACATTCGACCACCCCAGGACCCAACCCGGTTTAACCCGCTCGGGCCGTTCACCCTTCGTCTCGACGCGAAGTCCACGGTGATCCCGGGCGACGCGATCGACGGATGGCCGGGCATCATGATTCACGGCACGAACTGTCCGAAGAGCTGCCTCGGTAGGGCCGTGACCAACGGAAGCATTCGGGTCAGCAACGTAAATGTGACCTGGCTTGCTCAGCACATCCCCATCGGAACAACGGTCGAGATCATCTAGGCGGTAACCGCCAGCATCGCCCGCATTGCGTCGGCGCACTGTTGCACGTGCTCGGCGGGTGACGGCCCGTCGGTGAGGTCCCGACATACCTCTAGCGACCACGGCACGGCGACGCCGATTGCTCGTAAGCACGCCACCATCTCAGCCACGGCAAACTCCCCCTGGCCCGGTGGAACGCGGTTCGCAAGGCAGTCGTCTTTGTAGTCCGGGAGCTGGGCCACCAACGGCCCGTCGTTCATCTGGATGCCGAGTACGCGTGACGCCGGAATTGCGGAAATCAACGACAGATCGCGGGCGCCGCGCTCGTGATGCCAGATGTCGACACACACGCCACCGTTCTCGCGGTCGGCGACTTCCACAATACGAAGCGCGTCGGCGGCGTCGACGATGTTCGTGAAGGGCAGAAACTCCAGACCGACCACCAGGCCATGCTCGCCAGCTCGGTCACAGAGACCGGCAAAGGCGCGGCCGGCATCCTCGATCGATCCGTCATACGGGCCAATCGCTTGCAGGTAGCGGCACTGCCAGCGATCAGCCATCTCCCACGCCGCCGCCTCGAAGCCATGGTCATCGCTTCCCGGGCGCGCCCACGAGCTCACCACCTCAATTTCGGCAATGGCGATCTGGTGCTCGTCGAGGAGCTCGTCGAGCCACGCGCCGTGTAGGCCCTCGGCGGCCAGCCGTTGGTACTCACCGATATACAACCCAAGCCCGGAGAACCCAGCGGCAGCAGCGATGGCGACGCGATCCTCCATCGGATGGCGGCGAGGCAGGCTGAAGAAACTGAGGACCAAATCGTTGGCAGCGAGGTCGCGAGGACGCACGGTCATCGCCGAGTGTGACACCGCGAATCGATAATGGCGAATGACGCGAACTACCTTGCGTACTTCCAACGAACAAGGGGCACGCAATGTCAGGTCGTCTCGAAGGCAAGGTTGCCGTCATTACCGGCGGCGCGAGTGGCATCGGTGAGGTCACCGTGCGTCGATTCCTTGAAGAAGGAGCCCGGGTGGTCATTGCCGACCTACAGGCCGACCTTGGGAACGCGCTGACGAAAGATCTCGGTGCGAACACCCGTTTTCTTCGCACCAACGTCACGACGGAAGCCGACGTGGCCGCCGCTGTCGACCTCGCCGTGGCCGAGTTCGGCCAGCTGGACATCATGTTCAACAACGCCGGCGTCGTCGGCGCCATCGGACCGATTGCCGACACGACCGCGGACGCCTGGAACTTCACTATTGCGGTGCTCCTCGGCGGGGCTTTCCATGGCATGAAGCACGCCGCCCGCGTGATGATTCCCCGACAAAGCGGTTCGATCCTGACGACATCGAGCATCGCCGGCGTGATCGGCGGCCTCGGCCCCCATGCGTACACGGCGGCCAAGACCGCAGTGATTGGCCTCACGAAATCGGTCGCCTCGGAGCTGGCGTCACACGGCATCCGCGTCAATGCGATCGCTCCGGGAAACACCGTCACAGCGATGACCGCGGCGGTGATGACGGGCGATCACGAGCAACTCGAACTGGCGCAACAGAACATGGCAAAGACGTCACCGCTCGGCATCGCCGGCATGCCCATCGACATCGCCAACGCGGCGCTCTACCTGGCCAGCGACGAGGCCCGTATCGTAAGCGGCCAGACCCTGGTCGTCGACGGCGGACAGACAACCAACGGCGGTTCGGCCCGCTTCCACCAGTCGGCGCCAGCATTGGTCGAAGAGGCTGGAAAGCGCACCCTCACCAGCTGAGCCGCGGACGGTTGGGTGGTTGGCGACTCGTTGCCGTCGAAACGACGTCGTCAACCAGACAACGTGTCGCCAACCATCCCGCGACGGCGCGTGACATCGATGGGACGCGCCGCCACTGTCGCGCCCGGCCAGCTATCGCGGGTCGACCAGCACTTTGGTTTGGGTCGACGCACCGCTGCCGAGGTCGGCGAGGGCCTCGCCGAGCCCGTCCAGAGAAACGGTCGACGAATGCATCGGCGCCAGCCGCACCCGTCCGTCGGCGATGAACGTCATTGCTTGGGCGAACTCCTCGTGGGTATAGGCGAGCGCTGCCGTCAGCGAAATCTCCTTCACCAACCACGTGGCCGGGATGATGTTGGCATCGGTGTCGGGAAAGCCGATCAGACAGACGGCCCCACCTCGGCGCGCCTGATCGACGGCGCTCTGCAGGGCCGGACCCCGGCCCACGCACTCGTAGACAATGTCGGCGCCGAGACCGTTCGTATGTTCACGTACTACCGTGGATGCCTCTTCGCCGGGACTGACCGTGAGGGTGGCACCCAGGGCGGAGGCCAGCACGCGACGCGCCTCGTTCGGCTCAATCACGATGACTTTCGCCGCTCCGAACGCCTTTGCCCACTGCATCGTCAGAAGGCCGATCGGCCCCGCCCCCTGAACCACGGCAACGTCGCCGAGGCGCAACAGGGACGCTCTCACGGCGTGGAACGTCACCGTGGCCGGTTCCACCTGTGCCGCCTCGTCGTCGTCAAGCGAGGGATGGGCGAGCACCACCCGGTCGGCGCGAACGGCGAGCTGCGACGCGAATCCGCCGTGTCTCGGGTCGACCACGTCTCGCCCGGTGGCCGAAAGGAACACTCGCAGGCAATGCCGACCCTGCCCCGCCCGGCACGGCGCGCACCCTCCGCACGCCGGAGGAACAGCAACGATGATCCGGTCTCCTTCAGCCACATTGCGAACTTCGGCGCCCCGGGCCGACACCGTCCCGACCCACTCGTGACCGCAGATCGCCGGGTTGTAGGGATTTCCCGACTGGTAGGCGTGGATGTCGGTTCCACAGATTCCACAGCGTGAGATGTCGACCACGACGCCGTCGGGGGAGGGCGTGGGGACGGGAACATCG
>JANLQX010000072.1:0-31244 GCA_031368095.1 Actinomycetes bacterium | reverse complement strand
GTCGAGCGAGAGCCCGGCGCAGCGGTGGGTAAGGACTGTGGTGAAAATGTTGATGAACCCGAGCAGCGTGGAGATGGCGATGAGCGCCAGAGAGGCAACGAAGAGATCCGTGGCCTTGTTGGCCTGCACGCCGGTCACGAGGGTGCCGGTGGAGCCGAAGATGTCCACGGTCGGCGGCCCGGTGCGGACCAGGAACGAGGTGGCGAAGAGCGCCACGCCCATCACGTAGGACCACACCACAAAGGCGTGCAACCGGGGGAAGGCCAGTCGGGATGCACCGATTTGGCGGGGCACCACGATCGATGCCAGCGCCAGGAACATCGGCACGGCGACCACCACGACGAGGCCGGTCTGGGCGGCATTGAACACCCGGCTGAACGAGAAGCCGGCGGCGGCCGACTCGCCGAGCCACGAGCGGGTCCCGAGAACACCGCGGGCGGCGGCGTCGAGTCGCTGACCAACGAAGGCGAGAAGCACGGCGCCGAGCGCACCGGCGAGCAGGGCGACTCCGAGGTGGATCCGCCCGAGGCGGCGGTGGTCGGTGGTCCCCAGCCAGGATTCGACGGCGTCGAGCGCGTCGTCGCCGAACGCGGCCTGATCGACGGCAGCGGAGGTGGCTGGAGAGGCGGTTATCGACATGAATTCTCCGGGGAGACGGGCATCGGATACGGCGTGGGAGCACGCGAAATCACGCCCGAGGGTTCTTCGAGCGAAGCGATGTTATCGGCTGGTGCCGAGGGGACCAGAGATGGCCGAGCGACGAACACGTGAACGGCGGGCCTAGAAGCCGTGGACGACGAGTTGGTCGATGGCCATGGCCCCGAACAGCAACACCAGATAGGTGATGGACCAGCCGAACAGGCGCATCGATGCCTTATTGGGATCCGTTCCCGCCCTTCCGATTCGCTGGAGCCCAACGACCTGGGCCAAGAACATGGCGCCGAGCACGACGGCGGCAACGAGATAGCCGATGCCCATCTCGCCGACCCAGTAGAAAGCCACCGTGGCGGCCACCATGACGACGGTGTAGCGAAGCATGGCTCGCACCGTTTCCTCGAACCCGACCACCGACGGCAGCATCGGGACGTTGGCCGCCGAGTAGTCGTCGCGGTACTTCACGGCGAGGGCCCAGAAGTGGGGCGGGGTCCAGAAGAAGATCACCGCGAACAACACGATTGGCGCCCACGACAGGGAGTTGGTCACGGCCGACCAGCCGATGAGTACCGGCGCCGCCCCGGCCGCGCCGCCAAAGACGATGTTCAGGCGGGAGGTTCGCTTCAACCACAGCGTGTAGACGAACACGTAGAACAGGCACGCGGCGACGGCCCGCGCGGCGGAAAGCAGGTTCACCGTGGCCCACAGGAAGGCGAACGCCACGGTCTCGATGGTGATGGCGAAGGTGAGGGCGGCCTTGGGGGTCATGGCCCCGGTGACCAACGGGCGGCCCTGGGTGCGCTTCATGATCGTGTCGATGTCGACGTCGACGACCATGTTGATGGCGTTGGCCCCGCCGGCCGAGAGGGTGCCACCGATGAGGGTGGCCACCATGAGCCACAGTCCCGGCACGCCGCGTTCGGCCACGAACATGGTGGGGATCGTGCTCACCAGCAACAGCTCGATGATGCGGGGTTTCGTCAACGCGATGTAGGCGCTGACCGTGGCTTTGACCCCGACCGGGCGACCGGGAAGGGCGACGGTGGGGATCGCGTCGAGCAACGCCGTACGTTCGAGGGGCTCGGTCCGCAGGCGAGGCATAACGGAGGCCAGCGTATCGGTCCCTCTGCGCTGCCAGAAATGCCCAGCCCACAGCCCCTGCGCGCCGTGGGCCGTTGGCGTTGATCGGTGCCGCACCGGCCCGCGGCAGACTGAACGGCGTATGCCCGTTGCCGCGCCCGCCGAAGTTGTCGAGAGTGGCACCGACACGCGTATCGCCGAGGACCGACCGTGGGTGGTCATCGTCTGGAACGATCCGATCAACTTGATGTCCTACGTCACGTTCGTTATCCAGAAGGTGTTCGGCTATCCCAAGGAGAAGGCCGAAGTCCTTATGTGGGACGTGCATACCAAGGGTCGGGCGGTGGTATCGAACGGGAACCGGGAGAAGGCCGAGCTCGACGTGTTCCGCCTGCACGAGTACGGGTTGTGGGCCACCATGCAAAAAGATGATGCCCCGTGACGTCGGGGGCCGCAGGGGACCACGACGAGCCCGACGACCACGGCCATGAAGAGCAGCATGGCGACGATGACTTCGATGAACTAGAGGGTGAATTTATGCGCCGACGCATCCGCCGCAACCGGGCTGGCACCTTCACGCTGAACCTTCCCGACGAAGAACGACAGCTTCTGACCGGTCTTCCGGCGCAGCTTCGCGAGCTCCTCGGGGCCGGCGACCAACCGTCGCTGCGTCGTTTGTTTCCGGCGGCGTATCACCTCGATGCCGAAAAAGACGCTGAGTTCCACGAACTCATGCGGTCCGAACTGCTGGCCACCAAGATCTCGCGGGCCGAACTCTTGGAGTCAACGGCCCATGCTCGTGAGCTCACCGAGGAACAACTTCTCGGCTGGATGGGGGCGGTCAACGACCTTCGCTTGGTGCTCGGCACCCAGCTCGACGTGGGTGAGGACGACGAAGATGTCGACGCCGACGATCCCCGGGCCGGCCATTTCGGGCTGTATCGCTACCTCGGGTATCTCCTGGAGAACATCATCCGGGCTCTTCGCTAGGACCCCCGGTAGGTTCTTGCCCATGGCAACCCCGGCTCGTGCGCGCCGACTCGACCTCGACGGGGAAATCGATCGACGCCTCGCCCGCCACGGCCAGCGATGGACTCGCGGACGTCGGGCCGTGGTCGACGCGATGAAGCAGACGCTGGCGCCCATGTCCGTCACCGAGCTCCAGGCCGCGGTCGGGGCCGAAGTGCCCCTGTCGTCGCTGTACCGGATCATCAGCGATCTCGTCGATGCCAAGGTGTTCATCAAACTGGAATTCGCCGAAGGGTTTGCCCGCTTCGAGCTCGATGAGGAACTCGCCGCCCACCATCACCACCTCGTCTGCAATTCCTGCGGCGCCGTCGCCGACCTCGAACTCGGCGACCTGGAGACCACCCTCGACATCACGGCCGCGGCCATCATCCGCAGCACCGGATTCGTGACGCAGAGCCACCGACTCGACTTCTTCGGCCTCTGTCGAAGCTGCGCCGCTAGTCGCTCCTAGACCAACAAACTCGGTCGGCAGCGGGCGTCGGTGGCTACTACGCTCGAGGGGCTGTTCCGGCCCCCATCGTCTAGCGGCCTAGGACACCACCCTTTCAAGGTGGCGGCACGGGTTCGAATCCCGTTGGGGGTGCAACTGGCGGCTACAGCGGAGCAAACAAGCGGGCGTGCCTCAAACACCGGGTGGGCGTCCATGACGAGCTCGGCCATGGACGCCGTCCCCGAACTCAGTTCCGGCGTCGGCCGACCAGAAGCAGGGTCGATCCAAAGCCGATCAGAAGGGCCGCCACGAGAAGAGACAGTCCGTTGGACCCCGAGCCGGTGTAAGCCAATTCTCCGGCTTTGACCTCGGCGGGAGCAGCGGGCGGGGCTGGCACCGTTGTCTGGACGACCGTCACGCCGGCGACGCTAACGAGCGGTGCAGTAGTTGGTGCGGCGGTCGAGGCGGCTGCCAGAACACTGGTCGTCGGGGCAGTAGTCGTAGCCGGAGCGACGGTCGACGGCGGCGGAACGATAAACGGCGGCACCGAGGCTGGCGGCAGCGTGGTCGGGGCCACCGTGGTCGGGGCCACCGTGGTCGGCGGCACGGTCGTCGGGGCCACCGTGGTTGTGGAAGTGGTCGTCGTCGTCGTGGTTGAGGTCGTCGTGGTTGTGGTCGGAGCGTCGGTCAGCGTGTAGCAAAAGCCGATCGGGTAGATGGCGTTGGCGCCGCTCACGCCGGTTGGACTTTGGACCGAGCTGTGCTGGATCACGAGATTGCCGCCGGTTCCCGCCAGCGTGGAGTTGAAGTTTCCCTTGACCAGGAAGTTGTCGGCGCCATCGGCCGGGTCAGCGGTGTAGCCGGAGGCTCCGCCACCGAGAGCGACCCGCCAGGTTTGGGCCGGACCGTTCAGCGACAGAAAGCTGTCGATGTACCCGCCCCACGAGAAGTAGGAGGAGAGGTAGGCATTCTTGCCGACCGGGATGACGAGCCCGGTGTCGATGGTGACGGTTTTCCCCTCCTCCAACACCGTCGAGTATGCGCTAGGGACGTTGTAGACAACCTCGCCTTCGGTGCAGATCGGCTCGGTCGCCTGCGCCGGGTCCACCCCAGCGCCTACGGTGAGAGCGATCGCCCCACCCGTCGCGATGAGGATTCGGGACATCCACTGAAGAGACTTTCGGTTCATGGCAGTTTCCGTCGTTCGAAGGGTTAGGGGCACGGTGAAGAGAGAATCAGTATTGAGCGTTGGACCCGAAACGTCGATAGGCAATGCGGCTCATCGTTGGGGACTGGTCGGGACAGCTTTTTCCAAATCCTTCCACGCGGGACGGCCAACTCCGAGCAAACGCCCGGACAGCCACGCCTCCGCGCTCCGCCAATCGACTCCGATTCCACCGATTCGCGAGGAGTAACGTCACCGGGAATCCCAAGATCCTGGATGGGATCGACCAGATGCACAAGAGCGGCAAACGTTTGCCCGCTGGGGAATTGCCCCTACATAAGCGGGCGGACCCGGTCGATGACAGGGCATCGGATTTCTTCATCGTTCTACGGCAGGCGACTTGAACCTTTGCGAAGGTTCGTTTAGAGAGGGTGACATGAAGGCAATCGAATGTGCCGGCGGGCAAAGCGCACCGTTTCGACGGGCCAGTGACGCCCGCTCGCGCGAGTGGCTGCGGCCGGAAAACGGAACAGGATCGGTAAGACGACCGCAATGACCTCCACCATCACGGTAATTATTCCGACATACAACCGCTCGGCCTACCTCCAGGTGGCCCTCAATAGTGTGCTCACGCAGACTTTCACTGACTATCGGATCCTGATCTGCAATAACGCGTCGACCGATGACACGGCTGAGGTCATCGCTCGGTACGACGATCCGCGGATCCACGTCGTCCACCGACCGGAGAATGTGGGATGGCTGCGGAATTTCAACCTTGCCCTCGCCGACGTCCATACCGAGTTCCTCACAATCCTCTGCGACGACGATGTGATGCACCCCGATTCTCTCGAGCTCGGGATCAACGCGCTCCGCAAATGGCCAACGGCCGGAATTGTCCACTCCAGCTTCGATGTGATCGACGAGATCGGAACCGTGACGATTCGCGACGAACGCTGGGCCCGTGACCTCCACGTCGATACCCTCGAACCCGGACCGACGTTCATCAGAAAGTCGCTTGGTCAATGGTGCCGTGCGTGCGCGCCGGCAGTGATGATGCGCACGTCGGCACTACCGGCCGGAGGGTACCTGCCCGAGGACGGTCCGTTCTCGGATCAGACGCTGTGGCTGCGCTTTGCCCTGCACCATGACGTGGCATTTGTCCGTGAGTCGCGGATCGCCCTGCGCATCCATGCGGGCGCCGACTCCGCCCGTTGGGGTACGAAGACGGCCGTCGGGTTCGCTCCGGACTGGAAGACTATTTGGAACAACCGCAACGCCCGCTCCCGCTATCTCACGACCCATCAGTCCGAGCTGCAACACGTTCCCGCCCTGCGGTGGCGGTCGTTCCGCCTTTTTGCGACTCAGGCCGTGTCGTGTGTGGTCGGACCTCGCATCAGCGGACTTCTTCGGTACCTCGGCAGACGACGCAGCGAGTCGAAGTTTGAAGTATCGGATTCACGCAAATGAAGGTCTTGATCCTGGCCGGTGGACTTGGAACTCGACTGGCCGAAGAGACCGATCGCATCCCAAAACCCATGGTGGAGATTGGGAATCGGCCGATTCTTTGGCACATCATGCGGCACTACGGCCAAGCCGGGTTCAAGGAATTCGTGGTCGCGCTTGGCTACCGGGGCGATGTCGTCAAACGGTTCATGCTGGACTACCGCGCACTGAGCTATCGAAACGTGAAGCTCGACATGGCGACCGGCGACGTCGAACTGGCCGACGGCGATGAACCCTTGGACTGGCAGGTCAACCTCCTTGAAACTGGCTTGAACACCCAGACGAGTGGGCGGGTCCGCCGCGCCCTTTCGGTGATCGGCAACGAGAGATTCATGCTGACCTACGGCGATGGCGTTTCTGACATTGCTCTCCAAGAGCTGCTGGCCTTCCACGAGAGCCACGGCAAGCTCGTCACGATTTCCATCGTCAAGGCCAAGTCGCTCTTCGGGCACCTTCGCATCGAAGACAACCAGATCACGGAATTTGTCGAAAAGCCCCAGGAACTGCAGGGATGGATCAACGGTGGTTTCATGGTCATGGAGCCCGGCGTCGCCGACTATCTCGGCGACGATGACATGCCGCTCGAACGATCACCCTTCGAACGCCTCGCGCAAGATGGGCAAATGATGGCCTTCCGCCATCATGGATTCTGGCAATCAATGGACTCCCTCCGAGACAAGCGCCTCCTCGAAACGCTCTGGGAAAGCGGCGCCGCCCCGTGGAAGACATGGGAGTAAGACCTCATGATGGACTTCCCAAAGAAACGGAATACGTGAACACAACTTCTTCAACTTCGCCCATCGCCGAGTCCGAAACGGCAACACCCTGTCGGTTCTGCGCCGGTACCGAGGTGGTTCCGGTCCTTGATCTCGGCGAGCAACCCTTAGCGAACTCGTACCTCACCACGGCCCAGGTGAGGGCGCCTGAGCTCGAGCCCAAATACCCGCTTCGAGTTCGCATCTGCACCCAGTGCTGGCTCGTCCAGCTGGAGGACTTTGCGCGTCGTGAGGACATCTTCAATGAGGACTATTCGTATTACTCGTCATTTTCCTCAACCTGGCTTTCCCACGCCTCCGACTACGTCGAGAAGATGACCGATGCGCTCGACCTCGATGGTTCGAGCCTGGTGGTCGAGCTAGCGAGCAACGACGGCTACCTCCTGCGGAACTTTGACGCTCGCCACATTCCCGTGCTCGGCGTCGAGCCCTGCGCCGGGGTCGCCCTCGCCGCTCGTGCCATCGGGGTCCGAACAGAAATCATGTTTTTTGGGACGGAGGCCGCATCGCAGCTGGCCGCGTCGTACGGGCACGCTGACCTGATCGTAGCGAACAACGTCCTCGCACATGTCCCTGACCTGAACGACTTTGTGGGCGGCATAAAGGTGCTCCTGAAGCCGGAAGGAACCGTCACCATCGAAGCGCCCCACCTGCTGCAGCTTCTTCGCGAAGGTCAGTTTGACACCATCTACCACGAGCACTATTCGTACTTCAGCCTTGCCGTGCTCTGCCGCGTGTTCGCCGCACACGGGTTAGCTGTAGTGAATGTTGAGGAGCTGGAAACGCATGGAGGGTCATTGCGTACCTTCGTTCGACACGACGGTGCGCAAGAGGTGGACCCCAATGTGGCCCGCGTCCTCCGGGCCGAGAAAGCATGCGGTCTTGAATCCCTCGACACCTACCGGCAGTTCGGCACAAAGGTCGAGTCCGTCCGTGACGGGCTTCGCGACTTCCTTACTGCTGCAGCACGGTCGGGCAGGAGGGTCGCTGCATACGGAGCCCCGGCGAAGGGAAACACCCTCCTCAACTACTGCGGCGTCGGTCCGTCGGACATCGAGTTCACGGTCGACGCGTCGCCGCACAAGCAGGGGATGTACCTCCCCGGCTCACACATCCCCATAGGCGCGCCTCAGCGGATTCGTGACGAGCGACCAGACGACGTGGTGATCCTTCCGTGGAATCTCCGCAAAGAGATTACGAAACAGATGGCCGACGCCATCGCCACGGGTACGAAGTTCTGGGTCGCGATCCCGTCGATCAGCGTTGCTTGAGTAGCGGACTCAGCTGCGACTGATCACTTCGGTTCACGGTCCGCCACGTCAGCGGGCTAGCGCTGACGAGTAGATCTCCTCGAGACGAATCCGGATCACGTCGATGGACATGCGCAGACGAACATCGTCCAAGGCCGCGGCGCTCATCTCCTCGTAGGTCTCGACCGGACTGTCGACGTGGCGACGGATCGTGTCGACGAGCCCGTCGGTCAACGTGCTGACAGCCGCTTCGAAGGCGTCGTCGTACCCGGGGGTGCCGCCCTTTCCAACCCAACGCCACCGGCCCACCACCGGATCGTTTGGCAGCTCGAGCAACCATCCGGTCTTGGCATCGGTCACGATGTCGGGTTGGGCTGCGGTGTTACTGGCGATGACTGGTGTTCCCGCCGCCAGCGCCTCCGCAGAGGAGTACCCATAGGTGTCGTGAAGGGTGGGAAGCACGACGAAGTCAACGTCCCTCATGAGCCTCAGCAGTTCGTCATTGGGAAGGGACCGATGAAGCGTCATCCCATCGAAATCGAGCAGCGGGAGTTCAGTTCGGTAGCGCTCAGGCACCGCGACGTACCTGCTCGGCGTCTCACGAAACGATGACACCACGGTCGTCTCGACCGCTATCCCCGCAGCCCGAAGGCGGCGATGCGCTCTGGCCACGCTGATCCCACCTTTGCGCCCGTACTCGGCGCCAACGAAAAGCAACTTCGGCGTGGGGTTGGGCCTCTTCGGATGCGTCTCGCGAAGCGCCACCGGCGGGGGCACCACCTCCATCTTCGCGATGACCTCATTTCCCCAGGAGAATCTGCTCAGCTGTTTGGAGGACTGGCGTAACGCATAGCTCGACCAAGGCAACAACGCACGGCAGCGGTCGCTTCGGAGGCGCCGTGCCATGGCCCATTCGAGCCGCGCGTTGTAGCGATCGTCCGGAACCCGCGGGCAGTAGTCCTCGAACGAGATCACGAACGGTCGGCGAATAGGCACGGGAACGCTGTTTACCGAGTGCATCAAATCGAAGTCGTTCCGGCGAACCGGAATGAACGCATCGAGCCACTCCAGTTTGGTTCGACCACGGGGCGTTTTCATGACGATGAAGTCCACGCCGTGCTGTCCAATGGCCAGGCGTCGATGCTCGTGATGGTGTTCCTCGATGAGTACCCTCACGCCGCTCGCTCGTCTTTCGTACGTCGAGCCCGTGCCTGCTCACGCAGCATGATGCTCCACTCAAACATCGTGCCTGTGGCTATCGAAATCTGTCGGACGAACCACCCCAACGTGAGCTTCACCGGCCAGTTCCCCGGGCGGGGCACCACCCGCGTTACCGATCCGATCGCGATCCGGGCCGGGCTATAAACGAAGCCGTTCGCGGCAAACCGCACCGATAGCCGCGGCGACGAGCGCCCGTAGGCGAAATGTTGCTTGCTCATCGACCACAGGTCGGTGCGGTGCCGGTAGTACACGATGGCGTCGGCGGCGAACCCAAGGCTGTAGCCGGCCAACTGCAGGCGCCAGGAGAAGATCGTGTCCTCATGGGTGCGAACCTGCTCATCGAATCCGCCGACGGCGGCGAAGACAGGCACGCGAACTGCGCAGTTCGCACCGATGGTTCGAGGGAGGAAGTCAAAGAGCGCCGGCAGATGATCGTTCTGGTCGTTCGGTCGCCACGACGCAGTCTTCGGATTCAACGCCTTTTCGTCGACCCGGCCGCCAACGGCGTCGTAGCGTTGGAGCGACCGAACCATTGCTGACACCCACCCGTCGCACACGATGTCGTCGGCGTCGCAGAACAGCACCAGGGGGCTGTTCGCGACCGCGGCACCAGCATTGCGCGCGTGACTCGGACCCTTCACCGCCGACGCGTCGATTTGACGGACATGAGCGATGGCGGGGGGCACGCTGGCCCCGTTGTCTCCAGTGAAGCCAGGCCAGTTGTGGGCCAGGATCAACTCCCACGCAAAGGTTGCGTCTTGGCGGGCCAAGGCGTCGAGTTGCTCGGCGAGTTCGGGGATGATGCTGCCCAGGGGGATTACGACTGATGCCGTAAATCGAGTGACTGGAGATGCCGGGGCTGGCGCTTCACGTCCATCATCAGGTTCTGACATACATCCTCGACCGATCATCGGGGTCCGCTGCTACGGTGCGCCGGTGAAGTTCACCAAGACCGCGTTGGAGGGCGTGGAGATCGTCGACCTCGAGGTCCTTGTCGACGACCGGGGATTCTTCGCGCGAGCGTTCTGCGAAGAGCAGTTCGCGGCCGAGGGGCTGGACCATCGGCTTCCGCAATGGAACCTGTCGTACAACGCCAAACGAGGCACCTTGCGTGGCATGCACTACGAGGTTCAACCGACGCAGGAGTCCAAGCTCGTCCGGTGCGGGACGGGGGCGATCTACGACGTCGTCGTAGACCTTCGACATCGCTCGCCGACCTTCCTTCGCTGGGTGGGGATCGAGCTCAGCCGAGAAAATCGTCGAGCTCTGTGCGTTCCGGCCGGGTGTGCCCACGGGTTCCTCACACTCAGCAACGATGTGGACGTGTGGTACGGGATGGGTTCTTCGTTCAGAATTGGCGCTGGTCGGGGAATGCGATGGGATGACCCGATCGTCGGCATCGATTGGCCGTTCGCGCCCACGGTCATCTCGGAGCGTGACGCGTCGTATCCGAACTACGACGATGGCGCTTCGCCGCCGGTCGATCGATAACTACCGCCCAGCTCCATCGCAAACGACGACGCGGCCGGCTTGTAGAGGGTGAAATGCGGATCGTCCATGTCGGCGTCCTCGCGATGGGTCGTGTAGTAGTAGAGGTTCAGCACCTTGCGGAACACTCCGGGCGGGCAGGAATTTGGGATGCGAGGGCCGTGGTTTGAATGCTCGCCGGTCGAAAAGACCACCAATCGATTGAAGAACGGCAGTGCACTAATCACCGGACCGGTCATCTCTCGGTCCCAGAACTCGATCGCCCCGTTCCATTCAGGCTGCCAGTCGTCCGAAAAATACAGCAGAGCATTCACTCGTCGATAGGCCTGCAACTTGTGGTGCCAGTTGAAGTCGGCGTGGATCTTCAAGAAGTCGCCCGTGCCGCTGAGATGGACGCCTCCTCCGATGAAGTACGGGTCCGGAAAGAGGCTCTCAATTCCGGTGAGCGTCTCGAGGAACAGCGTGAATTGTCGGCTGTTCAACTCCCGCAGCATTGCCCGGAGCGGATGCGGGACCCGTGTCTCGTCGTGCTGATAGCGCCGCCGATTGTTCTCGTTGTCTCGCTCCACCCAATCGATGCTCTCGGGTCCAGGGAACGCCGCCGAGAGCTTTCGTGCGAGATCAGCTGGAAGGAAGTCATCGAGCACGACGTTCGGAAAGGGAGCCGCCGTTTGGTATTCCTGTGCTCGGTCAAGCGCAAGACGTGCGTACGTCGGATCGTCGAATACCCCGAGGATCTCGCCAAGAAGGTTGTCCGTCGGTGTCTGGTCAGGCATGGTCAGCTCTCCGAGCGTCGGTCGATGATGTTTAGGAGCGATTCGCACACCCGGTCGACGTGTGACTCCGTAAGAAGCAGGGCTGACGGCAGGTTGATGGCTCGAGGACTGATGTCGCGGGCGACGACATTCTTCGTCGCTTCCGCTGCTCCTGGTCCGTCGGCAAAGGCTGGCAGAGTACTCAACGGGTGGAAGAACGGCCTTGACTCAATCTTACGACGTTCGAGGGCGTCCATAAGCTCACGGCCGGTGAGTTCAATGGAGTGGTCAAGGACGACGCAGACCATCCAGTACGTGTTCAGTGAACCCGGCTCCTCCCAGTTGAGCTGAAGATCAGCTCGCTCCGCGAGACGTTCGCTGTACCACCGGAAGATGTCACGCTTGCGATGGATCAGTTCATCGATTCGCTCCAACTGTGCGAGGCCAAAGGCTGCTTGCAGACTGCTCATGCGGTACTTGTAACCAACTTCTTGGGTGACGAAGTACTTGAACCCATCGGGCGATCGGCCGTGATCGCGCAGCGACGCAATGCGCCGGTGAAGATCTGCATCATCGGTAACGAGCATGCCGCCTTCGCCGCACGTCAGGGTCTTCGAGCCGTGGAAACTGAACGTGCCGAGGTCGCCGAGGCTTCCCGCCTTTGCGCCCTTCCATTCGCCGCCCGCCGCCTCGGCCGCGTCTTCGACAATGGCAATGCCGTGACGACGAGCGACGTCGCGGATCGCGTCCATGTCAGGAACGGCACCGTAAAGATCTACGGTGATCACGGCCTTGGTGCGCGGTGTGATGCACGCCTCGATCGTGTCGGCCGACACGCACCAGGTGTGCGGATCGATGTCGGCGTACACCGGGGTGGCACCGACGTAAAAGATCGGGGCTGCAGTTGCAACCCAGGTGATGTCCGGCACAATCACCTCATCGCCGGGGCCGACACCAAGGCTCAACAGCGACAGATGCAGAGCCGAAGTGCAATGCGGAACGGCCACGCCGAAAGCCACCCCCACATACTCTGCGAACGCGCGCTCGAAACGACCGACCGACGCCGCCGCGTTCCCGTACCAGTCGTTCTGAGCGGCCTCGCTGACGTAGCGAACCTCAAGATCGGTGATCCACGGACCCGCAACCGGGATCCTGTCTGGCGGAAGGCCAATAATCATCGACCGACACCGGTGGCCAGCCGCGGCAGCGCATCGCGAGTCCTCAAATCAGTGGAAAACAGCCCCAGGTCGAGTTGTTGGCGAATGCGGCGCAATCGGAAGTACAAGGGTCCGTCAAACGCTTCGAGGGACATGGCACCCGACGAGTACGCCTCGTACAGCTCTTCGATACCGCGTCGAACGGTCCATTGCGGATCGAAGCCCGGAAGCTGGGTCTCGATCTTGGTGAAATCGACCCGATAGTCACGGGCATCGGCAGACGCCCCATCGGCGATCACCACCTCACAACCCTGCACCACCTCACCAACCAGCCGGGCGAGGTCACGGACCTGGTAGTTCTCCGCGGTGCGGCCGACGTTGAAGGCCTCATTCCAGACCACCTCGCGGGGAGCCACGAGGACGCACTCGAAGGCGTGAATGATGTCGCGGATGTGGACCAGAGGGCGCCAGGGCGTCCCGTCGCTTTGGAGGACAATCTTGCCGCTCGTGACGGCGTGCGCAACGAGGTTGTTCACCACGATGTCGGCCCGAAGCCGACGAGACAAGCCGTAGGCCGTGGCGTTCCGGAGGTACACCGGACAGAAGCTGTCGTCAGCGAGCTGCGAAACCGCCTGCTCCACCATGACCTTTGACTCGCCGTACGGCGTAACCGGGTTGAACGCAGCATTTTCGTTCAGGAATTCGCCGTTCCCGGCGCCGTACAGACTGCAGGAGGAAGAGAAGAGGAACCGGCCAACACCGGCGGCCTTTGCCGCCTTCGCAAGGGTAACCGAGGCCCGTAGATTGATATCGAACGTGAGCTCCGGATTCAAGTCGGAGAGCGGATCGTTCGACAGCGCGGCGAGATGCAGTACCGCATCGAAACCCTCCAAATCTGCTGGTGTGACGTCGCGAAGATCACACGAAAGGGTGTCAATAGGATCCGGCGATGCGAGGAAGTCACAACCTTCATAGAGCCCGTTGTCAAGACCGACAACCTCGTGGTTGTTGGACAGAAGTTCGGTCACCATTTCCACGCCGATATAACCACGATTACCCGTCACCAAAAGTCGCATTGCCTGCTCTCCTATCATTCTTAAGAGTTCGACCACCACAGATTTCTATTTCATCGAACATCATTGCACGTCACATGCTTCCCCAGGCCGACTGCCCTGTTACCCTGATCGGCCGGCGGCGTCCCGAACTTGAACAAGTTTTCGTGGCGGTCATGATTGGAACCACAACCGACGGTGAGTCCCGTGCAGTGGCCAGATTTCGGTGGATTTGCGGGACGCTCCGAGTGAATCTGTGACATTCAACTTTGTCGCCGGGTTGGGATGAGCACCCGTGTGTACAGCTCAAAGAGCTGCTTGGCCGCGGCGTCGCTCGAGCACTGGGCGGCGGCGAACTCGCGGGCGAGGGCCGAGGTACGGGCAAGGAGTTCGGGGTCATTCACCGCTGACCGGACCCTCTCTGCGGCGGCGTCCGGATCATCGGGCAACGCGAGCACGACGCCTTTGCCGAGTAGCTCCCTAGCGACAGTCAACTCCGGGCTGATCATGACGGGAACCCCGACCATGAGAGCCTCGACCAAGGCCAACGAGAAGCCTTCGAAGCGCGACGGTTGGAGGAACACCGTTGCGTTCGCGAGCGCCTTGAGCTTCTCGTCACCGAACACCGGCCCTTCAAAAATGACGTTGGTGGGCGCCGACCGTCGGAGCTTGTGGATCTCATCCCTCGTCGATGGATCCAGGGGACCGAAGAGCCGAATGTCGATCTCCGGTAGGCGCCTGGCGATTTCGACCAGCCGATCGATGCCCTTGTGCCAGACATGGAGTCGGCCTACAAACACCGCCGACGGGCGCCCTTGCGGGTTTGCCCACACCGCGCACCGATAGTTTGACGCGTCGTCCGGCGGGTTGGTCACCACGATGTCGGCACCGGGCCTTCCGATGAACGATTCGATCTCCGAGCGCTCGCCCTCGCTGAGCGCGGTGAAGCCCAGCGCACGTCGGTAAATCGGCCGTTCCAACAAGGCCAAGTAGATATCTCGCTTTGGACGACCGGAACGAAGTACGGACGACGCGAGACCGCCATGTGGCGATTGGACAACGGGAATGCCCAACCGAGATGCTGCCAACGAGACCAAGGCGTGCTTTGGCCTCCAGGACCCGTGAAGATGAATTATCTCCGGTCGCTCGACTTGGAGCATTCGTCGCAATGCCCGCCACGGAAGCCGCCCGCCCCCGATCGCCGCGAACGAAAGGTCGTCATGCGCTAGCCGCAAGGCATCACAACTGGCGGCGTCGCCACCCACCAGCGTCACATGAACACCCAGACGCCGCAAGGCCGATGAGGTCCGCAATAGATAGACCGACACACCGTCAGTGGTCCCGGTTCTGCCGGCGACCGTAAAGGCGAGCACCTTCATATCCCCGCCACCACTCAGGAGGGCGTTCGTCAAAGCGAGTTATCCATCGATACGGGGCTTTCCGCGATGAGCGATCCGGCAAGGAGGCGAACGTGGTCGTAATAGGCCTCCACCCCGAAGAGCTGCGCTCGCTGAACGGCAGCGCCGGACATTCTGAAGCGCCGTTCGTGGTCGCAAAGGAGGTCAGTCGTTGCCGCCACGAGGTCGTCAACGTCGTGCCACAGCACGCCGCACGTATCATCGAGAATCTCCAGACTCCCTCCCGACGCCCGGGCGAGAGGCACCGTCCCAGCGAAGAGCGCTTCTACTGTAACCATCCCGAAGTGCTCCTGTTTCCCCGGAAACTCCTCGGGGTCGAAGCCGTGCCCCGTCGCCATCCAGAACAGTGACGACTGGCGATAAAGGGTGCGGAGCTCATCGAATGTCGCATTGGGATGGAACACGACCGGGAGGCCCACTGCTCGCTCGCGGAGTTCGTTGAGAAGACGCTGATTGCGCAGTTCAGCGTTCAGGTCGCCGACGAGATGGAGCTCGACATCGGGCGGGATGAGTTCGCTTGCGTGCAGCTTTGCGAACGCATCCACCATGACGTCCTGGGACTTCGAATGCTCCATTCCATCCGGGGCGTGGAACCGTCCGACACCAAGAATCCAGGGCTTCTTGTCCAGCAGTGCTGGACCCATGTCCTTGCAGGGAGGCCAGATATACTGCGCATCGACATCCCAAAGCTGCGTGATCCAGCGGGCCGAGAAGCTGGAGTTGGCCACGACCGTTTCATAGGTCTGGATGTTTTCGGCCGGATCACCGAGAAAGAGTCGTTCGATGAGGTCGCAAAATCTGTGATACGTGCGTGATCGTCGACCGTCGTCTCGTCTATGCGTCGACACCGGGAAGAAGCAAAAGTAGACGCCTTTGCGCCCGATCGACGCAAAGGGCCGATCCATCTCAAAGTTGACGAACAGATCCGGCGTGAGTTGGCGGAGCCTATGTCGGTGCGCCCGGCGCACGAACGAATGCTTCCATCGGCGATGGGTCCATCCCGGACCGAGGAGACTCTGGGCAATGCCAAGGTCGGCTGCGAGATCGATGCGGGTGAGCGACGTCGTGTTGAGGCCGTATCGCTCAAGAGTCGCCTCCGGCGTCGGAATCGCCTCGCCGACGACGGTCACGACGCCAAGGATTTCCAGTGCGAGCGCGGTCTGCAACGCATGAAGTTCCCCTCCGCCCATGGAGCCGAAGCGGGGGTAGTACAAGACAATCTTCACCGGCAATTCATCTGCCTTTCGGAACCCTCATGGTTCACGAAGCACATAGCTTGGGCCGCGGCAGAGGCCTCATTTCCGTCGTACCGCAGACTTCAAACGAAATGCCGCACCAACAAGGCCAGGAGGGAGCCGTTCAATCAGACGCTCTTTCAACGGGGGGACGAGATCGGAAGCGGATTCGGTCGGACGTGCGTGATACGACGAGTGCCGGGCGGTTAGCTCATCGCCGTGGCGTTCCACCGAGTAATAGTAAAAAGCAAGCGATCTCCGACTGCTGCCTTCGGGACACGCCACCGCTCGCGGAAGCCCATGCTTTGAGTCGTCGTTCGTGGCGAACACCACAAAGGTACCCAAGGTGGGCTGAACACTGGTCGGATTGCCGCGCATGTCGGATGGCCACAGTTCCAGTTGACCGCCCCAATTGTCGTGCCATTCGACGTTCATATACAGGAGAACGTTGACCCGATGATGGAGCCCGGTCGCCGGGTGATTCGAGAAGTCGGTATGGATCTTGGTGAAACCGCCGACGGGTGTCTCATGAAGCCCGGCGAGCTCCCGGGTCGGATCGGTAACGAGTCCGGCAATGCCTGTGACCGCCTCCACGTAGGACGTCATTGCGGGACTATCCATTGCCGCCTGGAACGCATCCATCGTCGGACCGAGGCCCCGGACCTCCGCCGACTCGTTCTTGACGGTGCGACTGGTGACGTGCTGCAGGAGGACGTCAGGGCGCACACGGTCGAGCTCGCGAACGAGTTCCTCGAGAACGGCGCGGGAAAAGAGATCATGAACGACGATGTGCGGCCATGGGGCGGCCGACACATACGCCTCCCGGTCGCGTAGACCCAAGATCCGCAGCCGCTCCGGTGCAAAGTCCTCGGCAATGAGTTGTTCTACCGTCATGGTCGATCCCGCATGCCCTTTCCAGTTCCGTTCATGCGGTGGTTTCCGCGCGCTCGGCGTTCATTTGTCCATCATTGTCACGCATCGTCACAGATTTCACGAATTCCGGCGAAACGCCATGGGGCCCTTCCAAGACGGCCGAAGACGCCCGCCGAGCTGCCCGAAGGCGGAGGCCGAGGAGAGCTAGAAGATAGAAGAGGTTCGACGCCGAGGTCAGCGCCGCACTCCCCCGAATTCCGTAGCGCCGGGCGACCGGAACAATAAGTGCGACCATCAGCACCGCCGAGAAAGCACGAGAGATTGAGACCAACCCCGGGCGGCCCTGAGCTCGAGTGACTTGGGCGAGCACGATCGCCGAATCGAGGCAAACTTGGCCCGGTAGCAACAGTAGAAGCGGGATCACACTCGCCTTGAAGGCCTGGCCGAAGATCATCGGGATGAGGAAGGGCGTCGTTATGGCGAGCCCGATCGAGAGCGTTGCCGACACCGCCGCAGTGAGATACACCGCTTGCATCGAAGAGTCGGTCCCGTGGGCGGCACGTCCGCGCAGCCGCCCGAAGACGATCCCACCAACCGAGTACGCAAAGCTTGCGCTGATCGCCGGAATGTTCGCGGCAACGGCGTAATGCCCAAGGACGGCAGGTGAAACGATGCCGACGAGGACCAACTGATCCAGACGGCCAACAACCATCTCGGACGAACCGGTTACGGCGTCCCGAGCACCGTAACGGATCAACTTGTTGCGAACATCGCGATCGATCGATGGACGGCTCACCGAGTGCATCCAGAGCGTCCCCAACACGATTTGCGCGAGGTTCGAACCGAACCAGGCAACAACGGCAGTGCGCACGCTGAGGTGTCCAGACACGGCCAACAGCACGACGCATGCCGCATTGGCGAGAAGCGGCAAGTTCACCAGAGTGAGGTACGACTTGGTCAGGCCCTTCCGAACAAAGTGGATTGCCATGGCCGCTTGCGTGGGTGCAAAGAACGGCACGAGGAGCAGACCGAATCGAAGGAGGTTGATCGTGTCTTGCGCCTCCCGATGTAGGTAGCGGGGCGTTAGAACCCAGACGACCGCAGTGATGGGCACGATGACCACAAAGGTCCACCACCAGACCGAGCGCATAATTCGCCTCGGATCGAGCTCATTGGCGAAGAAGCCCGCAGCGCTGGGAATGCCGAGGCCAGGCAGCCAGACAAGCAGTGAAAGGGGGGTGATCACTGCGGCCAGCGAGCCGCGGCCTGCGTCACCCAGGCTTCTTGAGAGCAACGGCCCGGTAATGACCCCGGCGCTGTAGCCGAGGACGGTAAGCACGACCAGCGCAGCGTTGTTCCTCGTCCGATCGACTCGCCTGAACTCGGTTGCGCTAGTGGCGTCGGATGGGCCCGATGACGTCGTCGTTGCCGCCGAAAGCGGCTGTCGTGGCGAACCGACACGGCGATGCTTCGGCGCATAGCGCATCCGACCCTGGCGGCGCGGGTTGCTGTTCACGTCCGGTGACGAGGTCGGGGACAAGCGACCTCGATCGGGGTCCAATCACGTCTAGTGATGTGCCTGCGCCAGTGTTGGCCGGGCACAAATTCATCATCGGCATCGACGTGCGGTCGGTTGAGGGCCGAACAGCGGTTGGCGGCGGAACTACTTCGCACGGCCCAACCGTCGCGTGCCGCCATAGGTGAGGCGCTCAGCGCCCTAACAACTTATCGAGCGTTGGCTGGAGCGCGAGCTGCCATTGGTCGGCGACGCGCTGAGCCGCAGCATCCGTCATGTGAAACCCGTCGAGGTAGTCCTCTTTCTTGAACGTCATCACACTAAAATTCACCGAAAGGACATTGTCGTCAGGGGCGGTCTCGCCGAGTTTGACGGCCTGCGCATTCAACGCGTCGTAGACCTGCCAGCCCTTCACGACCCAACTCGGCCGCAGAAGTGATCCGACGATCACGACGACGTTGGGATCGCTTCGGCGAATTTGCGCCACGAGATCAGCCAACCGCTGCGGCGCCGTCTTCGGTTCGAAGGTCCGATCAATCCCATCCGTCCCTTCCTTCAGGTTCGGCTCGAACAGGTCGTAGAGCCCAACCTGCACCAGCACGACATCGGGCTTGGCGGCCGCCAGCCAACCGTCGAGATTCGAGGCGATGTTGAACGCCGTCGCCTGACATTCTTTCTGACCACCTGCCGGCCAATCGCAATACCGACTGTTGTCTGGGCCGATGGAAAACGCACCGTGGCCCTCATTGTCCGGGTCCCCGCCGACCAGCGAATCGCTTTGCTGGGAGCCAACGAAGTCGACGTTGTAGCCCGCTCCCTTCAGCGAATTATAGAGGTGGCCACGATAGGACTGCGCTCCCGTGGGCCCGGCACCGGAAGTTTGGTCGTCGCCCAGCGGCATGACCTTGATCGCCCGATCGAGGATGGGGACGACCGTTCCGATGGCGATACCGCGTTTGGTCACCGCACTGATGATCGGGGGTGTCGTCGGGGTGGTGTTCCTGCCCAGCGTCGTTGGGGGTCGTGCCTGCTGGGTCGATGGCGTGGTCTTCCTGGTTCTCGTTGTCCTCTTGGTAGCGGCGGTGGCGCCTTGTACCGCCATCAACGCAACTACGCCGACCAGCGCAATACGACCGGCTCGAATATGCGACCTCATGATGGGACCATCCTTGCTTGCATTGGAACACGTACGGGGAAGCTTGGTCGCGGTCGGTCGTTGCTCCGAAGAAGCGCGAAGGGGAGTACCACGTACCAAAGGACGACAGGCTGAGTCAGCACGTTCTCGGTCACCGCGATGACGGCGATGGCGAGGCCAGCTGCGCTCGCTCCTGCGCTCAGGCCCGCGAGGATCGGATCCTTGCTGTCACGGGAGCGACGCGCCGCACGCTTGAACTCGATACCGACCCACGCGAGACCGATGGCTCCTAGCGTGCCCATCTCAAGGACCGTCTGCAAGTACGAGTTGTGCGGCTCGAGATGGACAGGATTCTGCCTTTGCGTGGCCTCGAGCCCCAAGCCCGTCAGCGGCGCTTGGGCGAAACCCGGCGCAATGCGACGCCAGTACTCCAGCCGCCAGGCAAACGAATTCGCGCTGCCGTGAAAGGTCGGATCCGTCGGCTTGTCGGCGTTCAGGTCGGCGACCCGGGTCTGAATCGACGGAACGGTCAGAACCAGCAACGCGAGTACGGCGATCGCTGTCCACGCGGCCCGTCGTGAGTAGCGAAACAGCAGGACAAGCCCGGCGACGATGACACCAATCCACGCGGCTCGAGCGTAGCTAAAGAGGATGGCAACGGCAGATGCTGAACCGCTGACAACCAAGACACGGCGAAAGCGCGAGTTCACATGAGGCCAAAGGGCCACGGCCAGCAGCAGTTGGGTTGCGGCGAACATCGCCAAAACGTTCGGGTGGTTAAAGGTGCCGTGCACCCGGGACACCTCGACATCGGTGCGATCTCCCTGGCCCAGGCCGAGCTGGATGATCGCCAGCGTATACGGAGCGATCCCGGCGACAAGCGCCGTGGCGACGAATCGAATTCGCAATTCGGGCCGATCGACCACCAGCGTCTCAACGGTAATGAACACGAGAGCGACCGACAACAGTTTCGCTGCCGCGTTCACCGAATACGCCGGATCAACAGCGCCCAGAGACCCAATCACGGCGCCGAACGTGAGAAAGAGCAGTGCCCGCGCCGCTCGCGAAAGGGTGGGCATGCGCCCCGCTCGCATCCGCACGACCAACCAGACACCGGACGCACCGAGGAACCCTGCGCCAACGACAGTCCCGGCATGGAGGTAGTCGGCCGCCGATCGGGTTGCAAGTGCCAACATGACGAAGCCTGCGAAGTTCCGATAGATCAGAAGCGCAACGGCAACGCCAACAACGAGCACCGCTGCTCCCTTCACGAACAAACTGCGGTCCGGCACCATGGTCAAAACCACACCGAGCGCGCTCACCACGACCGCCAGGCCGAGCGTTCGCGCCAACCAGGTCCCTCCTGGTCGCGGTTCCCCTGACGGCCCCTGGCGTAGTGCGAAATCTGTCACGGGGTATCAGGTACGGCCCGGTGATCAGCCTGCACGGCCGCCCCCGCTCGGATGGATCGGCGCCGTGTGTCGGCGAGGAAGAACAATGCGCCGAGGAGCACGGCCACGAACGCAAACGCTGCCATTCCGGCCCGCACCTCGGGGACCAGTTTGCTCACGGCCGTCAGGCCGGCGATCGTGATCGCGTTGCCGTCCTTCGCGGCGGCGACGCGGTTGGTCGCCGTTTCGAGATCGCCCGCCGTCTGGCTCACGATGCCCTGAGTAATTTGCCGCTGATCTCGCAACTCGTTGTGCTGCAGCCGGGCGCTCGCAAGACGCTGGATCTCCTCGCTACTCGCCTTCAGCCGCTGTTCCAACACAACCTTCGTATCGGGATCCGCCGTGACTACCAACTCGGCCTGCGTAGCGAGTGTCGACTCATCCAGCTTCTCGAAATAGGTGTCGAGGTCATTGATGCCGGTCGCGGCACTTAGGCGAAGGAGCGCTTCATCGGTCGAGTGCAACGACTTCTGCAGTCGACCGAGTCTTCCTTGCGCTCCGTCAACCTCACGTTGCGCCAGGCGAATCAGTGTGAAGCGGGCCGCCTCCTGGGCAACCTTCGTCGCCCGCTTCGCCTCGTTATCGATGTAGATGATCGATACGCTCGTTCCCTCGCCGTCACGCTTGGCCTTGAGCTGCTGCGCAACAGAAGCGACCGGCACGTCGGCGGCGGCAGCCACCGACTTGATGATGTCCGGGAATAGCGCCGTGGTCTCGAAGTCCGAAAGGAGAGGCCCGAGAGAAAACGACGTCTCGTCTCGGCCGAGCACCTGACCGACGAACACCTTGACCGTCGCCTGGTACTCGGTGGGCTTGTTTCGCACCACCGAACCGGCGGCAACAGCAGCGACTGCAGCCAGTAGTCCGGTCACCGCTATGCGCCACGGAGTCAGACGAAATCCATCAGCAATTTCCATGTCGGTCCTTTCGAGATAAACAGCAAAACCCAACGCACATCTTCGGAATGTTCTTGGGAACGCTGGAGGGGGAAGTCATTTGGAGTTCTCGAGCTCATCCAGGACGGATCGGAGTGGAACGAGCCAACCCTCTGCCACCTTGGCTGCGCCGCTGGCCGAAAGATGGATCTGATCGCCCTCGACGTAGTCTTGCGGATCAAGAACGACAGACGCGATATCGGCAAACCGGACACGTCCATCAGAAAGCGCAGCAAGGGACTCCGCCGAGCTTCGCAGCTGTGGCACCGCGGGCCACACGACATCGAGCGGCGTCGGGATGAGCGACGCAACGATCACGACGGACCCGGGCACCTTGGACCGGATCTTCGTCACAAGAGCGGCAAGTTTAGCCGGGGCATCCGCCGGTGACTGCGTTCGCACGATCCCGGAAGCCCCGGGCGCCACCGGATCCGTAAAATTGTCATTCACGCCGATGAGCAGCAGGACGACGTCGGGCTTGGCGGCGGTTAGCCAATCGTCAACGTGGTCCGAGATGTTGAAGGTCATCTCGTTGCAGGAAGCGGTGCCGTCAGTCTCCCGAGTGCAGAACCGATTCGTGTCGGGACCGATGGTGAAGCCACCATGCCCCTCGTTGTTGGGATCAGGTACGCCCGGTGCGGCGTCGTTCTGACTGCCAACGAAATCCACGGGGTAGCCCTCCTCCACCAAGCGTTTGTACAGATCGGCTCGGTAGGAGACATGACCACCAACCCCGCCCCCTTCGGTAAGCGAGTCACCGATCGGCATGACGCGAATCGTTCGAGTTCCGCGGACCAGCCCATGGAGCTCGCAACCTGGTGGGGCCCCGCCAGACCCGTCGGCGAACGCAGGGGCGCACGGGACCCGCCGCGCACCACGCCCGCCAACCGTCGTCGGGCCGTTATCAGCGACAACGGCAAGTCCCAGCAGGACCGAGCGGAGGTCCTGGCGCCAGTCGCAGTCGGCTACGCACTTCGGCGAGTTCGACGCAAAGGCGAATCCGTAGTCCGCCTTGAACCGATCCGCCGTCCGGCCGGCCGGACCCCATTCTGTCGAAAAGGCCACTTCCGCCGCCGGGTCACCGTCAACGACGTATGCGCCGTAATCCTTCATGGCCTGGGCGACGATTCTGGCCGGTTCAGACTTGAGCTTGTCCACCCGAAACGATGCCGGCAGTGTCACCAACGATCCAACCTCCAAGGCCGCATTGGTGCCGGTGAATTGTCCGGCGATCGTCGGATCGACTGCTGCTGCGGGCCACCGCGACGTCGCCCCCTTCGCTGGCGAACGCAGGAACCGGCCGCCGAGCTCGATCTGCAGCGCATGTCGTATCTGGCTGCCCGGTCGGAGATCGTCCACCCGGAGCGTTCCGCCCAAGGCCGAGGTCTCGGCCATACCCCGGGACCCGCGCTCTCCAGAACCCGACACGATGTCATCGATCGGGGCGACCTTCGCCGCCGTCGCCGTTCCGTCTGGACAGCGCGCAAAGGGGCCAGCTTGGAGGACCGTCCGACCGTCCTTCGCCAAGAAGACCGCCGCGTTCTTCGGCCCAGCCAAGCCATTGTCCACCGTCGAGAACAAGAAGGGAACCGGCGCCACGAACAATTCGCGTTTCGGCACGATCACGGAACTACACAGGTTCGCACTCGGCGGATCCGTCGAAGTATTCCCAATGATCGAAATCGTTGGAGCCGTCGGCTGAAGGATGACGATGTTCTCCTCGATGCCGATCGAGCCAGGATCTTTCACCGGTGTGGCGACCAGTTTCGCTTCGTTGCCGATCGGCATGTTCCAAATGCTCGACCACGTGAACGGCCATGCCGTTGGGGACCTGACCGTTGGGAAGGAGTCGTTGATCGCGGCAGTCATCGGTCGCACCGGGTCACGCCGGTTCGCCTGGATGACTTGGACGACGGCCGCGGCAATAACGACGCCGCCGAGGGCAACAATCGCCAAGCGTTTCACCGGTTCGACCCGATCGGTCTCGCCGGATTCCCCACCACGGTGGCACCAGGCTCCACGTCCTTCACGACCACGGAGCCAGCGCCGACGCGTGCACCGGCACCAATCGTGATCGGTCCCAGCACGAGGCAGCCGGCGCCCAACTCCACGTCGTCGCCGATCACCGGCGAGGCCGAGGCGATGCCATGTTTGTCGACGACGTTGCCGATCGTGACGGAGTTGCGAATCGTCACTCCCGTTCCGATGCGGGCCCCTCCGTTAATGACGATTGCCACAGGGTGCAAGAGCTGGCAACGACGTCCGATCTGCGTTTCGGGCGGGATCTCGACGCCAAGGATCCACGTGGTCAACACCTTGTAGACGCCGATCGCGATCTTGCCGAAGGGGCCTCCTCGACGACGGGCCTCTTGGGCCACTCGCACGAGGACCATGATCACTTTCGACTTGCCGGATGAGTTGACCGCCCAGTCCTGCAGCAGACCCGACTCCCGATCGGTCTGCGTCAGGATCATCGGCTAGCTCTCGGGGTCCGTCGGCGCGACGCCACGGCATCGGCGTAGACGGCTTCGGTCCGATCGGTGACACCGGCCCAGCTGAACGTCTGGAGGACTTCGCGACGAAGCCGCGTTGTCTCCGCCTCGATCTCGTCGTCGGAGTCCGACAGGTTTTCCCGAAGGGCCTCGGCGAACCCGTGCACATCGCCGTCGCGGAAGATCCGAGCTCCAGGACGGCTCGTCGTGCCGACAACTTCGAGGATCGGTGCAATGTCACTACACACGACGGCCGTGCCGAACGACACCGCCTCGAGCAGAACGATCGGAAGTCCTTCGAGGTGCGACGGCATCACGACGGCTCGGGCATTCGAGTACAACTGTCGTAGCGCTTCACCGCGGCGTTCACCGACAAACTGGACACGCGAGTCGCCCCTTGCCGCAGTGCGCATCGCCTCGACATAGGAGTTGGTACCGGCAGCCGAACCGACAATGACCATTGGCAGGTCTGCATCGACCAAGGAGTAGGCGGCTGAGATCATGTCGATCCCCTTCTCCGGAACAAGGCGGCCAACGTAGAGGAAGTAGCCGTTGGGCTTCAGATCCATGCGCTCGAGCTCTTCGGTCCCGATCACGGGTCCCGGATCGTCAACGCCGTTGGGGATGTAGGTCGACTCACGGTCGAACTCGATGCGATAGTCCTCTTCAAGCTGACGCGACACGACAATGGTCTCGTGGGCGACGCGTGCCGTCGACCAGGCGCCAATGCGGATGATTCGCTGCGCAATCGGACCCCACTTTGAGCGACGATCATCGCGACCCTGCACGGTGGCCACGATGCGACACGAGGGCCGCAGCCGAAGCAGTGGAGCGCAAAGGGCCGGTCCCATTGCGTGGAAATGCACCACGTCGTATGCCCCGGAAAGCGCAGCAACGGTGGCGACTACTGATTGCGAAAACGCCCGGAGGTGCTTGCCGGGAATCGCCGGCACGTTTCGATTCACGATGCCCCGATAGGTCTTCGGCGACCGGTCGGCACGCCAGCAAAAGGCCGTAACCGAATGGCCACGCTCCACGAGACGGGCACCAAGCTCCTCGACGGCTCGCTCCACCCCACCGTACGTCGCAGGAATGCTGCGCTGGCCGATCATGGCAATCCGCAGGGGCTTCATGGCTTGATCTCGTTCGCATAAACATCGTCGAGCGCCGCGAGGTGCACGGCGGGATCATGCCGGGTCATCACTCGATCCTGCGCGTTTCGCCCTAATCGCTCTAGATCGCTTGGACTCTGAAGCAGCGTATCGAGCACGACAGCAACCTGGGCGGGGTCCTCCGGTTGCACGAGTCGCCCGGTCGTGTCGTCCACCAGTTCGGGGATTCCGCCGAGATCGGACCCGACTACCGGCACGCCGCAGGCGAAGGCCTCGAGGATGCTCATTGGCTGGTTCTCGTAATACCGGGCGGTGAGAACCGCAATCGAACTCGTGCGCAACCGGTTGAGCACGGCCTCGCGTCCGACGTGGCCGTGGAAGGTCACACGCCCCGGAGCCTCAGCCGCCGCCAACGCTCGCAATGGGCGCTCTTCGGGGCCTGACCCGAGGACGTGGAGATGGGCGCCCGGCGTGGCCGCCAGTCCGATGGCTCGAATTGCGATGTCGACGCCTTTCTCCGGAGACAGGCGACCCACGAACACGACGGATCCGTCACGTCCGCCTGGGGTTGCTACGGGATCGACTCCGAAGCCGTGCCGAAGGACCTGGACCCGTTCCGGGTACACATCGGCCCGCCGTAGGAGCTCCGCCAGGAACTCGCTCGGCGCCAAGAACTTTCCGATGTGTCCATAGGAATGGAACGTTCGGTGCAACGAGCTCTCGACGGCCACGAGTGCGCTCGCCGCCAGCGAGCCACGGTTACAGCGCCGAATAACCGCCTGATGAAAGCCCTTCCGTACGCAGGCGTCGCACGGCCCATTCCGGTCGAGCATCCGATAGGTCGGGCACACCAACTTAAAGTCGTGCACGGTCATGACCGCCGGGATGCCCGCCCGCCGCAGGGGTTGAAGGATCGACGGCGAAAGTTGGTGGTAAATGTTATGGAGATGCACCACGTCAGGGCGGAAGCGCTCGACGATCTCGGCCATTGCGTCACGAGCGGGGCGCGACCGCACCATCGTCCTTGCCATCGTCACCGCCCCACCCATGCCCGAGGGTGCCTCGTCGAAGGCGAGGTAGGGCGGAAAGAGCGCGTCATACGTGGCCGGCTCGTTGTCTGGGTGCGACATCGCAAAGTACTCGACCTCGTGCCCGTGGCCCACCTGCGCGCGACCGAGATCGAGCATGTAACTGGCAGCGCCGCCCTGACGGCGGAGAAACTTGTCGACGTGCAATATTCGCATTGGTAGCAATCATTAGAGAGTCGGATACACCGTACACGCTGCCGGAATGGCGGCTAAGCGAAGGAATCGAATTGAGTCGTTCGTACTATCGTCCCCCACAGATTCCATCTGAACTCCCAATTGCGACCCAATGCCGCCGCCACCCAAGACTGCCTGCCCAAAGGCATCGCGGGGGATGAGAACCACGATGGGGCGCCGGATGCCGGTCCATCCGACGCCAAGCCGATCGCAGCAGGGCTCGCGCAATTGTCCATTTCTGAGGTGGCATGGATCGAGATTTAGGCAGATACCAATGGGGATGAGATCGCCCCGAAATCAAGTAATTGTGTGTTCAAGGCTGCGTCTTCCCAAAGTGAACAGCGGCAAGGAAGGAGCTCACCCCCGAACGTCACGCAGCTATTAGGTCGAAGCGGTGTACTTCGACGATGGACTGCTCCATGCGAGCACCGATGAGGTGCTCGCCTCGATCGGGCGTCTCGTGGCCTTTGCCGATTTCACGTTCTTCCTTATTGCCTTTGCGGCGATCACCCGAACTGGCGCGTTCGCGCCCGCCTTCTTCGGCACTTTGCGAGCTGCTTCGACAGTCTTCGACTTCGCCACTTGCGGCCTCGACGTGGCCACAGTCCGAGGTGCTTCGACCAGAGCTAAGCGCTCCGGGCGCGTCGGCGGAGGGGCGATCGCCGAAAGTACGGCAGCAGGTGGCGGTTCCGTCGAGACCGCTGTCGGGGGAATTGGCGATGTTGTGCCCTCGAACTGGACCAGCGCCGACACGGGCGCGCCGTTGACGGGAGCTGGTGGCAGCGGTACAGCCCCGTCGACCTGGCTGGCTGCTGGCAGTGGCGAGACCGGAAGAGACGAGACCGGCGTGGGGGTCAGCGGCAGCGGCGCTGACGTTGCGATGGGCGCCGGCGGCACGATCGCCGGCGGCACGATCGCCGGCGGCACGTTCGTCGTGACTCCGCCTTCAGGCGAAGGCGGTGTCGGAATGGTCGACGTCGACGTCGGCGTCCCCGGGGTCAAGGTGCTTCCGAGCACGCTCGGCAGCACCGACATCCAAGCCGTGGCGACCTTCGCCGCGCCGGAGTCGCTGAGGTGGACCTGGTCAGCGAAGTCGGCCGACTGGAGCGACACGGCATGCAAGTCGGCGAAGAACACGTTGTCGGTCGGGCTCGCCGAGCCGAGCATGGCGGCGGTTGCATTCACCGCGTCGTACTCGGCCCAACCGCTCGACCATGCGACCGGCAGTAACGAGCCGACGACAATCTTGGCGTTTGGAGCAAGGGTGCGCATTTTGGCGACGAGAGCGGACAACTTGGCGGCCGCGTCGGCCGAGTTGACCGTCCGACGTACGCCGGTCTGCCCGGGAGCAACGTCTTGCGGGAACATGTCGTTGATCCCGGCCAACACCAGGACCACGTCGGGCTGAGCGGTGCCAAGCCAGCCACCAATGTTGTCCGAGAGGTTCCATGCCGCCGGGTCACAGGTCAAGGTCCCGTCTCCAGCCCTTGTGCAGTACTTCGAATCGTCCGGCCCCAGGGTGAACCCGCCGTGGCCTTCGTTGTCGGGGTCTCCTCCCGCCGCCGTCGTAGATGATTGGCTTCCGACAAAATCGACCGCGTAGCCGACCGATTTGAGCTGGGCATACAGATGGCCGCGATAACTCTGCGGACCCGTCGCACCGTCACCTGCCGTCAAGGAGTCACCCAGCGGCATGATCTTCACGATTTTGTCTGGTGTTGGCGGGGTGGTCGGCGTTGCCCCGGGAACCGTGGTCCCGGTCCCGGCCGCACCGTCACAGCCGACCGGGGCTCCGCCGGTGCCGTCAGCGAACGACGGCGCGCACGTCGTGCGTCGGGTTCCGGGGCCGCCGATCGACCCAGGACCGTTGTTGGCCACGACATTCAGGCTGGAGAACAGTTCACCCATGTCCTTCGCCCATTGGCATTCCACCGACGCCGAGGAGCAGGTCGAGACCGTCGTCGACGACATCGGGAAGCCCCAGCGCGAGTTGAACTCATTGGTGACCCGACCGTCAGGACCCCATTCGGTGGCAACGGCGTAGACGTCCCAAGCGGTGTCGTCCACGACGTAGCCGCCATAGTCCTGCAGCGCTCGGGCCAGGATGCGCGCCGGCTCGGTCCGTAGGCTGTCAACGGAGAACTCGGGCCGGAGCGCGAGGAGCGCACCCATCTCAAGTGACGGGACGGACCCGGCATAGTTCGATGCGGCGTACCCGTCGGCCTGCAGGGCAGGCCAGCGAAACCCGGGCGTGCCGTCGTTGCGGTAGGCAAGGAACTGGCGGGCGAAGAGCTCCAGCTTCAAAGCGTGGCGAATGGTGCCACCCGGAACAAGCTCCCCCATGCGGATCGTGCCGCCGATGCTGGACATTCCACTGCCGCCATGTGCGCCGGCGATACCGTCGCCTATCCGGATGTCGCCATCTGGGTAGACGTACTGCGAGACCGTGCGGCCGTCGGCGCAGCGGTGCAGTGGCTGCGACTGTTTTACCGTATGGCCGTCGGCGAGCAGAACGGCCGAGGCCATGTTCGGGGTGGATCCTCCGTAGCCGGGGTCGGTGAAGAAGGTCGGCGGGATCGGGGCATCGAACAGCACATTCGATGTCGCTGATCCGCAACGCGTCTTCGAGCCGTCCCATCCTGCCGTCGTCTCGTACACAGGTGAGCTGGGCGCCTCCGGATGCAACACGAGCACGTTCTCGTCGGCGTCCAGCGAGGCACCGGTCGCCGGGGCGATGCCAGCAGGGTCATAAACAGCACCGGAGCCGATCGGCATGTTCCAGATCGAGCTCCACGGGAACGGCCACGTGGTTGGATTTCGAGTCGTGGACGCACTCGTGCCATCTTGGCCAAGAGCAGATGTTGCGAAGAGGCCACCGGTGAGGAGTGCGGCGGCGACGGTGGCGGCGTATTGGCGGCCCTTTCCCCGCAATAGCGAGGGACGACCTTCCCGGGTGGAATGGACGCATTTCGGTGTTTGGTGACGGGACATGCGGACTCCTTGTGTGGATGTTCGCTAGTTCCATCGACCTATCACCGGGGTGCCTTGAGGAAACCGGAGCTCTGCGAGTAGGCCAAAATACCCAGGTCTCCGTCGTCTGGGGAGACTTCCAGCGACGTTGAGCTGGTCTTTTACACGGCCGACCGTTTTGGCAAGGACGGCCCATATTTTGGTGACGAGGGCCCGGATTTCTTCGATGTCGAGGTCGCTCGACTCGCCGATTTGGTGGTTGTTTTTTTGATGGGGGGCCGCGTCATTGCGCTTGCGGAGGGGTTCGTCGAAGGTCGAACGGTTACCGACGCAATTGCCACGCACCCGGGTCCGTCGCTATTCGACGCACCGGCGATTGGCGGCGCACAAGCAACCCGTCGCTTCCCGGGGCCACCGACACTCCCCGGCGTGTTGTTGTCGACGATGGCCAATGCACCGACAACTCGCCGGATGTCGTGGCGCCAGGCGCAGGCATCTGCCGCGGTGCGGCAATCAACATCGGAAGGAGTGTCCAGGCCGAATCCGTACTTCGCCTTGAATTCCGTGCTCACCCGCCCGGCCGGACCCCATTCGGTGGCCACGGCGACTACGTCCTGGGCCGTGTCGTCAACGGTGTATGCGCCATAATCTCGCAATGCCGCCGCCAGGATCCGGGCCGGCTCGGTGGACAGGGATTTCACGTCGAAGTCGGGCCGCAGCGCCAGCAGTGCACCCATCTCGAGCGCTGGGATCGGTCCCTGGTAGCCATCCGAGGCATACGCGTCGGCCCTACTTGCCGGCCAGCGGTACCCGGGCGTCGAGTCCTGGCGCAGCGCGAGGAACTTTTTGCCGAACACTTCGATCTTGAGCGCATGACGAATGCGGCTCCCCGGGAGGAGTTCGCCGACGCGGATCGTGCCGCCGATGCTGGACATCCCCGACCCGCCGTGGGCGCCGGCGAGCCCGTTGCCGGTGACCAGGTCATCGTCGTCGAACACGTACTGGGTGATCGCACGCCCGTCGGCGCAGCGGTGGAACGGCTGCATCTGACTAACGGTGTGTCCGTCGGCCAGTAGCACTGCGGCGGCAGCGTTCGGCGTGGCCCCGCGATAGCCAGGGTCGGTCCTGAAGTCAGGCGGGATGGGCAGATTCACCAGCACGTTGGGCGTCACGTTCGCGCATCGGGTTGTCGAAGCATCCCAACCGCCCGTGTGCTCGTACACGGGGACAACCGGGGCCGTGGGGGTGAGGATGAGGAGATCCTCGTCGGGGTCGAGCCCCGAGC
>JANLQX010000053.1:0-12238 GCA_031368095.1 Actinomycetes bacterium | reverse complement strand
GAATACGACTGCGATCGTGACGGGTGCGGGGACCGGAATCGGCGAGGCCGTCTGCGAGCGCCTCGCCGCCGAAGGCGTGCACGTGGTGCTGATCGGTCGACGCGCCGTGGTGCTAGAGGCGGCCGCCGCCCGGGTCGGTGGAACGGCAGTCGTCGGTGACGCCAGCGACCCAGGCGTGGCGGCACGTGCCGTTTTTGCGTGTGTCGAGGCGGGCGGAGGCGTCGACATCGTGGTCGCCAACGCCGCGAGCGGGGGCGGCGGGGCGATCGCCGACGTGACCGATGAACAGTGGGCGAGGTCGTTCCAAGCGAACGTCACGACCGCCTTCGTGGTGATCCGCGCCGCGATCCCGTCGTTACGAGAACGGCGTGGCGCAATCGTGGTGGTGTCATCGATTGCTGGGCTCGTCGCCGGTCCTGCGGTCGGACCGTATGTGGCGGCCAAGCATGCCCTGGTCGGGCTGACCCGATCACTGGCCAGAGACGAGGGTCCCATGGTGCGGGCCAACGTGGTGTGCCCGGGATGGGTCCGCACCGCGATCGGCGACGGAGAGATGGACCGGCTGGCCGAGCTCCACGGGTTGGCCAGCCGCGAGGCGGCCTATGAACTGGCCACCGTCGATACGCCCCTGCGTCGCCCCGCCGAGCCGGAGGAGGTGGCGAACCTCGTGTGGTTCCTGGCGTCGTCGCAGGCGTCGGCCATCACCGGGACCGTGATCCCGATCGACGGCGGGGCCACGGCGGTCGACGTACCAACCCTGTCGTTCACTCGGCCCCTCGGCTGACCGTCAGAGATGCGGAAGGTAGTAGTTCTTCTCCCAGTCGGTCGTATGCGCGCAGAATTTTGCCCACTCGTCGCGTTTGATGGCAAGTAGGTTGGCGACGGACTCCGCACCGAACACTTCGATGAGTTCGGTGTCGGCCTCGAGCGCGTCGAGCGCGGCCCCGAGATTGGGTGGGGTGGCCCGATCCGTACTTGCGGTTTCAAGGGCGTCGCCGGTCTCGATGGTCGGTGGTTCGATCTTGTTGACGTAGCCCAGCCAGCCCGCGGTGAGAACCGCAGCGGTGGCTAGGTAGGGGTTGGCGCTGCCGTCAGCCTGACGGTACTCAAGGCGCGTGGCGGCGCCGCGACTCGGAGAAACGCGCACCGTGGTGAACCGGTGATCAAGACCCCAGTTTGCCCAGTAGCCGGCCATCTGTCCGGCTCGGAGACGCTTATAGGAGTTCACGTTCGGGGCCACGATCGCCGACAGGGCCTCGTGGTGGTGGAGCAGGCCACCGATGATGTGGCGGGCGATGTCGCTGAGCCCGTGGGGCGCGCCCGGTCCGTCGAACACGTTCGTGCCCGACAAGTTGCGCATCGACAGGTTCACGTGGAGCCCGCTGCCGCCCATATCGGAGAACGGCTTTCCGAGAAAGGTGAGGTGGAGTCCCTTGGCACGGGCAATCTCCTGGGCCATGAGTTTGAAGACGACGATGTGGTCCACATGCTCGAGCGTGGTGCCGTAGTGAAAGGCGAATTCGAGTTGCGGCACGTCGTATTCAGTATGCGCGCTTTCTACTGGCAGACCGATCTTGTGGGCTGCCTCGAGGATGTCGTCGATCAGACCGTGAGGATCGGCGATCGGCCCGGTCTGGTACACCATCGACCCTGGCGCGCTCACCGGCTTCCAGCCGCCCGACCCGTCGGGTTCGAGGGGAAAGGCCTCTAGCTCGATGCCGACATAGGGCGCGAGACCGATGGACTCCCACCGCTCGATGGCCCGACGCAACACCGTGCGAGGACCGACCGGGAATAGCTCGCCGCGGAACTGCAGGTCGCACACGGCGAGTTGCTCGCCGTCAACCCAGCTCGGACGCAGCTCGTCGATGGAGTAAATCGCTTCGACGTCGGGCATACCTTCGAGGAACCGAGATCCGGGCGCACCCACCGTCATCTGGTTGTCGAAATGCTGGGCGAACAACGTCATGCAGTGGCGCACCGGCGCCCCGGTCGCGGCGCCGGGTAGGTACCTCGTTCGGGGAAGTCCGAGGTGATCGGTGAAGAGGGTACGAACCCGGGGAGCGACCATCGTCTGAGTATCGCTCAGTCGTGCATCAGCGCGAAGCTCGCCGCCGAATCGACGCTGGACCGGCGCGATGAAAGAAGGAAGCCCAGCCACACGGCCACCGCCACGAGCAGGACCAACGCAAGGTGACGACCCCAAAGCGCATCGCCAACCGGAGCAGTGCCCGAAATGAACTGTGCCAACAGTCCACCGCCAGCGGTGACGATACCGACGATGACGGCGAAGAGACCGACCGGATTCGAACCGGCGAACATCCTCGCCGCGCCCACGCAGAGAAGCACGTAGACGACGCAGAACATCATCGAGCCAATCGTCGAGAGGATGAGGAACGCGTTCAGGACGTCCGGCGGACCGACGGGAGTGCCGTCGGGGCCGAGGGGGATCGTGGTGCCGTATTTGGCCAGCGAAACGAAGATCACGATGACCCCGAGCAGACCGAAGACGATCGTGGCGAACGTTGGGTTCGACTTGGCGTTGACCTTGGCGAGCGCCTTCGGGAGAAGACCATCACGCGAGAGGGTGAAGAAGCCGCGGGACACCGCGGCACACATGCCAATGCCGATCCCGATGATGTCGAGCAGGATGGCCAGCTCGATAAGCACACTGAACTTTGAGTTGACGTAGTGCGTGGCAAGAGCAGGGAAGTCGAACGGAAGCTTGTCGGGTCCACCGCTCCCGATGGTGCCTGCGTATTGGGTGATGAGGTAGAAGCCCATCACGATGACGATGGTGGACAGCACGGCGACGGGGATCGACTTCTTCGGGTTCGCCGTTTCCTCGCCGAGGGCGGCGGCCATCTCGAAACCGACGAACATCAAGATGGCGAACAACAGACCCTTGAACACCGAGCCGCCGGTGGCGACGTTGCCGGGATTGAACACCGAGAAGGTGTTCCCGTTCGATCCACCCTTAGCGATGATCACCACGCAGAGAATGAGGAACGGAATCGCAGACACCGCAATGATCGCCAGCTGAGTCTTGACCGAGATCTGGACCCCGACCATGTTCACCGCAACGATGATCGCCAGCACCACGAAGCCCCATACCCACCACGGGAGATCAAGACTCATGTGGTTGTTGAAGAAGTCGTGCGCGGTCATGCCGCCGATGACGGGTAGCGCGGTGCCGAGTGAGGCCAGCGCAAGGTAATAGGTCGCGGCGCCGAAGACCCCGGCCGGCTTTCCGGCGGTGTGGGCGATGAGTTCGTAGACGGCGCCACTGCCGGAGTATCGCTTGGCCAGCCCGGCGACGACGTAACCGATGGCCAGAATGCCGACCGTGGTCAGGAGCACGACGAAGGGCCCGACACCACCGGAGAGTCCGGCGAGTGCGCCACCAATGGCGGCCGCCGAGAAGATTGGCCCCACGGCAAGCGATTGCGCGATGCAATCGAGCGTGCTGAGCTTGGCACCACCGGACAGCGATGGCGCGTCGATGCCTTCCATGTGTTCCCCCGAACGTACGTCCCTCGGGCGATCCGAGATCGTTCGGTACCGTACAACGTGACGCCCGTCCTGTCACGTGGAGCCTCACGTCTTCTGGAGCAACCTCGCACAACGTGATGCCCGTCCTGTCACGTGGAGCCTCACGCCTTCTCCCGCTTTTTCGTTTGGTACCGTACGAACTGTGACCGAGAACGCCTGCCGAGCGGTCATGGTGCTGTCCGAGAATTGGACGCTCACGCCACCGAACTCACTGCGGGCCCTCGTCGACCTCGCTCGGGTGGCCGAAGACAGCGGCGTGCACACGGTGATGCTTTCCGAACACGTCGTCCTCGGTCGCGACTCGAGCGCAACGAGGCCGCTCGTAAACCCGAGAGACTATGCCGCTCCGGGGAATCAGGAACCGCACACGCCATGGCCGGACTCCGTCGTCCTCGCTTCGGCGATCGTTGCGTCGACGTCAACGCTCCGGGTGGCGCTCGCCGCACTCATCACCCCGCTGCGCCACCCACTTGCGCTCGCCAAACAGTTGGCCACCCTCGACCTCCTTGCCGAGGGGCGCCTTGTCGTTCAGCCCACGGTGAGTTGGTCTGCTGACGAGTACGGCGCGCTCGGCGTTTCGTTCACCAACCGCGGCGCAATTCTTGACGAACAACTCGCCGTGATGAACGGTGCTTGGACCGCCGGCGCAAATGCGTCGACAACACACCACGGTGCCCAGTACTCATTCGACGATGTGTGGTGCGAGCCGCGGCGCGGAGTTCCGGTAGCGATGTGGTTCGGTGGCGAGCGGCTGCACGACGCGCTCATCCGCCGGATCGTTCGCTACGGCTCGGGTTTCCATCCTTTTGGCACGCCGGCACCGGACGAGCTCGCCCGTCTTGGCTTTGCGCTCGACGAAGCAGGCCGCTCGATCAAAGACCTCGAGCTGATCGGTGGCATACGTGGCCGCTTCAACGGGCCGTCCGGCGTCGCCGATCTCGACGAGGCCCTGGCGACGATCCCGGCCAAGGTCGAAGCTGGCTACCGCTCCATCTGTTTCAAACCGTCGATGTTCACCGACGACCTGCGCCAGGTCGGTGCCGTCTGCCGTCGAGTGGTCGAGGCGCTCGAGCGGGTGGGCTCATCGTGACGTGGGTCGCTCCGGGAGCAACGGAACGAACGAGGAGCTGCGGGACGTCAGATGCTCGTCCGATCTTGGAACGCCACGCCGCGCTCAACCGCAGTTCACGGAGCGGTGGTTCGTTTGGACGCCTGCACGGTTGGAGTCGTTGTGTCTGTGTTTACGGCAGTCAGGGCTGGGCGATTGCGGCCAGCAGGTCCTGCTCCAGAGGCACGAGCGCAGGGGCTAGGGCGGCGCGGGCTTCGCTGTCGGGCAACCCGGCGTCTGCCAGTCGTCGCAGCACCTCGGTCGCGCCTGCGGAGTATTGATCAGGGGTGACCCGTCCGTTGACGCCAGCGGCTCTGAGCTGTGCTCTAAGCGCCGCGCCGCTTTTGGCCCGAGTTGCGGCAGTACTGGTCAACTGCTTGTTCAGTTGGAGGGCCGCAGCGAACTGCCGGGCGGCCGAAGCGCTATCGCCGGCCTGGGTAGCTCCGCTGTAGCGATTGACCGTGACACGAAGCGCGTCGGCGACATCGGTCACCCGGGAGACGGCAGTGACGTAGGCGAGGACTGCCGTTTGGAACCGGCCACATCGTGTCTTTTCACCTCCCGTCAGCGGTGAGCAACTGGGAAGGCCGAGCTTGGGGATGGGCGACCGCGCCACGGCTACGACACTCTTGAAATTCGAGTCTGGAGGGTCGTTGTAGACCTCTGCCAGGTCGCGGATCTCTTTGATGAGAGGCACACAGATCGGCAGCGCCACCTGGAGCATGGTGGCGCCGTAGATCGGTCCGGTGAGGCCGCCGAAGAACAGCCCGACTCCGGTGGCGGCCGTAAGGCATGGCCAGACGGCCTTCTGGTAGTCGGCCCGCATGCGGGCGAGGGCGGCGGCCTTCAGTACGCCCGGGTCCGGACCTTTCGGTGGCCCCTGAATCTCGTTCCCGGCGGTGCTGGCCAACTTGACCGTCCCCGACCAGTTCAGGGTGGCGGTACGCCCATCAGCGGTCGAGGCCGTGCGGTTGACGCCGACGTTGAACGTCTTTTCGTGGGGCGGCTGGGTCGCCCACTCCTTCATATCGAAATCGAACTTCCCCAAGAGCTCTTCGAACGTGTAGCCCAGGCCAGCCCCGGCGGCAGGGGTGAACGGACCGACGCCGATCAATCCAGCCCCGTCGGCGCACAGCCCGTAATCAAACCCGCCGAACGCCTCCACGTAGAGCTTGACGGTAGGCAGGGTCGAGAGGTTCGGCGGCGAGACAGCGGTCGGCGCGTAGAGGCCGATGAACGGTGTCCCCTGGATTGGTTTTCGGGAACGCACGATCGACTGGTTGACGCAGTTCACCCCGAGGGCCGGTTCGTTCACGGTGCTCGTCCCGGTCACGGTGGCCGTGTCGGCGGGCACGCTGACGTTGCCGCGCGGCCATGCCTGTGACAGATCGGGGAGGGTGATGTCGTACTCGGCATGCCAGGTGACATTGGCGTCGGAGTGATAGCTCGGCGGACCTGGCTCGTCTCGCGAATAGGTGCCGTTCCCGTCGAACGTGACACGCACGACGACGCCCTTGTACCCCACCGGGAGTTGCGCACCGGAGGCGTGCGGCATCACGGAAGCGACCAAAGCGACGGCCACCAGAACGACCGGACGCAAGCGAAACATGGCTCACCATAGCTCCCGGTCGACCAAACGATTCAAGAAGGAGTTGCTGCTCTCTTGCGTCACTGGAATCCCCACGTATGTGTTGACGGGGAACTTGCGACCGGGCTCGTGATGTTGGGTGCCCTCCCGAAACCGGAGTGCCCGGAGGTGCTTTCGACTGAGCCTTTCGTCGGTGGGCGGACGACTCCATTCTCAGCCTTGGGTGCGCGGCGTTCGCTTTGCGCTCTCGCAGTGACCTTGCCGTCGGGTGTCCAATGCCGGTCGCGCCTTGATCGAGCGAGATCTCGCGCGAATGCATGGGACAGAGGCTGGTGCGAGCCGAGCCATTGCCAGTCGCGTTATTGCGCGGGTGAGGACTTCTGTGTGCCCATAGTGTTTGCACATTCAGTGAATGACTACCGGGGCGGCGTCTCTGTTGGTTGGCCGAGTCCTACCCGCTCGATAGCCGCCGGGCCACGGCCTGAACGAAAGATCGTTTCACACTGAAGCTGGAGCCGTTGCGAGCCCTTCTGCGCGCGCTCCAGCGTGAAGCCGCCGATCCCAAACAGCGACGACGAGTTCGGTCGCGGGCACGGTCAAAGCACTTGCGAGGTGAACGGCATCTGCGCCTCGAAGCGAGTGGAGTTGCGCCAGTTCCCCAGCGTGACGTTCCACCTCCGGTCGAAGTTCGACCGGCCTTGTCGCTGACCAAAACTCCTCCCAGGTCCGAAGCGCAGCTTTCAGGCCGTTGGCGTCGAGCGCGTGGTTACGATGCGATGCGGCGAGCGCAGCACGAACTTCCGGGTATGCGAGCCGACTCGACAAAGCGGCGTCGCATCCGTCCCACAATTGCGCGACCAGATCGGAGCCGTTCTCTTCGACGAGGAGCTTCACGAGAGCGCTCGAATCGAAGTACACGATCGCCACAGCGTTACCGACGCTGATCGCTCACGAGGTCTGAAATCGAAGTCTTCGCGCGTGGCCGAGTTCTTCCGGACGCAATCGGACGCGGCCCAACCTTTGCCGACCGGGAAATATGGCCCTGCTCGACCAGTCGCTCGACGGTCGCTGCTGCTGCGATCCCGGTCAGCCTCGCGACCGCGACGCCTCGCTCGGTCACCAGAACCTCATCACCCGTTCTGGCCCGAGCAAGCCACTGGCTCAGATTGGCTCTCAATTCGGACACGGGTACTTCCATCTCCCAATTGTACAACGGATGTTCTATCCATCTGTACAATTCGTCGGCTCGAGAACCCTCGGCAACAGAAACACCTCAAGCAGACGAAATCTGGCGATACGAGGCGCTCCGCAGCACTTGGCATAGTCAGATCGGTTCAGCCGGGTCTCGTCGATCTGGGCAAAGAACTTTCCCGAACTGGCCTATCTTCCTCGCCCGCACGCACCCGGCGCGTACAGCAGCGGCTACGCGCGGTCCTGAGCGAGGTGCGTCGTCCGCGACGGGAACGAGACCTCAGACGCTGTCGACGTTGCGAAGGACTTTGCGGAGGAGGCGGGCAAGTTGGATCTGCTCCTTCTCGCTGAGCGCGCTGGCCACGAGGGCTTCGTGCTTGTTAAAGAGCGGGAAGAGCCGGGTGATCATTGTTCGACCGCGAGCGGAGAGTTCCACCATCACGAGGCGACCGTCGCCGGGATGGCTTGATCGTTTGATCAGGTTCTTGCCTTGAAGCGTTGTCACGACACCGGTGAGCGTGCCTTTGGTGACGCCGCACTCCTCGGCCAGATGGCGGGCCTCCTGCGGGCCCCAGACCCAAAGGACATAGAGCGCAGTAAAGCCCGTCCACGAGAGTCCGTCGGGCCCAAGAACATCGCGCTCCATGTGATTGCGGACGGCGCCCGCCACGCGATAGATGTTCGACACCGCGCTCATGGCGGCAAAGTCCACATCATGCAGCTCGCCGACCCGTTCTACGACCTGACGCTCGCGCTCGCTGATCGCATCGGCCTTGGGCAGTCGCTTCGAGCGGGAGACGGGTGTGCCTGCGAGGTCGATGGAGGGTCCCGCCAACGACTTGTCCAACGGTTTGGTGGATCGTTGCGCCGACATCACCTTCGATGGTAGCGGGCACGAAACTAGGGTGATCGTTTGTGAGCGAACCATCTTCGACCGCCCGCCCGTTGATTGCCATCACCGGTCGGCGCTGGCTTGGTTCGACGATCGCCGGGATGCCTGACAACTTCGCGGCGTTGGGCGTTGACCTCCACATCGGGGCCTTCGCCGATGCCGTGCAGGCCGCCGGCGGCATTCCGGTTTTGCTCCCGTGCTCCGATGCGGCGATTGATGCATTGGACCGCGTCGACGGTCTCGTCATGACGGGAGGTTCCGACGTTGACCCCGCGCACTACGGCGAAGAACCGCACCCGGCCGTATACGGCGTGGACCCCGAACGCGATCGTGTGGAACTCGCCCTTGTCACCACTGCGCTCGGACGCGGGCTGCCGGTGCTGGCGGTGTGCCGAGGCATGCAACTTCTCAACGTGGCCCTCGGCGGCTCGCTTGTTCAGCACCTCGAACCCGGTGCCGGTGATCGTCACGCCGCATGGGACGTGGACACCGACGCACTGGTGCACGAGGCATCGTTTGCCGACGGCTCCCTGGCGGCTAGGTGTTACGGCGCCGCCACTGCGGTAAACAGCCTGCATCATCAAGCGGTGAACCGGCTGGGCGATGGCCTCGTCGCCACCGGCTGGGCCACCGACGGAACCATCGAGGCGGCCGAAATCCCCGGCGCTCCGGTGCTCGCCGTGCAATGGCACCCTGAACTCGTGCTCGGTCATCCTGAGCCGTCGTTCGCTTGGCTCGTCGCCGCCGCCAGCTCGACGCGTTAAGTCGTCCAGCCCGCCAACGGGCGCTCGAAGTTCACGTGGATCTGCGCGGTCCCGACGGAGTTCTCGTAGTTGGAGAACGGCACCCCGACCGCGGTGCAATTCGCCCCGCCGATGGCGCCGAGCATGGTGAGGTAGTGACCAAATCGGCCCTCGGGCTTGTGCTTTCGATACTCGCCATAGGCGCCGACCACGCGAGCGTGATCGCCGTCGGCCCACCATCGCAAGATCTGTTCGTCGAAGGCTCGGGCCTCGGCCGAGAAGATGTGCGAAGGGTCCGACGACTCGTGATTGCGTATCTCTCGGAGCGGATGAAACGTGTGCGACATGGCGCCCGATGCCAGCAGCATCACCCGACGATCCGATGCGGCAACGGTCTCGGCGAGAAGACGACCGACCAGGAGATAGTCGACCTGGTCGGCCGTTTGGCAGTTACTGATCGACATCCACCGTTCGTCGCGCTGCAGAAACGGCAGCAGGTTGACCGTCGGATAATGAATGGGCAGACACGGGTCGTCGATCGCGGTGATCCACATGTCGTCCCGAGGTGCCGCGCCGGCGGCGAGGTCACGGGCGAGTGACGGATCGCCCAGAAAGTCGTAGGGCATCTGCGACATGCCCCGAGGCAACTCGTCCGACGTGTACAAACCCGATCTCCGATCATGCGAGGCAACGATGAACTCGACGGTCGTGGACCAGTGCGAGTCGAGAACGACGATCGTGTCGATACCCAGTCGATCGAGAACCTCAGCGCGCAGACGGTGAAGGCCCGGGACCAGACTGATCTCGCGTCCCTCGTTCAGTTTGAGTCGCGTGGCGAGAGGCAACACGATGGTCGGCACATGGGCAACCACCGCGGCGCCGACGATTTCACCCATGGACGGATCCTTCCACGATCTGCAGGGTCTTCAAATCGCTGCAGAAGTCCAAGGCGTAGTCGCCGCCCTCGCGGCCGATGCCGGAGATTCCCATGCCACCAAAGGGCGCAGTGAGGTCGCGTACGAGGAACGTATTGACCCACGTGGTCCCAGCCCGAACGGCGCGACCGACGCGATCGGCCCGCTCCTCGGACGAGGTGAACACCATGGCAGACAACCCGTAGGCGGTGGAGTTGGCGAGAGCGATCGCCTCGGACTCGTCGGTGAAGGTCTGGAACGTGAGCACCGGTCCGAACACCTCGCGCTGCACGATCTCGCTGTCATTGGACTTTGGCTCCACGAGTGTGGGTTCGTACCACAGCCCACCTTCGCGCCACACCTTCCCGCCGCGGACGATCCGGTCACCGTTGGCTCGCGCCCGCTCGACAAAACCAGCCACGCTGGCGAGATGACCGGGGTGGATCATCGGCGACACCGTGGTGGCCGGATTCCGTGAGTCGCCCAGCACGTGCGCGTCGGTATGGGCGTGGAACCTCGCCAGGAAGTCGTCCTTGATCGATGCGTCGACGAGCAACCGAGTCCCGGCCAGACAGACCTGGCCGCTGTCGTCGAACATCCCCGCGGCCTTCTTGGTGGCGACATCAAGGTCGGCGTCGGCGAACACGATGAACGGACCTTTGCCGCCGAGCTCAGCGGTGAACGGCACGAGGTTTTGGGCCGCCGCCACGCCGATGATCCGACCGGTCTCGGGCGAGCCGGTGAAGCTGATGCGACGCAGCCGAGCGTCGTGCACCAGCGCGTTACCGATCTCCTCGCCGATTCCCTGCACCACGTTGAACACCCCGGCCGGAACGCCGGCCTCGTGGGCCAGGTCGGCCAACAGTGACGCCGAGAGCGGCGACCACTCGGCCGGCTTGAGAACCACGGTGTTGCCGGCGGCGAGCGCCGGCGCGCACTTCCACGTGGCCAGCATGAACGGCGCGTTCCATGGGGTGATCACGACGGTCGGACCGGCGGGCATGCGGATCACCCGATTTCGCGTGCTGTTCGACGTCCACACGCGTTCCGCGTAGGCCTCGGAAAGGTCGGCGTAGGAACGGAAATTCCGTGCCCCCCGCCCGATCACTCGCAGTCGCAACGACTCGTGAAGCATGGCCATGTCCATGCACTCGACGGCAGCAATCCTCTCGACGTTCTCGTCGATCAGGTCGGCGAGAAGTCGAAGGATTGGACCACGGCCAGAGGGGCCGAGAGCGGCCCACGCCGGAAACGCCGTAACCGCTGCGTCGACGGCGAGGCGAGCGGTGGAGGCATCCCCGCGCGACACGTCGGCCAGTTTGAGATTCCAGTCGAGTGGACTGCGATCTTCAAACGTATGCGCGCTGGCGATTCGTTGACCACCAATGTAGTGGTCCACAGAGACCGGAACGGAACACTGGCCGTTGACGACGACAGCTCGGTCATGTTCGGGGAGAGGACCGCTCACTTCTCCCACCTTGGGCGGACACGGGGGTACGGGAGGAGATCACGCGGCGTCGGGTATACCGGAGGCCGCTGACCGCGAAACTCCCACTCGCCGCCGAGAGCCGTGGACAGCACCTCCTCGGTCTCGGTGGGCTGGGCACCGACCTCGTCACTCACGGGAGTAGGCCCGTCGACAATGGTGTTGGTCAGCGCGCCGAGACCTTCGACCTCAACGGTGACGACATCGCCCGGGACGACCGGCCGCGAGATCGCTGGTGTTCCACTCAGAATCACATCACCCGGTTCAAGCGTGATGAGACGAGCCAGGTCGGCCACCAGGTAGGCCATGTCCCAGGCCATCTCATCGGTGGACCCGTCTTGGCGGAGCACGCCATTGACGGTTGTCTTGATCGACTTTCCCGCCGGGTCCCATCCGCGTACATACCCGGGGCCGAGGGGGCAGAAGGTGTCGGCCCCTTTCACGCGAAGCATCGATCCTGAATCGGTGTCACGGAAGTCATGAAGCCCGAAGTCGTTGGCGATCGTGTAGCCGCCGATGTAGTTCGTGGCATCGACGTAGGACACGTTGCGACAGCGCCGACCAATCACGATGGCAACTTCACCCTCGTAATTCAGCCACTTGCAGTTGATCGGCCGCACCACGTCACCCCCGTGGGAGTTGAGGGACGACACCGGCTTGTGAAAGTAGGTCGGCGACGGAGGAAGCCGCGTACCGAACTCCCGGACGCGGCTCACGTGGTTGAGATGGGCACAGATGATCTTGGTCGGGACCACCGGCGGAAG
>JANLQX010000504.1:0-3762 GCA_031368095.1 Actinomycetes bacterium | reverse complement strand
GACGCGGTCGTGGCCAAGGCCCGAGAGTCCTTTGACGCCGGCGACTACCGGTGGGTCTGTGAGGTACTCAACCACGTGGTGTTCGGCCATCCCGAGCACGCCGAAGGACGAGCCCTGCAGGCCGATTCCCTCGAACAGCTCGGGTATCAGTCGGAGTCGACCACGTTCCGCAACGCCTACCTGACGGGAGCACAGGAGCTTCGTCAGGGTCCGCCGGCGCCCCGAGACGCGCGGGCCCGGTCGATGCTCATGGCGCTCACCGTCGAACAGGTCTTCGAACTCCTGGGCGTCCGGTTGCAGGCGGAGAACGTCGGTGGGAAGTCCCTCACCATCGGATGGACGTTTCCCGATCTCGGCGAGCACTGGCGCCTCGAACTTTCCAACCGGACGCTGAGCGGTTGGCTTGGCCGTGCCATCGACCCCGAGGCCACCGTCACCACCACCCGAGCGACGTTGGTGTCGATCATCGCCGGCGACGCCACGATGGCCGATGCCATCGCCGACGGCCGTATCGCCCTCGGCGGTGATCCCGTCGCCCTCGCCACGGTGTTCTCGAACCTTGACGTTTTTCAGTCCGGCTTCGCCATCGTGGAACCATAGGCCCACCTATGACCTTCATCCCCGTACTTGATATGCGCGCCGACGAATCGGACCTGGCCACCGAAATTGATCGCGTCTGTTCCGACATCGGCTTCTTCCAAATCGTCGGCCACGGCGTGGACCGGGAACTCATCGACCGCACCTGGGCCACGGTCAGGGCCTTCTTCGACCTGCCCCTGGCCGAGCGGTTGGCGGCGGCGCGGCCTCGGCCGGACTATCCGTTTGCCTATGTCCCGATGGCCGGCGAAACGCTCAGCAACTCCATCGGCGACGGAGGCCAACCGGACCTCAAGGAAACCTTCAACATGGGTCCCGTCGTTCGGCCGCCTAACGGACTGGCCGGACGTCCGACGGATCCCGACGAGGCGGTGCTGTTCCTTCCGACGTTGTGGCCGCCCACCATGGCATCGCTTCGCCCGGCCCTGGAGGCGTACTTCGTGGCGATGGATGACCTCGCCGCGCGGATCCTTCGCCTCTGCGCCATTGGTCTCGGACTCGACGCCGACTTCTTTGCCCCTCGAATCGATGTGGGCACCACTGCGTTGCGTGCCCTGAACTATCCGGACCAGCCCGTGCCCCCGCCGCCCGGCCAACTTCGCGCCGGGGCCCACACCGACTACGGCACCATCACGATCCTTCGCCAGGACGCTGCGCCCGGCGGACTTGAAGTGCTCGACCAGCGCACCGGCCTCTGGACGGCGGTGCCGAGCATTCCCGACGCGTTCGTCATCAACGTCGGCGACATGATGGCCCAGTGGACGAATGACCGGTGGCGCTCGACGTTGCATCGCGTCGTGAATCCAAGCGTGGACGCCGGGGCCAGGCGCCAGTCGATGGCGTTCTTCCACAACGCCAACTATCACTGCGAGGTCGCCTGCCTGCCCACATGCACATCGGCCGACAACCCGCCTCGCTACGCCCCCGTATTCGCCGGTCCACATCTGCTCGCCAAATTTCGCCGCACCGGCTGACTTCTTTAAGGTCAAGGTATGAGTGCAACGCGTCCCCTGGCCCTCGTCACCGGTGGAACCCGAGGTATCGGTCGGGCGACCGCCACGGCACTGGCCGCAAACGGTTGGGATCTCGTCGTTTCGTTTCGGGCCGACGATGTCGCCGCCGCCGAGACGGTCCGCGCCTGCGAGGTGATCGGCGCGACCTGCGCGGCGATCCGTGCCGATATGCGGAGCGAATCAGACATCGAAGCGCTCTTTGCCGGCGCCGACGCCATCGGGCCACTACGCGCACTTATTACGAACGCGGGGATCGTCGCCCCGAAATTGCGCGTCGACGAGTACACCGCCGAACGCATTCGGGATTTGTTCGAGGTCAACACCATCGGTCCGATGCTCTGCTGCCGGGAGGCGGTGCGGCGCATGTCCACCCGCCACGGTGGACCCGGTGGACGAATCGTGAACGTGTCATCGGCGGCAGCACGCTTGGGCAGTCCCGGCGAGTACGTGGACTACGCCGCGTCGAAAGGCGCCATCGATTCCTTCACCATCGGTCTCGCCAAAGAAGTAGCCGACGAAGGAATTCTCGTCAACGGTGTCCGTCCGGGAATCATCGACACTGAAATCCACGCCAGCGGAGGCCAGCCCGACCGGGCGCAGCGTCTGGCCCACCTCGTCCCGCTCCAGCGACCGGGCACCGTCGACGAGATCGCCGCCGTCATCGTGTTCCTCTGCTCCGACGCCGCGTCGTATCTGTGCGGTTCCATCATCGACGTGGCCGGCGGACGGTAAACCTTGCTGAGTGATCTGCCGATGATTCGGCCATGGTCAAAACCGCGACGCGTCGACGCGTCGCCCTCGGCGCGCTCGGCGCCTGTCTCAGCCTGACGGCAATCGTCGCTCCGCCGACCTTGGCCAAGACTCTGCAGGGAAACGGTTCGTCATCGAGCGGCGAGCCGACACCGGTGCCCAACGGCGCCGAAGCACCAACGCCGTACATCGTGCCCCCAGCCGCCCCGGCCCCGTCGCCGGCGTTGGCCACGACCAGTGCGCCAGAGCCAGCCACGGCCGAACCCGAGGTGCCGGTCGAGCGCACGCCCGCGGGTGCCACGCCGCAGGAAGCAGCGTTGCGACCCGAAGCGCTTCCCGTGCCCGTTCCGACGGCCACTCTCGTGTCCGTCCCGGCGCAGGTTGGCCCGCCCGCACCTCGCTCGACCGCGTTTGCCGGTCCGCTGGCCTCGCCGCGCATACTCGCACTCGCACCTGCGCTCCGTCCGACGATTTCGGGTCCCACCTCGAACCAGACATCGACCGCCGGTCCAACCCGACCGATAAGTCCAACAAGTCCGACCACCGTTGATCTCGCCGCAGCAAGTTCCTCCGTCGCTGACACCACGCCAGCCCCCAGCGACACCGTCACCGCAACGAGCGCTGTGCCCATAGCCAGTGCACCTTTGGAGAAATGCCCTCCCCTGCCGGAGGTCTCGCCCCCGTCATCTGCATGGACGGCCGTCGGTGTGCCGGGTCTTCTGGCGGGCACCGTCCACGGCTCAGCGAAACTGCCGTCCGGACCGACAGACCAGGGCGGTGACTCGGCGCTTGCGGTGTTCATCACCCGTCGAGGAACGGCCGACGTGCTCGGCGTCTATCGCGGGGTCGTGAGCCCATCCGGTTCGTTCAATGCCGCCGCCGCGTGCACCAACGACCAGGTCGACGCGCTCCACCAAGGTGAAGCGGAGGCCCACCTCGTCATCGCCGAGAACGGCAAAACGATCGTGTCGCCGCCAGTCGCCCTCAACGTCCTCGCCGGTCCAGCACTCCCCCGCTGACCCCGAACGGCGAATGCTGACTGGCCGCGCGGCTACCGCGGTAGCGGAGCCGACGGCCGTAACTGCAGTCACGGCAGCAGCGGCGGCGACACCGGTCGCGGCGGAGCAGCGGTCAGGGGAACTACGAACTGCAGGCCGAATTCAGTTGTCAAGGAGCACTCGGGGAAGTTCGATCGGATGCGGTTCTCGGTCAGTCAGCTGGTGGGCTGATGGTCCAGGTGCCGTTGTCGTGTTCGGTCAGGGTGATGTTGTGGAGGTGGACGTGGGTGTGGTGGGGTCCGCAGAGGAATCCTTCGTTGTCGAGGTCGGTCGGTCCGCCGCGTTCGTATTCACGCAGATGGTGGGCGTCGGAGCGTTGGGCGGGGGTGTCACATCCGGGATAG
>JANLQX010000503.1:0-25970 GCA_031368095.1 Actinomycetes bacterium | reverse complement strand
CTATCCCGGATGTGACACCCCCGCCCAACGCTCCGACGCCCACCATCTGCGTGAATACGAACGCGGCGGACCGACCGACCTCGACAACGAAGGATTCCTCTGCGGACCCCACCACACCCACGTCCACCTCCACAACATCACGTTGACCGAACACGACAACGGCACCTGGACCATCAGCCCAATGGCCAATTGACCGGGACCGCATCCGATCGCACTTCCCCGACAGTTCCTTGACAACCGAACGCGGTCCCGGGGCGGCCCGGGATCGGCTCTTCCTGAGTGCCGTGAGTGCCGGGAGTGCAACTACTTCGGCAGCACGAAAATCATGACCTGGGTGGCGTGGGCCACGAGTTGCTTCGTCGACGGATCCCACAGGTCAACGACCGCGCTGGCGTAGCCCTCCGTGGCTTGCACGATCCGAGCATGGGCGAGCGTCCACTCCGCGTGCAGCGTGCCAAACACGTGAACGGTAAGGTCGGCGCTCGGGGCGAACCAGGCGATGTCGTCCACCACCGGATCAAGGGCGCCGGGCATCGAATCGGCCAGCACGAGTAAGGCGGCTGGATCCAGCGAACCGTCGGCTCGCCGAGGCGGCTGATCGAACCGGTACCAATCGAAGCTCTCGGCTGGACCCGGTCGTACCGGCTCCCACGGACGGCGGGCCATCGACGGCCGCCCTTCCACGATCGTGGACCAGAACGGCGGCGGTTCGCCGACGTGGGTGAAGTCGACGTCGGGGGGAATTGGGTCACGCCAACCCCAGCCCTCCATCGGACCGGGAACCGTCGGCATAACGCGCTCCACCACGTCGAAGCCCGGACGGGTTGCGCCGAACACGGCAATGACCGTCAGTCCCGAAGTAGCACCCGGGTTGGTAACGGTGGCGAGGCATTGCGTGAGCGACCGTCCGCGTCGCAGCACTCGGACTCGGATCTCGACCGGGCCATCGGTAACAGGCCCGGCGAATACCGACGTGATCGATCGGAGCGTTTGGGCCGAATCGTCGACCACAATGGCCATCGCCCGGGCGGCCAGCGCCGTCACGAATCCGCCCTGGGGCACGGTGGCCACGATCCACTGCCGACTGATCGTCGCACCGAAACGTCGGTCCCCATCGTCGGTCTGGTCGACGTGCGTCACATTGAGGTCGTCCCAGGGCGTCAACACCGCGGTCAGTGTGGCACGCCGCAGCGCCGTGACGTCGTGGAATTTCGTTCGAACCGAGGGGTTTCGTGCGTTGCAATCTGGGAGGCTGTGCGTCGTATGCCTACGGACTATCTGCGCCGAATCCTCACGGCGAGGGTCTACGACGTCGCTATCGAATCGCCGCTCGATCACGCACCGAGCCTGTCGGAACGAATCGGCAATCGAGTGCTACTCAAGCGGGAGGACCTGCAGCCAGTCTTCTCGTTCAAGATTCGCGGGGCGTACAACAAGATGGTGCATTGCGCCCCGGAGCAGTTGGCCCGCGGGGTGATCACCGCCAGTGCCGGGAACCACGCCCAAGGGGTGGCTCTCAGCGCCGCCAAGCTTGGCTGTCGAGCGGTGATCGTGATGCCCACGACCACGCCGCAGGTCAAGGTCGACGCCGTGCGTTCGAGGGGCGGCGAACACGTGGAGATCGTGCTCCACGGCGAGTCGTTCTTCGACGCCCAAGCCCACGCCGCAATCCTTCAAGAAGCGCGCGGGTTGACCTTCGTGCACCCGTTTGACGATCCCGATGTGATTGCCGGTCAGGGAACCGTTGGCATGGAACTCCTCCGCCAGCATCCCGAGCCGATCCATGCCGTGTTCGTCGCTATCGGGGGCGGTGGTCTGATCTCCGGCGTTGCTGCGTTCTTGAAGACCATCCGTCCGGAAATCAAAATCATAGGTGTACAGACGATCGATTCCGACGCCATGGTTCGCAGTGTCAAAGCAGGCAAGCGAATCACGCTCACCGACGTTGGACTCTTCGCCGATGGCACCGCCGTAAAGCGGGTAGGTAAGGAAACGTTTCGTCTGTGTCGCGAACTGGTCGACGACTACGTGCTCGTTGATACCGACGAGGTGTGCGCGGCGATCAAAGACATCTTCTTGGACACCCGGAGCGTCACCGAACCCTCCGGCGCAATGGCGGTGGCCGGCATGAAGTCCTACGCCAAGGCGCACGGTCTTCGCGACGAAACACTGATTGCCATTGCGTGCGGGGCGAACATGAACTTTGATCGTCTTCGCTTCGTCGCCGAGCGGACCGAGGTGGGCGAGGCCAAGGAGGCGCTATTCGCCGTCACGATTCCTGAGCGACCCGGCAGCTTGAAGGCGTTCTGCACACTCGTCGGTAGTCGTAGCGTCACCGAGTTCAACTACCGCATCAGTGACGACGCCAAGGCCCGTATCTTCGTCGGTATCGGGGTGAACGGCGACGGTGGTGGCGACGTGGTTGCCGCCCAGTTCCGAACCGCCGGGTTCGAAGTGCTGGACCTCACCCACAACGAACTCGCCGCTCAGCATCTTCGTCATATGGTCGGTGGCCATAGCGTTCTCGCCGACGGTGAGCTCGTGTTTGACGTGGAATTCCCAGAGCGCCCCGGAGCGCTGATGCGCTTCCTGACCAGCATGGAGCCGACGTGGAACATTTCGATGTTCCACTACCGCAATCAGGGCGCCGACTACTCGCGGGTGCTCGTTGGACTACAGGTCCCGGCCGCCGAACGCAAACGGGTGCGGCCCTTTCTGGCCGACGTCGGCTACGCCTATCGCGACGTCACCACCGATCCCGCCTACGCGTTGTTCTTGAAATAGAAGCGAGCGTTAGCGGGTCACAAGTTTGGCGATGGGACCATCGACCGAGGCGACATAGACCTCGCCGGCGGCATCGACTCCGAAGCTCGCCGCGCCCTTCAGGTTGAGTCCACTCATTTTGACACTGACCGAACCACCCGACAGCGTGCGACGCGCCACGCGAATCTTTCCGTCGCAGTAGTCGGCAAAGAGGTAAGCGCCCCGTAACGACGACAGAGCGCGGCCCCGGTAGACGACCCCTCCCGTTACCGAGCATCCGCCGGTCGAGTGGGAGTAGTCGTGTACCGGGTCCACGTATCCCGCAGGCTTCTCGCCGCCATCGTAAGCACGCGTACCTTCACGAAGTTTCCATCCAAAGTTGGCGCGCTCGGCATTCGTGGAGATGGCATCGATCTCTTCTCGATCACCCTGACCGACATCGCCGATCCACAGCGTTTTCGTCACGGCGTCGATGGAGAACCGCCACGGGTTGCGCAGACCCCACGCCCAAATCTCCGGTCGACCCTTCGATGCTTCCAAGTTGCCGACGGGAATTCGGTATGGCTTGGCATCCTCGGGGGTCGGCAGGATCCGCAGCATCTTTCCGAGCAGGGAATCGAGATTCTGCGCTCGGTTCTCCGGATCCCCCGCCGACCCGCCGTCACCCAGGCCGATCCACAAGACACCGCTTTCATCGACCACGAGTCCGCCGCCGTTGTGATTCGCATAGGGCTGATCAACCGTCAGCATCGTGACCATCCGAGCTTTGTCGGCCTGCCCGTTGGCGAACGGGTACGCGCGGATCTCGGTGTCGCCATCGGTGTTGGTCACGTTCACATAGAGCCACGTGCCGTCGTTGGCGAACGCCGCTCCGAGCAGACCCTGCTCGCCACCGTCGCTGATCTCGGCGTGCACGTCGAGGACCGTCGTCCCAACTTTGGCGCCAGAAAAGGCCCGGATTTTTCCCTGCTGCTCGATCACGAAGAACGCGCCGTTCGGCGCAAGGGCAAACCCGATCGGGCGATCGGCCGTCGCCACGTTGCGCAGCGTGAAACCGGCACGAGCCGCTCCCGCCGGCCCTGTCGCCACGGCGAACACTGAGCTGACCACCGAGATGACGACGGCGGCCACGATGAAACGCAAACGGACCATGCCCAAGTGTTGCCGCGACCGGCAACGAACCGTCACTGCCACGTGGGACGGGCGTCGGCGTCAGTAGCCTGACCAACCGATGATCGACCTGCGTGTCCTGCGAGAGAACCCCGACGTTGTGCGTGCGTCACAAACCAAGCGGGGCGAGGATCCGTCGATCGTGGACGCGCTCCTGGAGGCCGACGATGCCCGCCGGGTGGCCATCGTGCACTTCGACGTACTTCGCAACGCCCAGAAGAACCTGGGCCGTGATGTCGCCAAAGCACAGGGTGACGAAAAAGCGGCACTGCTCGCCAAGGGCCAGGAACTCTCGGCCACGGTGAAGGCGGCCGAGGCCGAACAGGGTGTCCACGAAGGACGAGTTCGGGCATTGCAGATGCAGCTCTCCAACGTGGTTCACGACGAAGCTCCGTCCGGAGGCGAGAACGACTTCGTGGTCGTTGAACACGTTGGTACCCCGCCCACCTTCGACTTCACGCCTCGCGATCACCTTGAGCTGGGCGAGCTACTCGGGGCCATCGACACCGAACGGGGCGCGAAAGTCAGTGGGGCGCGGTTCTACTTCCTCACCGGCGTCGGTGCGTTGCTCGAACTGGCTCTCGTGAACATGGCGATCGCGCAGGCCGTCGACGCCGGGTTCACCCCGGTAATCACGCCGGTCCTGGTCAAGCCGTCGGCGATGGAAGGAACCGGATACCTCGGCGCCCACAGCGACGAGATTTACTACCTGCCGGCCGACGACCTCTATCTCGTCGGCACCAGCGAGGTCCCGCTCGCCGCCTACCACTCCAACGAAATCCTCGACCCGGCCAAGCTGCCGCTTCGCTATGCAGGGTTTTCGTCGTGCTTTCGCCGTGAGGCCGGGTCCTACGGCAAGGACACCAAGGGCATCATTCGCGTTCATCAGTTCGACAAGGTCGAGATGTTCGTTTACTGCGACCCGGCCGACGCGCTCGCCGAACATCAGCGTCTGCTTTCCTGGGAGAAGGAGTTCCTCAACAAGTTGGAAGTGCCGTTCCGAGTCATCGACACCGCTGCCGGCGACCTTGGCTCGAGTGCGGCGCGCAAGTTCGACTGTGAGGCCTGGTTGCCCACCCAGAACGCCTATCGCGAGGTCACGTCGACTTCGAACACGACCGACTTCCAGGCGCGTCGTCTCGGTACCCGGATCAAGCGGGAAAAGGGCACGGAGGTTGCCGCCACGCTCAACGGAACGCTTTGTGCGGTGGCGCGCACGATTGTCGTTCTCCTGGAGAATCATCAGCAGGCCGACGGCTCCGTTCGGGTGCCGGCCGCTCTCCAGCCGTACCTCGGTGGACGAACCGTGTTGGTGCCGATCCCGAAGTGAGCTGGAACATCAAAGTGAAACTGAGAAGCATTCTCAGTTAGACTTCGAGGATGGCCCCATTTCGTACCGGTTCGGTTCTCGGTGGACTGTTGTCCATCGCCCTTGTGGTCGCCGGTTGTTCGTCATCATCCAATCGGTCGGCGGACACAATTGCCGACCCCGTCCGCGTCGTCGCCACCTTCTATCCGCTGGCGTGGATGGTCGAACAGATCGGAGGAGATGGCGTGACGGTGACCAACCTGACACCCCCCGGCGTCGAACCTCACGATCTCGAACTGGCCCCCGACCAGGTCGAGTCGCTGGCCGACGCCGACTTGGCCATCGTCATGGGTCGTGGCTTCCAGCCGGGACCGGAAAAGGTTGCTGCCGGTCGGTCCGGGGCAACCATCGTGGTTCTTGATGCATTGGGCGTTGACGCCGGGCCGGTCAGGGAAGGCGGCGGCGGAGTCGATCCCCACGTCTGGCTGGACCCGGTCGAATTCAGCTCGCTCCGCGATGAGGTCGTGTCTTCGCTCAGCGCCGTTCGGCCGTCCGCGGCGCCGGATTTCGCGGCTCGCGGCACCGCTCTGGCGGCCGCCCTCGGCGCGCTCGACGGAGAGTTTCGCAATGGCTTGGCGGGATGCGCACGTACCCTCATCGTGACGAACCATGAGGCGTTCGGTCGGATGGCCACCCGATATGGCCTGACTCAGGAAGGGATCTCCGGCCTTTCGCCCGACGCCGAACCCGATCCTCAGCGTCTCGCCGACCTTGCCGACCTGGTAAGGGCTAAGGGGGTAACGACCGTGTTTGTCGAGGAACTTGCGCCCCGGGAGTTTGCTGAAACCCTCGCCCGCGAGGCCGGGGTCACGACCGAAGTCTTGAGTCCCATCGAGGGATTGACGGCCGAGGAACTGGCCGACGGAGCGTCGTATCTGAGCGTCATGCGGGCCAACCTCGCCACTCTGCGGACGGCGCTGGACTGCCCGAGCTGATCCGAGCCGGTTTGAGCGAACTACCGTGGCCTGGTGCGATTCCCGGCACAGAGGGTCGGCGGACCACGTTGGCCCAGACCCTGCGGTCGACGAAGCGTCGCCATTGTGCTGGCGATCGTGATCGGCGGTTTGCTCCCCACGTCGGCCGGTGCTGATGCCGTTTCGGCCAAGAAGCGCGAGGCGGCGCGGCTGGCGGCGTCGATCGATGCCCTCGGCGAGAAGTTGTCCGTCCTGGCCGAGGACGAAAACGACGCACACGTGAAGCTGGCCAAGCTGGTGGCCCGGACAAAGGCGGCGGAGGCGGAACTGGCCTCGACGGACGTCCGGGCCCTGCGTCTCGAAACTCGGGCCCGGCGGGCCGCGCTCGACGCCGTGACGGACCCCTTCCGCGGCGCTGGGATTGCCATCGAAGGGGCGGTTGCCATGGATGAGTTCGAACGCTCGACGGTGCTCACCGACCGCGCTCGTGACCGTGATCGTGACCTGATCGACGCCGTCCGGGCGTCACGCGAGGACATCGACCGCAAGCGCGTCGCCGTCTCGTCGGCCCGCCGGGATGCGGCCGCGTTGACCGCGTCCCTGGCCAAGAAGCGGGCGTCGACCGATCGCCTCCTCGCCCAGTCCGAGGTTCTCCAGCGCCAGGCCGATGGCGAACTGAAGGTGCTGGTCATCCAGGCCGAGAAGGACCGGATCGCGGCCGAAGCGAAACGTGCTCGAAAGGAGCTTGCCGACCGTCAGGCTCAGGCTCGACGCGCCCTCGCCGTGCGCCAGCAGGAAGCCGCGAAATCGTCGGCCACATCGAGGGCGGCCGCCATCAAGCGCAAAGCCGAAGCCGACAAACGTCTGGCCGCGCTCCGCCGCAACGGCTCCGGGGCCACCCGCCAAGAGATAGCCGCTGCTCGTGAAGCGGCAAAGGAAGCCACTGCCGCGTCACGGACGTCGTCGAGGTCGTCCAACGCAGGCCAGGATCTCGCCGCCCTCGAGATTGCCGCCGGCGCCGGCACCGATACCCCCGGCTCCCCCGGAGGTCGGGCGGCGGTCCAGGCGGCCCTGACGCAGCTGGGGAAGCCGTACGTCTGGGGGGCCAGCGGACCTGGAGGGTTCGACTGTTCGGGGCTCATGCTCTCCGCCTGGCGGGCGGCCGGCAAGTCACTGCCCCATTCGTCTCGGGCGCAGTACGCCGCCACCATCCGGGTGTCGGTCAGCCAGATCCGGGCCGGTGACCTGGTGTTCTATGGCTCGCCTATCCACCACGTCGGGATGTATGTCGGCAACGGCGAGATGGTCGAAGCGTCGCATCGGGGCACGCCGGTGCGAACGCGCAGCATCTTCCGTCGAGACCTCGTGGGGGTCGGCCGAGTCGGCTGAGGCTCCTCTTCCTCGCTCGGCGGCGACCGGCGGCCGTATGCTGGTCGTTGTGGAAACGATTCTCACTTTACGAAACGTTTCCTTCGCCTACGGGGCCGATCCCGTCCTCGACAAGGTGAGCTTGGCGATCGCCCCGGCGACGTTCGTCGCCTTGGTCGGCCCGAACGGTGCTGGGAAGTCCACGGTCGTCCGCCTGGCTCTCGGGCTGCTGCGCCCGACCGCCGGGACGGTCGAACTGTTCGGCGAAGCTCCGACGAGTCCAGCGGCACGGTCACGCCTCGGGTATGTGCCCCAGCGCCCCTTCCTCGGCCGTGACTTCCCGGCGACCGTTCGCGAGGTGGTGGCGTCCGGGGCCACGGATCAACACTGGTGGCGGCGAATCGATCCGGCCAAGGTCGACGACGCCCTCGAACAGGTGGACCTAGGCGCCCTGGCCAATGCCCGAATCGGAGCTCTCAGCGGTGGTCAGCAGCAGCGGGCCTTCATCGCCAAAGCGCTGGTCCGCCGTCCTGAACTCCTGGTGCTGGACGAGCCGGTGGCGGGCGTCGACGCCGAGCAGCAGGAACGCTTTGCCGCCACCCTCGGGCGTCTACGCGACGAGCGGGGCGTCGCCGTCGTGCTCGTGTCCCACGATCTCGCCGCCGTGGAGGATCGTCTCGACCGGGTCATCGTGCTGCGACGCCAGGTGCGCTTTGACGGTACCCCGAGCGCTCTTGCCGCCGACGGCGTGCACCTTGGCACCCACGGCCACGACCTTCCCCGCTGGCTCGAGGAGATCGCGTGATCGAGTCGTTGTTGGCGGCCCTTCCCCTGCCGTGGCCGTTTGAACGCGAGTACCTTCAGCTGGCGCTGGCCGGCGGGGTGTTGGTCGGATCCAGTGCTCCGATCACCGGCACCTACTTGGTGCAGCGTCGCCTCTCTCTCGTCGGTGACGGCCTCGGGCATCTGGCCTTTGCCGGGGTTGCCGTGGGGATCGTCACCGGCGTGTGGCCGGTCTGGACCGCGCTCGTCGCCGCCGTCATCGGCGCGCTCGCCATTGAACGTCTGAGGTCTCGGGCCCGAGACCACGGCGACCTCGCCCTCGCCCTTGCGTTTTATCTCGGCTTGGCGATGGCGTCGGTCGTGTTGAGCCGACGGGGCAACGTGGCGGCCAATGTCCAGGGGTACCTCTTCGGGTCGATCTTGACGATCACGCGGGCCGACCTCGTGGTTCTGGCCGCCGCCTGTGCCGTGGTTGCTGGCGTGTTGGCCCTGGTCCATCGCGCCCTGTTTTCGGTGATCGTTGACGAAGACGCGGCGGCTGCGTCGGGAATCCCTGTCGCTCGCATGAACGATTTGCTGATGGTCGTGACGGCGGTGTCGATCGTGATGGCGATGCGCGTCGTCGGCATTCTTTTAGTAAGCGCACTGATGGTTCTGCCGGTCGGTATTGCACAGCGGTTGGCTACGTCGTTTCGATCGACGTTGGCCCTGTCGTCGGCCATCGGCGTGATTGCGGCCGTCGTCGGACTCGTGGTCGGCCGCGTCGCTCGCCTCGCCCCGGGCGGCACGATCGTGCTGACCCTGGGCGCGCTGTTCGTCGTCGTTCTCGTCGCCGAGGGGCCCGTCCAACGACGCCGCCAACGCCGCTGAACGACCGTCAGCGGACTTGCGATTCTTCCTGCACAACTTGGGTCGAGACCCGCGTGGCGCCGGTGCCGATCGCCGCGCGAACGGCGGCGTCGAGGGCGTTGAGCACGTCGTCGTCGGTCGAGGCCCGGACCAGGGTGCCGAAAGGGCCGACCTCCAGCGTCGCCCCGGCTCCTTGGGCGGCGGCCCACGCGGCGAGCACATGCGGGCCCGGATCGCCGGGAACAAACGGTTCCACCAGGAGTTCCCCAATCAAAGCCATCTCCTCATGGTACGGCTGACCACCGCCGCGACCGGTAAAAAACATTGGCCCGTGACAGACCGCGGAATTACGTTTAGTGTGTGCCGGGCGTCACGCACGGTGATGTCGGCACCGACCCCAGGGGGTAGAGATGGCTAACGTCGTCCTCCAAAACATTGGGAAGAAATACGACAACGGATTCGAGGCGGTTACCGATCTCAATCTCGAGGTGGCCGACGGCGAGTTCCTCGTCCTCGTCGGCCCGTCCGGCTGCGGAAAGACCACGGCCTTGCGCATGGTGGCGGGCTTGGAAGACATCACGACGGGTGAGTTGCGTATCGGCGACCGGCGCGTCAACGAGGTGCCGCCGAAGGATCGCGACATCGCCATGGTGTTCCAGAGCTATGCGCTGTATCCCCATATGACCGTGGCGGAGAACATCGGCTTCGGCCTCAAGCTTCGCAAGATGCCCAAGGACGAGATCAATCGCCGAGTCACCGAAGCGGCACGGATGCTCGCTCTCGAAGAGAACCTCGACCGTCGTCCGAAGCAACTCTCCGGTGGTCAGCGCCAGCGCGTCGCCATGGGCCGGGCCATCGTCCGTGAACCACAGGTGTTCCTCATGGACGAGCCGCTGTCGAACCTCGACGCCAAGCTCCGCGTGCAGATGCGCGGCGAAATCTCCCGTATCCAGCAGCGTCTCGGCGTGACCACGCTCTACGTCACCCACGATCAGGTGGAGGCCATGACCATGGGTCATCGCGTTGCCGTCATGAAGCGGGGCCTCCTGCAGCAGGTCGACACGCCGCAGTTCATCTACGACAACCCGGCGAACCTCTTCGTGGCTGGGTTTATCGGGTCACCTCCGATGAACCTGTGTGAAGCGGGTCTCTCGGCCGACAACGGCGTCACCGCGCACATCGGCGACCAGCGGATCAACATCGATGAGTCGCTCGTGGCCAAGCGCCCGGGTCTCGTCGAGGCCGCCAAGGCCGGCCGCAAGGTGGTGCTGGGCATCCGTCCCGAGAACATGGAAGACGCCGCCCTCGCCGGCACCACCGATCCGGGCCGGACCCTGAAGGCCAAGGTCGATATCACTGAGGCGCTCGGCTCCGAGGTCATGGTCCACTTCGGCGTTGATGCTCCGCAGGTCTATTCCGACGGCGCCAAGAAGGGCGACGACGAGGAAAACCTCGGCCGTATCGGCACCGACTCCGGTTCCACGTTCGTGGCGAGCTTCAATGCTCGTACCGCCGTTCGTCCGGGTGAGCTCGTCGACGTGCTCGTCGATACCCGCTACGTGCACTTCTTCGAAGCGGCCACCGGCGCTCGCCTCTGAGCCCTCAGTCGTTCTCTGCGACCGTGACCAGCGGGCCGTTCGCTTCGGCGGACGGCCCGCTTGTCGTTGTCGGCGATGTCGTCACCGACATTGTCTGTCGCACCCACGGTCCCTCTCGGGCCGGGACCGACACCGACGCCACCGTGTCGGTGCGACCGGGCGGTTCCGGGGCAAATACGGCGGCGTGGGCGGCATGGGCGGCGCAGTCAGCAGATGCCGCCCGGTCGGTCGTTTTTGCCGGACGGGTCGGGGCGGATGACGCCGCCTGGCACCAAAACGCGTTGGCCCTTACTGGCGTCGACGCGCGACTCGCCATTGATCCGGCCGTCCCTACGACTCGCCTCGTGGCGCTGATCGACGACGTCACGGGCGACCGAACGATGCTGACCGATCGTGGGGCGGGACGGCTGTTGACGTTCGCCGATGTCGACGATGCTCTGACCGGTGCGGCATGGCTGCATCTGAGCGGCTATCTGCTTTTCGCCTTTGGTCCGCGGGCGGTCTTCGAGCATTTGGTGAATCGGTGTCGGGCCGAGGGGCATCCCTGGTCCGTCGACCCGGCCTCCGCCGGGTACCTACGCGACCTCGGGGTCGACAAGGCCCGGCGCCTGCTCGAGGGCGCGTCGATCGGGTTTCCCAACGAGGACGAGGCGCGGCTGCTCGCCGGAGCGGGGCCCGAGGAGCCCATCGAGGGGGTGGCGATGTCGCTTCTGTCGCTTTGGGACACCGTGGTCGTGACGTGTGGACCGGGTGGCGCACTTGTCGCCAACGACGGCGATGTGGTGGCCCGGACGTCGGAGTCGGAACCGGTCGCCGTGGTCGACGCGGTGGGCGCCGGCGACGCTTTCGCCGGCGGCTTTCTCATGGCCCACCTCGACGGAAACGGGCCCGCGATGTGTCTCGACCGAGGCACCGCCGCCGCTACGACTGCGCTCGGCGTGGTCGGCGGCCGTCCTCCGGGTCGTTAGATCCCCTGTTGGTGGAAAATCAGCGCCCCTAATGCAACACGACCGACGCTGGTAGGCGTCGGTCGCATGCATTTGGGGGGCTTCTAGCTGGCAGGTTGCGAGAGATCGGAGGGGGGGAAGACCGTCACGCAACCTACTGATCATCAATAACCGTCAGCCTCCGCCGGAGATTCCAAACTCGTGGGTGACGTCGGTCACCCACACGCGTTAGAACCCCATCTGGACGCCAACGTCGCCCGACGGGGGCATACGCAGAAGCCGGACGACGAGGATGGTCGTGTCACCGTCAACCTGGGTGCCGATGCCGATCGCGGTGACGTTGCGATCGTCGAGCGGGCTGGTTCCGGCGGCCTTGGCCAGGAGCGCTCGGCTGGCGGCATCGAACGACGGACCCGAACTCACCAGCTCGGCCACCTGCTGCCAGTCGTCGGTGATGCCGTCGAGGATGGCCGGGTCATGGCCAATCCCACGGCCGGGGAGGGCGTCGGCCCAACCCTGGGCGCTGGTCTGCAGACTTGGGTCGCTCACCAGGATCGGCAGCGAAGACTGTTCGCGGCGGGCGGCCACGGCGCTCTGGAACTCGTCGGTCGAGGTGATTGGCGCGACGACCGCCACGGCCGCGGCTGTGCTCTGGATGGTCTGGCGGTCGCGGGTGGTGACGCCCTTCGTCATCGTCTGGCTCACCAGGGCGCCGACCCCGACGAGAAGGAACGAGACGAGCACCGAGGCGCGGGTGAGGCGTCGAAGGTCGCGTTCATCGCGGGTCATGGCCGGGCGCGAAACACCGGAGATGGGCGAGGAGAACGAACTCATGCCTAGTAGTCATCGGCACGTTCGGTGCCGCAGTAAAGCGGCCTCAGGGGCTACCTGGCGTAGACGTAGAACCCGCGACCGCTCTTTCGGCCTAACAGACCCGCCTCGACCATGCGGGACAGCAGTGGCGGTGGGGCGTAGAGCTGCTCCTTGAACTCGGCGTAGAGGCTGTCGGCCACCGCCATGGTGGTGTCGAGGCCGATCAGATCGGTGAGGCGCAGCGGTCCCATGGGATGGGCGCACCCTTCGACCATCCCGGCGTCGATGTCTTCGGCCGTGGCGAAGCCGGACTCAAGCATGCGGATCCCGCTGAGGAGATACGGGATGAGGAGCGCGTTGACGATGAACCCGGCGCGGTCCTGCGAGGTGATCACGCGCTTGTGGAGCACATTCGTGGCGAACCCCTTGGCCCGGTCCCGGGTGTCTTCGCTGGTCAGCAGCGAGGTCACCAGTTCGACCAGTTTCAGAACCGGCACCGGGTTGAAGAAGTGGATCCCGATGACGTTCGACGGGCGCTTCGTCGCCATCGCCAACTTCATGATCGGAATCGACGAGGTATTCGACGCCAGCACCGCATTGTCGGCGGAGACCACCGCATCGAGACGACGGAAGACGTCGAGCTTGGCGCTCTCGTTCTCGACGATGGCTTCGATGACAAGGTCGCGGTCATGGAGCGCATCGAAATCCGACGCGAACTGGAGGCTTCCCATCGATCGTTCGAACGTCGCCTGGTCGAGCTTGCCGGCGTTGAGCCCCCGCTCCAGCGAACCCTGGACGCGGGCCTCGGCCCGTTGCGTCGCCTCGACGGTCGCCTCCACCACGATCGTGTCGAGTCCGGCGCGGGCACAGACCTCGGCGATGCCCGATCCCATCAGTCCACCGCCGACCACACCGATACGACCGAACCCGTAGTTGTTGTCTGCGTTCATCGCCGAAGAGTCTGGTCCACGAGGGTCGGGGTGGTGTGGAGCCGGGGGTGGTGTGCGCTCGGGCGTGGGCTCGGCCAAACTGCACCGGTTCGTCGTACTGTCCAAGGAGCAACCATGAAGGTTCCGTTTACCGTCGCTGATTTTCTCGATCGTGCCGTTGGCGTCTACGGAGACCGGATCGGGGTCGTCGATGAGCCGGGTGCGGTTGGTGCTCTTGGCGAGTTGACCTACGCCGAGATGGGTAGTCGGGTCCGGGGTATGGCCCGTCGGCTGGAGGACCTGGGTATTGGGGAGGGTGACCGCGTGGCCATTGTTAGTCCGAACTCGGCCAAGTTCCTCATCTCGTTCTGGGGCACGGCCACCTATGGCCGGGTGCTCGTCCCGATCAACTTCCGTCTCAACACCGAAGAAATCGCCTACATCGTCAAGCACTCCGGGGCTCGGGTGCTGCTCGTCGACCCGGAGCAGTACGACGTGGTCAAGGACATCGACGTGGAGCACTTGATCACCCTCGACGGTGTGTCCGATGCGGCACTCTTCGCCCCGCTCGGAGCGACCGAGGCGGAACCTACGGCCTGGGAGCCGGACGAAGACGCCACGGCCACCGTCAACTACACGTCCGGCACCACGGCGCGACCGAAGGGCGTGCAGATCACCCATCGCAACGCGTGGACCAATGCGGTGACTTTCGGGTGGCACGCATCGGTCAGCGATCGCGATGTCTACATCCATACGCTGCCGATGTTTCACTGCAACGGGTGGGGTCAGACCTACGCGGTGACCGGGATGGGCGGTCGACACATTGTGCTGCGTAAGGTCGACGGCAAGGACATTCTCGACCGGGTGGAGCGCCACGGCGTGAACTTCGCCTGCGGTGCACCGGCCGTCGTTTCGATGACGCTCGATGCGGCGCAATCCCGCGTGGCTGCTGGCGATCCAGTTCCCGGTCGCGACACGATGCGCATCGTGGTGGCCGGCGCGCCACCGCCGTCAAAGACGATCGAGCGCGTCGAGTTGGAACTGGGTTGGGAGTTCATCCAGATCTACGGACTCACGGAGACCAGTCCGCTGCTCACCATGAACCGTAAGCGCGCCGAGTATGACGATCTCGACGTTTCGGAGCGGTCGCGTCTTTTGTCCCGGGCCGGTGCTCCGGCTCTCGGGGTGACCGTCAAGATCTCCGACGACGGTGAAGTATGTGCACGTAGCAATGTGGTGTTTGCCGGGTACTGGGAGCAACCGGAGGAAACGGCGAAGGCGATCAAGAACGGCTTCTTTCACACCGGCGACGGCGGCTATCTCGACGGTGCCTACGTCGTGATCGCCGACCGCAAGAAAGACGTGATCATCTCGGGCGGCGAGAACGTTTCGTCGATCGAAGTGGAGGACTGTCTTTTCCAACATCCGGCCATCGCGGAATGTGCAGTGATCGGCGTGCCCGACACCAAGTGGGGCGAGACCATCAAGGCCCTCGTGGTTCTGCGGGCGGGGGTAGCCGTTCCGACGGAGCGCGACGTGATCGACTTCTGCCGATCAAAGATGGCGCACTTCAAGTGCCCCACGTCGATCGAGTTCCGGAGCGAACTGTCCCGGACCGCCACCGGCAAGCTCCAGAAGTTCAAACTCCGCGCCCCCTACTGGGAAGGACGGGACAAGCTCATCAACTAGTCGACGGTTCCGGCCGGCACGACCCACTCGCACGGCTGTCCGGTGACCGACCGGATGAGATCGAAGTCGGCGTCATAGTGAAGAACGGTGAGGTTCAGCGCCTCTGCGCCGGCGGCAAGAAGCAGATCAGGAATCTTGCGTCCCCGTTGACTGCGTTCGGCGAGCATCCGCTGTATCTGGAGTGCCCGTGTGGCGTGCGCCGCCGTGGTCTCGATGAGCTCGAAGGCGCCAAGCGCGGCAATAAGGCGGTCCCACTCATCGCCGTTGCGGGCCGAGAAGCCGATCTCGAGGTCGCAGATCGTGGGTCGGACCAGCCGACCGGCCTGAGCGAGCGGTTCAATGACGGAGCGAACCCTCGAGTCGGCGAGCCGCTTCAAAACGCTGGTGTCAACGAGGTGCGTCAGCGCCACGCGTCGTCACGGTCACCGAGCGGAGCCTCGGCCAGGACATCGAGCGCGTTGCGAATGCGCTCAGACCGATCGACGGTGCTTCGGCGTAGTGCTTCGTTCACGGTGTCCTTGATGGTGCTCGTGCCCAGTTCGGCGCGTGCGGCGCTCAGGGCGGCGTCATCGAGGTCGACGAGGTGCTTGGTCACGTGCCGAGTATATACCGCTTCGGATCGGTATATACGACGTCGGGGGGAGTTTGAGCACAGGTGCGCTCTGGGAGCGCTCCCGTGATCAAACTCGGCGAGAATCTCCGTCGTGGACGCCCTCACGACCAGTGATATCGACCGTGCGCGCGAGCGGATCGCGCCGTATGTGCGGGTTACGCCGGTGATCGATGTTGAGGTTCCGACCCCGAGCGGTCCGGTGCGCACCACGTTGAAGCTCGAGTCGCTCCAGGTGGCCGGGTCGTTCAAGCCGAGGGGTGCGTTCAACTCGCTGCTGAGCACCGACGCCGCGTCCGTTGTGGCGTGTTCGGGCGGGAACCATGGTCTGGCGGTGGCCTATGCCGCCCAGGCGCTTGGCCGCCACGCGGTGATTTGCGTGCCGACGAGCGCGGCGGCGACCAAGGTGGCGGCCATGCGGGCGTGCGGGGCCGACGTGCGTTTGATCGGCGACGTGCCGTCGGAGGCATTTGCCTTGGCCGAGCAAATCGTCGCCGAGACCGGCTGGCCGCTCATTCATCCCTACGACCAGCCGGCCACGGTGGCCGGGCAGGCAACGTTGGGCCTGGAGTTGAACGACCAGGCGCCACAGGTGACCTACTGGCTCACGGCCATCGGCGGCGGGGGATTTGCCGCTGGTGTCGCGCTCGCGTTGGGCGACGGCGCGTCGGTGGTGGCAGTGGAGCCGGTGGGGTGCCCGACCCTGTTCGACGCGCTGCGGCACGGCTCGCCGGTGGCGACCGCGGCGGCCGGCATTGCCCGCACGTCGCTCGGAGCACCGTCGATCGGGGCCGTGCCATGGCCGATCCTGCGCGACCGGGTCGGGTCGTGCACCCTGGTGACGGACGACGACATTGCATTGGCCCAGCGGTGGCTGTGGTCGTCGCTGCGGGTCGTGGCGGAACCAGGCGGCGCCGCTGGCCTCGCCGCCCTCACCAGCGGCGCCTGGGTCCCGCCGGCCGGCGCCGTCGTCGGCGTCATCATCTGCGGTGGCAACGCCGACTCCCTCCCGGAGTAGTCGCACCGGTGGGGCACAACCGCCCTAGCCTTTCGCTGGTGGGCGAGAAAGCGGTGGAGATGGGTGTTGGCGCCCTTGCGGTCATCGGCTCGGCGGGCGTGGTGGCGGGCGCGGCGTTGCCGTGGCTCGACACCGGTGGCGTCCGTCGAAGCGCGTTCACCATGGCCCGCATCGCGTCGGAACTCGGGGTGCTCGACACGACGATGCGGCGAACGGCCGTCTCGGTGCTGCTGGTGACCCCGGTGGCCGCGGGCGTGGTGGTATTGCTCCTCGGCCTCGGTCGGCTGCGACTGTCGGGCTTTGCCGCGCTGCCGCTCGGGGTGCTCGGTCTGGGGGCCGGCGTGGTCGGAACCCAGTTCGGGCCGCCGCGATTGGTGGGTCCCTATGTCTGCATCGTCGCCGGGGCGGTGTGCCTGCTCGGGGCGTGGGGTTTGGTGTTCCTACCGGGCCGTTCGCGCCGGTCGCGTAAGGGCCGGGAACCGCAGGCGCTCAGGTGAGCGTCGTACACAACCGATACAACGATCTTCGCGACTGAGGTGAACGCATGACTGACCACAATGATCCGACCGTGCCCATGGAAGGACCTGACGACGTAGGCGCCACGCCATTGCCTGATGCGTCGATGGTGACGAACGTCGAGGATCGAGCATCGGCCGCCACCGAGACGCCTTCGCTCACCCCTCCGGTGCCGCCGAAGAAGGGCCGCGCCGGCAAGGTGGCGCTGCTCGCCGTTGGTCTGGCCGCCATCGCCGGCGGCGGAGCATTTGCCTATACCCAGCTGACCGGCGGGGAAAAGGCCAACACGCCGGAGGAAGCGGTCGAAGGCTTCTACCGGTCGTTCGAGCGGGGCGACTTCATCGGCATGTCCAATGCGCTGGCGCCGGGCGAGCGTGACGTTCTGCTCGACTCGCTGGTGCCGTTCACCGGTGAACTCAGCCGCTTGGAGATCCTCAAGAAGGACTTCACCCTGAACAAGGTCGACGGGTATACCGCCAAACTCTCCAACTACAAGGCCACGTCGAAGCCGCTGCGCGCTGATCTCGCATCGGTCACGGTGACGGGCGGCAAGCTCCGGGCCACGCTCAATCCCAAGGATCTTCCGTTCGGAGATTTCCTGCGGGATCAGTTCGGCAAACAGATTGATGAAGCCGAATCGTCGACCGACACGTCGGACCTGCGGGTGGGTTCGGACAGCAGTCCATTGATTGTTCAGAAGGTCGGCAAGCGTTGGTACATCTCGGGTAATTACTCGATCGCCGAGGCGGCGCGTCGAAGTGCCGACAAGCCGTACAAGGTTCCGGTCAAGGGCGGCGGAGTGCCCGCCAAGGGCGCCAAGACCCCTGAACTGGCTGTGTCGGAGATGTTGCAGGCCGGCGCCAACCTCGACGTTCGCCGGGTGATCGAACTGTTGCCGCCCGACGAGTTCGCGGCGCTGCACGACTACGGCGGGCAGTTCATCGATGACGCCGAGAAAACCGTCGCCGACACTCGGAAGCAGTACACGCTCACCCTCACACCCAAGCTGGAAACCTCGAGCTTGGCGGCCGACCGACGCCTCGTGACCCTCGTTGATCTGCCGATGTCGTTCCGGGCCGAGATCAATGGGCAGAAAATCGTCGTTGACTACAAGGACAAGGCGGCCAAGGCCAGCTTCACGTCGAAGGAAGGAGAAGATCTGCGCGCTGAGTACAAGGGCAATTGCGCCACTGTGGTGCTCGACGGCGAGACCAAAAAGGGTTGCGGTCGTGACGGGTTGGCCAAGCTCTTTACCGATCTCACCGGCACGCCACTCGACCTCAGCACCCTGCCGGCCACCACCGGTGGTCTCAGCGGACCGTGTGGTACCCCCAAGCGGGCCAACGTCGGCTTCACGGTGATCAAGCGTGACGGTCTTTGGTACGTGAGCCCGTTGCGGACCATGTTCGACGCCATGACGGCCGAGGCCAAAACGCTCGACCGCAAGACCCTCGATTGTGTCGTCAAGGAAGTCCGCAAACTGGTCGACGGTTCGTCCAACAACACGTCGTCGGTCTTCCAGGACGGCACCGGTGAGTCGGCCGTGGACACGTCGACGGACCTGTCCGACACTCAGGCGAGTTTCAGCGACAGTCCCATCGCCGACACGCCGGCGTGCATCGAAGTCCGCACCCGTGAGGGCGCCGGCGACACCGTCCCGTCGGACCTCTACGACAAGTGCTTCAGCGAGGCCTTCGGTGAGACATCGTCGGATACCTACTCCGGCATTGCGCCAGAGGAAACTGCGCCACCGTCGTCGTAAGTTCGGGGAGGAGCCAAGGGAGGACTCACGCTCAGTACGATCGTTTCGTGTCGTTCCCGGGTCGTCGAATTCGTTCGCAACTTGGGCTGGTCGGCGCCGTCGGCGTGCTGGGTGTGGCGTTGCTTCTCGGAGCGAGCACTGTTCTCGGGACGGTTCACGCCCGGTGGCGGGCGCCGTTTGCCAAGAACGCACCGACGTACTCGCCGAAGGTCCGAGCTTCGGTCGAGCAGGACCTTCGACAGCAGGGCGTGAGGATCAGTCCTGCGGTGCATCGTCTTCTGGCGGTGTTGCTGACGCCCTGGGAGCAGCGACCGGGGTTGCGCACGTTGTATTCCGACAGTGTTGGGCGTCCTGACGTACTTGGTCTGCTCGATTGGGGAGCGTCCCTGCCAGATTCATTCTCGGCGGCAATCGTGCCTGAACTCGGGTCAATCATCGAACTCCGGTCGAGGCTCGGTCTCATGGGGAGTGACCAGCAGATCCTGCCGGTCCTCTACTGGAGCGTGGACAATCCGCAGCGTCGCTATACCGACCTTGGTCCGATCATCACCCGTATGGCCGACGTATGGCGTGAACGGCCGGAAGTACGCGAGCAGTTCAGCGACGGCCCTCGCGTTGACGTGATCGGGTTCTTTCGATGGATTAACGCGCTACCGGTAACCGACAAACGCCATGACGAGTTTTATCCGCAATACTTCGAAATTCGACGCACAATTCTCGAGTTGCAACGGATGAAAGGCGGGGCAGGTGCCTGAGTCGGAGCGGGTGGGCGTGCTGGGCCTTCTGGCGGTTGCCCCGGTCGTGGTCCTGGCGACCCTCTCGCTGTCGATGCGGGTCACGATGATGTTCGGACTTGGGCTGCGCTCGGCGACGTTTGTCGGTATCGCCGCCGTGTTCGTTTTGGCGATTGTTTCGTTTGGATTCTCTGGACTTCGATTGCTCGTTCCATCGCGCCCTTCAGCCACCGAGGTGCTGGTTCTCATCGGAATTCTGGCGATCCTGGTCGTGCTCTGGGACCGGGCCGCCGATCGTTCGCTCATTTGGCCCCATCTCTTTGGTGCCGACCCGGCGCATCACGCCGCCCTCATCACCTACATCGCCGACACCGGCCACCTCCTGGAAGCCGACGCGCGCCTCCAAGGGCTCGGCAACTATCCCGTCGGCTCGCACCTCATTGCGGCTGCGATCACGACGATGACCGGTCGAGCGCCGATCGTTGCCATGTGGTGGACCGGATTGGGTGCCGCCGTGTCCCAGGTGTTCGGAATTGCGTGGCTCACGCGCACCTGCTCGCCCGGTCGGTCGTGGGGCGGGATTGGAGTGGCGTTGATGCTGTGGTTCGGAGCGTGGTATTTCGGTCTGGGCGCACTGACCATCTCGTTCTTCTTTTCGCAGATTCTGGCGGTGTCGTATTGCGTCGTGGGCGTCGGCCTGGTCGCTTTGGGCGGTTGCGGACTGGTGACTCGGCGTTGGGTTCCGCCCGTTCTTGTGCTCACCGCGGCCACTGCGCTCACGTACCCTCAGCACGCTGTTGTGTTGCCGGCGGCTGTTGCCGTTCCAATCGCGCTCACCCTCTTTTCGCGCCTTCGTGCCCACTCCTGGCGACGCCGGGTTGCTCTTGTGGGGTTGACGTCCGTGGTGGTTTTCGCCGGGCTGGCGCTGTCGTTTGATTGGCTGGCGTTGTCGCCGTATCCCACGCGCCAAGCCATCTTTGGAGTCGGGGAAGGCTTCCTCCCGCCGTTCACCGTTGCATCGATGGGCGGCACACTGGGCGTGCTGATGCTTGCTTTCGGGGCGATTCATCTGGTTACCCGTTCGGTCCGGGCTGATCGTGTTGCCCTGGTCCTGTTGGCGGCGGCTGCTGCACCGGCCGCGCTCTTTGTTGGGCTCACCGTCCTGCGTTTGCGGGGTGAACCGGTGACGACGTACCGGGCCACCAAGAACGTGTACGTCTTACTGCCATTACTCGTTGCGGCATCAGGCGCTGCGATTGTCGGATCGACTCGCCTTGTGGCGTTGAAGTGGCTCGAACATCGACCGGGTTCAGCAGTAGGCCCGAAACGACCGGAATCCTTCGTCGCCGTGGCTGCGGTTCTGCTCTCCCTTGGGATTGTCCTTCGCCCGAACCCACTCCGCACGGCATGGGAACCTCTCGTTGACCGTGATGCGTACGTACTTTCGCAAGCAGTCGTAAAGCGTTTTCCTCGTGGCGACGTTGGTGTCGTGAGCGAAGGCATCAGCGCCTACGTTCTGTGGTTCGTGTTCTTCCGCGAGAACGCCCTCACCCCGAGCGATCCAATCTCCCCGCCAATGACGGCGTGGAACAACTGGCCCGATGGACCGCGAGACGAGCGGTACCTCCTCGTCGATGCCGAGTCGGCTGGTCGCTACTCCACCAAGCCCGGTGTGCGCGTCATCGGCCGTCACAACGGCGCCCTCCTCCTCGAACGGCCGAACATCACGAATCAGCCGACATAAGCTCGGTCAATCCTGGCGAACGAGATGGATCGTTGGAGTTCACCGACCTGTCGCGTCAGCCCCGGCCCACCGGATACGTTGGTTAGGTGGATTTCCCTAGGCGAAATTTTGGGCAGTCAATCGTTCGTGAGGCGGCCCTGTTCTGGACTCGTGCGGTCCGTGACGGTGATGGTGTGCGGTGGGCCGCAGTTCGCCGGATTCGTGAATTGACCGGTGTAGAACAGCTCGAATCGGCGTTTGCCCACCAAACTACGGTGAGCGTCGAGCCCAGCGAAGCGATGGATCGTCGGTTGACGAACTTGGAACATGAGCTGATGCACGCTCGTCAGACGATTTCGTCGATGGTCCGCCGAGCCGACTTCACGGAATGGATCGGCTCCGTGCCGTTGCCACGGGAGCCGCTGGTTTCGGTTGTGATTGCAACACTCGGGCTCCGTCCCGATTCGCTCTCGTATGCGCTCCGTTCGATCGCCGAGCAGTCGTTCCAGCGGTTCGAAGTGGTCCTCGTTACTCCGAAGCAAGGGGTCTTGCCAAAGCAATTCGCTACGGACCTGAGGTTTCGCGAAGTTCTGGAATCCCAACCGGGCATTGGACGAGCTCGCAATGCCGGGCTGCGGGCAGCGACAGGTGAATACGTTACGTACGCCGATGATGACAATTCGATGGGCCCGGACTGGCTCCGTGCCGTTGTTTGGGCCTTTACCGCCGACAGCGAGCTGGACGTGGCGTACGGAGCCCGTCTTCATGAGCGGGTAGAGGGGGACGGTTCTGTTGAGCCAGCATTTTGGTGGTTTGAGGAAGAATGGGATCCACGAGTTCTTCTGGAATTCAACCCGATAGACACCGGCGCACTTGCCCATCGCGCTGCACTGGCGGAGGCTAGGTGGGACGAGGAACTCCGGAGTTGCGTGGATTGGGACATCGCTATTCGCCTCACGGCATCCGGCCGCGTGAAGCCTTTGCCGATTCGGGCTTGCACGTACGTCACAAGGTCAAGTGCGCGAGTTTCCGTCTTGCACAATAACGAGCAGGTCCGCCAAGAACTACGGGGCCGTGCCCGCAAAGCTCGAAGGCTTCGCGTCCTCGGGGTCACGCACTCGTTTCCTCGTTTCAGTGAGTTCTACGTCGAGAGCGAACTCGCCGCGCTTGGACCGTCGTTCGATGTTGCCGTCGCCAGCGAGCATGACCGGTTCCCCGGCGCGGTCACTGCCTTTGACCATCTGGGGTTGGTTGCGGCAGGAATCTCGAAACACCAGCCTGATCTTGTGCTCGTGCACTTTGCCGATGTGGCACTGCGTATCAGGCCGCTCCTGGCGGAGCATGGAATTCCGTTTGCACTACGAGTGCATTCCTACGATCTGCAACTTGCATCAGCACACGACTTCGAGAGTGACGACCTTTGCCTCGGCCTCTGGGTCTACCCCGAACACGCAGACAAGTTCGCCAATCCGAGAACGCTTCGAGCCCTGGTCCACGATGCTGATTTGATCCCTCCGTTCGCGTTTGCCCGTAGTGGTGTTGTGTTCACTTCGGCATGCTTGCCAAAACGCAACTGGCCCAAGATCACTGGCATTCTCGCCGACCTTCATGGCATCGAACGGACCGCGATACTGGCGACTTGTCATGGGTCGGAAGAATTGATTGATCCAGTTGCTGCGATGCTTCGAGACGCAGATCCGAGGATCAGTGTTCTCTGCGACGTCTCGAATCACACGGTGATTCGGACTCTTACCTCGGCGTCGTCGCTGTTGTATTACGGATCCAGCAACCACCCAATCGGAAACCCACGGTCGGTTGTGGAAGCCTGGCTGTGCGGCGCCATCCCGGTCATGCCGGACAAGCCAGAGGTCAGGGCCTTCGCCGGGGATCATGCGCGCTACTACTCCGATGCGAGCCAGGCCGTGGAGCTGATACGCATGTTGAACGACGGTGGGGTCGAGCTCGCAAAAGAGCGGACCGCGAATATGGATCAGGCGAGGGAACGGTACGCTTCGGCCGCCGCTCTGAATCAATTTTCATCGGAGATCCGCACCTCGTACTTGAAGTGGAGCGAACGACGTGGGTGAACCGTCAGTTCCGTCCGTGGCCATCATCATCACCGTTTTCAACGATGGCCGGTTTCTCGACGAGGCGCTGGGAAGTGCTCTCGATCTGCAATCGGCGTCGCAAGACTTGGCCGGGGTGTCGATTCTGGTTGCCGACGATGGCAGCACCGAACGCCGCACGGTTGCCGTGCTCGAACGGCTCGCACGTCGAGGCGTTTCGGTTCTGCGTCTGGCGCATCGTGGCACCGGTGCGGTCCGAAATTCTGCCCTCAGAATTGCCGAAGCTGATTGGTTCGTCCCACTGGATGCGGACAACCGTCTGCGTCCTTCAATGCTTAGCGAGCTCCTGCCGATTGGCGACGGTGCACTGAATGTCGCATTGGTTTACGGTGACGCCATCAGGTTCGGGAATCAACATGGCCGGTGGTGCATGGGCCCGACGGACGTCGAGCGCTTGCAAATTGAAAACCATATTGACAGCTGCGGACTTATCCGTTACGAAGCTTGGCGCACCGTTAACGGGTACTCCGAAAGCTTGGCCGGCCTCGAGGACTGGGATCTCTGGCTTCGCTTCCTGGAAAACGGATTTGACCTTACCTATCAACCGGTTGTCACCTTCGACTACCGAGTTCGTTCCGATTCTTTGATTCATCGGCGGAATCTACGAAAAGTCAGCGGCCCGACCCCGCTCACGGAGCGCCAGACGGCGTGAGATCACTGAGGTGAACTCCATCGTCCTCCAAGAGTCACGACTCCGTCAGCGCCGCGATCTCGGCCGGGAGAGACGTCGAACCGCATCGCTTGGCGATGCTGGTCAATGACGTGTGCGTTGGTCGTGTCCGAAACGTCGACTCGAACGATGAATGTCGCTGGTAGCAACGACAGAGCTTCGATTTGAAAGTCGATTTGGCCGGCCGTGTCAATCCGCCCGAGCGGAACTTGGCCGATCTTGGTGCTCGAAGCGCCAACGACGATGCCATCACTCCGTGAAACCGTGAGGGCGATCACTGGATCTTCGATCGGCGTGTCGCAAAACCACGAGATCCGTAACGTTACGGCATCGCCGGTTTTCGCTCGATCGACCGATACGCCGTCGGAGTCGATGAGTTCTACCCGCTCGATTCTGATCTCCCCGGAGCCCGGCCGGACCACAGAAATGCTTGAAGCCGGAGAATTCACCAATTGCCCGGTGGACTCCAAGTACGAATCGATGACGTCGTTCACGGGTCCGAGCCGGGCGAGTTCTCCATGGTGTATCCACGCTGCGCGGTCACACAGATTTCGCAGTGTCCCGAGACCGTGTGAGACGATCACGACTGTCTTCCCACTCGTTCGGAACTCGTAGATCTTCTCCATGCAACGGCGCTGGAACTGTTCATCTCCCACGGCAAGTACTTCGTCGATCAGGAGCACGTCCGGGTCGACGTTGATCATCACCGAGAAGCCCAGCCGCGCATACATGCCGGACGAGTAGTTCTTGACTGGATGATCTATGAATTGTTCGAGGCCAGCGAATCCCACGATGTCGTCGAAACGTCGCTTCAGCTCTTTCTGCGACAGGCCGAGGATTGCTCCGTTGAGGAAGACGTTCTCTCGACCGGAAAGTTCGGGATGAAATCCAGCCCCGAGCTCGAGTAGGGCTGAGACTTTGCCTTTCACGTGCACTGATCCTTTGTCGGGGAGCATGATCCCGGCGATGCACTTCAGCATCGTTGACTTCCCCGATCCGTTGTGACCAACAAGTGCAAAACTTTCGCCCTCGTTCACCTCGAATGACACTTGCTGGAGAGCCCAGAACTCCTCGAAGCGTGTTCGGCGACCGCGGTTCATGGCGATCGCCTTGATGGAGGTGTTTCGCTCCTGAAAGATCTTAAAACGCTTCGATACGTTGGCAACCTCGATGGCGATCATCAGATTTCCTCGGCGAAGCGGCCTTGGAGGCGATTGAACACGGTAATCCCGATGACATAACTCGCGGTCGCGGACCCAACGATTCCAATCCACATCGGCAGTGTCGGCGCTCGGAGATCGTAGAGGCAGCTTCTGTAAGCCTGAACAAATGAGGTCATTGGGTTGAGTCGAATAAGTGACCGCAGGGGGATCGAGTGGCCAAATGCACTCGTGGTAAGCGGCACAAACGTCAACGGGTACACGACAGGAGTGAGATACATCCAAGCCATCAGTCCGAGGTTGGCGAGGTACTGCAGGTCACGTAGGAACACGTTTGCCGCCGAAAACAGCAGTCCGATGCCGAGCACGAAGAAGAACTGAAAGAAGGCGATCACAACCGCCAGTAACAGATACGCAAGCGGGAAGTGACTGCCGACAACCCACACCGCAATAGTGAGC
>JANLQX010000456.1:0-2464 GCA_031368095.1 Actinomycetes bacterium | reverse complement strand
CGGGACTACTAGCCGCCACCAACTCCTATGTGTGCTTTCTTGACGCCGACGGGTCACTTGACCCGCACCACCTCCCGCTCGTTGCCGGTCCCGTTCTCGCCGGAGAGTTCGATCTCCTGCTCGGCGCCCGTCGACCGTCGAAAGGGGCGATGCAGGTTCACCAACGCGTGGCCAATCGGGCGCTGGCGTTGGAGCTTCGTCGACGGACCAAGGTGGCGTTCACTGATCTCGGTCCGATGCGTGCCTGTGGTCGCGAAGCATTGCTGTCGCTCGGGATGAAGGACCGCCGTTCGGGCTGGCCGTTGGAGATGGTCCTACGTGCACATACTGCCGGATGGCGAATCGGCGAGGTGCCGGTGCCCTACGCCCCTCGACTGGCTGGCGAGTCCAAAGTCACGGGCACGATCAAGGGCACGCTTCGGGCTGTTCGGGACATGGGCAAGCTTCTTCGCTGACGATTCGCCACGCCGCCGACACGCCAAGCTCCGGGAACGCTTTCGCCACGTGGGCAATGTCGTCGACGGTGTCGATGTCGCGCAGCGAAGTGATGTCCCGTACGGCCCATCCCAGTGAAAGCAGCCGAGCCCGCTGCGCTTCTCCCGTGTCCTTCGTGCTCATCGGGACGTCGTGGAAGAGCGCGTCATAGTTCGGTTCATCGGCCCGCAGCGGTCGAAGGCCGATAAGCCAGTAGCCGCCATCGTCGGCGGGCCCGAAGACGGCGTCGACTCCGGGTGCGGCCAGAGATTGCATGGCGTCGTCAAGCAGAGCGGCGGTCACCTGGGGAGTGTCCATGGCAATGAGGACCATGGCCTCACCGTGCGCGGCGTGAACACTGTTGAACGCGGCGGCAAGGCGTCGGTCGAGCCCGCCGTCTGTTTGCGCCATCGTGACCACGTCCGTAGGAACCCACGGAGACGGCTCGCCGTCGAATACAGCGACAGTCGCGCTCGACGCAGTCGACGCCCGGGCGGCGGCGAACGTGTCCGCCAGTGCGGCGGCGGCGACGCCAGCGGCTTGTTCGCCGGTGAGCGGTGGGGTCAACCGAGTCTTCACCCGACCCGGCAGCGGCGCCTTGGCCAACACGATCAGCACAGTCATCAACGGTGACCCTACCGGTCGGACCGTGACGCCTTCTCAGACTCTCTCAGAGGGGTACCACTGGTTGGTACGGCTGGCTAGGGTAACGACCATGCTCGTGCCTGCCCTCGATGTTGACGACGCGCCCCTCCTCATGCGTCCGTTCTACGCCGGCGGCGACCCCGGGCCGATCCTGGCCACCATGGCCCACGTTCCCGAGCTCACAGAAGTGGCCATGCCATTTCTCGGCGCCGCCCTCGGCGCATCTTCCGTCGACTTCCGGACGAAGGAGATCGTGATCGTGCGCACATCGGCGCTGCTCGGTTGTCGGTATTGCATCGACAGTCACACCACCGTTGCCCTAGACGCCGGGCTGTCTTTCGGACAGGTCGATGCGTTACGCGAACTCGAACCGATGTCCCCGGTCGAGAAGTTACTGCCGTGCTTTCCGAGCGTAAAGGAACGTGCGCTTATCACCTGGGTCGATGCCGTGGCCTTTGGGCGCGGTGCCATTGCGGCACCGGCCAACGATGCCGTCAAGGCGAACTACGCCGACCACGAGATCGTGGAGATCACGGTCTTGATCGGAGCGACGATGCTGCTGAACCGGTACGCCACCGCACTTCAGCTTCCGGTGGGCGTGTCGACCATCGAGCGGCTGGCTGCCGAGGGGTTCGCGGCATGAGCACCGTCGCTGAAGCGGTTGCCGCCGGAGTCCTGGGCGAGCGGGTCTGGTTCTATGCGAACTACCACTGCAATCTCGAGTGCACGTATTGCCTAACGGAGTCCGGCCCGAACGTCGATCGTCGGTTGCTCGACGCCGACTGGATGGTGGAACGGGCGAAGGAGGCCAAGGATCTTGGCTTCCGGGCGATTGGCGTCACCGGCGGCGAGCCCTTCATGGTCTCGTCGATGCCGACCACCATCGCCCGCCTCTCGGAGATTCTGCCCACGGTGGTGTTGTCCAACGGCTCGTTGTTCCACGGGCCTCGGTTGGAGAGAATTGTCGAAGCATTGGCCGGGAAGGATGTGCACATACAGATATCCCTCGACGCACCCGATGCCGTTGCCAACGACACCAAGCGCGGTGAGGAGAACTTTGCCGATGTTTGCTCGGCCATTCCGAGACTGGTGGAGCGCGGCCTGCGGGTGCGTATCGCCACCACCACCGATGACCTGAAGCAGGAGGACCACGATCGTCTGTGCGCGTTGCACCGAGAGTGGGGCGTGCCCGACGAGGACCACGTGGTTCGACCGATCGTGGCACGCGGGCGCGCCGCCCTCGACGGGATCGGCGTGGCCGCCACCCAGGCCGACCTGCCTCCGGAGCTCTGCATCACCTCGGAAGGCGCCTTCTGGAGTGCCTTCGGGCCGACCGTGCGCGGCG
>JANLQX010000411.1:0-3621 GCA_031368095.1 Actinomycetes bacterium | reverse complement strand
AGTTCGACCAGGCCGGCCCGCGACCGTCCCGGTTCGTCGACCACGGTGTGGTGGGGAGATTCGCGCCGTAGATCGACGAGCAGCCGGTGGCGTTCGCCACGATGCTGCGATCGCCGAAGAGTTGAGTGAGGAGCTTCAGATAGGGCGTCTCGCCGCATCCCGCGCACGCGCCGGAGAACTCGAACAACGGCTCGCGCGACTGGGCTCCCTTCACGGTGCTTGGATCGAGCAGTCCCGGCTCCACCGATTCCATGTCGAGGAAGAACGACCAGTTGCGGATCTCTGCTTCGAGACGCCCTTCGATCGGCTCCATGTTGAGCGCCTTGTGCTTCACCTGTGATTTCGAGTGGGCCGGGCACACGTCGACACAGACGCCGCACCCCGTGCAGTCTTCCGGCGCGACCTGGATGGTGAGATGCAGCCCGGGATGGTCATGCGAACGGAACGGCTTGCTGAGCAGTCCGTGCGGCGCGTTCGGCGGAGACGCGTTCTCGTGCACCTTCATGCGGATCGCAGCGTGCGGGCACACGAGCGTGCAGCGAGCGCAATCGATGCAGACCTCGGTATCCCACACGGGGATCTCGGTGGCGAGCCGACGCTTCTCCACGCGGGCCGTCCCGGTGGGGAAGGTCCCGTCGACCGGCATGGCGCTCACAGGCAGGAGATCGCCCTCGCCAGCCAGGATCCGGGCGGTGACCCGCTGGACGAACTCGGTCGCGTCGGCCGGCACTGCGGCGCGTCGACCTTGACCGGAGATGGTGTCGGGGATCTTGAGCTCGACGAGCCTCTCCGCCGCCAGGTCGACCGCGGCGAGGTTCGAGTCGATGATGCGGGGTCCCAATAAGTCATACGTCTTTCGGATGGATGCTCGGAGGGCGTCGAGCGCGACCGCAGGCGGCAGCAGATCGGTCAGCAGGAAGAAGGCCGCCTGCATCACGGTGCTGATGAGCCCGGGCAATCCCACCTCGCTGGCGACCCGGTGGCCGTCGATGATGTGTACACGTAGCTTCTTGTCGATGATCTGGCGCTGGACATCAGCCGGAAGCCGGTCCCACGTGCGCTCCGGGGCGTAGGGGCTGTTGAGCAGGAACACACCCCCTGGACGCGCAGCCGCCAGCACATCGACACGATCGAGAAGACCCACCTGGTGGCACGCCACGACGTGGGCATCCGCAATGAGATACGTGGAGCGAATCGGTCGCCGGGAGAATCGGAGATGGGACACCGTCATCGATCCCGACTTCTTCGAGTCGTAGACGAAGTAGCCCTGCGCCATCGTCCCGCCCGCCTCGCCTACGATCTTCGCCGTGGACTTGTTGGCGCCCACCGTGCCGTCAGATCCCATCCCGAAGAACAACGCGCGGAGGTCGGCGTCGTCGGTGGTGAACGACGGGTCGACCGGGAGGCTGGTGTGCGACACATCATCGGTGATGCCGACGGTGAAGCGCCGCTTGGGTGCTGAGGCTGCGAGCTCGTCGTAGATGGCCTTGGCCATCGCCGGTGTGAACTCTTTCGATGCGAGACCGTATCGCCCGCCGATCACAAGAGGCATTGGTCTCTCGTCCGACATCGTAAGTGCACCGATGATATCGAGGAGGAGTGGATCACCGGTTGCACCGGGCTCCTTCGTACGGTCGAGGACCGCCACACGAGAAGCGGTCCTCGGCAGGGCGGCGAGAAGCGCGGCCACAGGAAACGGCCGATATAGGTGGACCTGGAGCACTCCCACCCGCTCGCCTTGCGCCGTGAGCGCGTCGACGGCCTCGGTGATCGCGCCGATCCCGGAGCCCATGACGACAATCACCCGTTCGGCGTCGACGGCTCCCGTGTACCCAACGACCTCGTAGTGGCGACCAGTCAGTTCGGCAAACTGATCGAAGACTGTCTGCACCGCCGCCGGAACTGCGTCGATGAACGGGTTTATGGCCTCGCGCGCTTGGAAGAACACGTCGGGGTTCTGCGCAGTGCCCCGCAAAGTCGGATGGTCGGGGTCGAGGCCGCGGGATCGCAGCGCGGCGATGGCACCGTCATCGATGAGCGCCCGGAGATCGTCGTCGGAGGGAATCTCCACGGTGGCCACTTCGTGGGAAGTTCGGAACCCGTCGAAGAAGTGGAGGAACGGGACCCGAGTGGTCAACGTTGCCGCGTGCGCCACCGCAGCGAAGTCGGCTGCTTCCTGCGCCGAACCAGCCGCCAACATGGCCCAGCCCGCCGAACGCACAGCCATCACGTCGCTGTGGTCACCAAAGATCGAGAGCGCGTGCGTGGCCACGGCCCGGGCGGCCACATGGATCACCGCCGGCGTGAGCTCGCCGGCCAGTTTGAACATGTTTGGCAGCATCAGGAGCAGGCCCTGCGACGCAGTGAATGTCGTGGCGAGCGCCCCTCGGGTAGTCGCGCCGTGGAGCGTTCCCGCGGCGCCCGCCTCCGACTGCATCTCGACGACGTCCGGCACGACTCCCCAGAGGTTGGGTCGACCTTCGGAGGCCCATTGGTCGCACCACTCGGCCATCGCCGACGCCGGCGTGATGGGGTAGATGGGGATCACCTCGGAGAGCCGGTATGCCGTTCGGGCTACGGCTTCGCCGCCATCGAGTGTCTCGCTCATGTCAGTTCATTTCGATCGTTGGCAACAGGTAATCTCAGCCCGAGGGGTCCTCGGCGGCGTCCTCGGCATTCGGGTCGACCGACACGTCCCACAGTTCCCTGATGCGGCGATGGAGCGTCGCTTCGACGTCGGCGTCCTCTTCCGGGACGAATCGGCGCACGACTCCGATCACCGCAGGCACCAGCACCTCTGCATCATCGACTGTGATCCCACCGCGAAGAGCGGCTGCAGCATCGAGACCCAGTTCGGTCTTCCAGTGCTTTGCGTTCTCGCCGATCAGGCGACGTGCGCCGACGAAGGCTCGGACGTCTTTCGGGAAGTGGCCCTCGAGCTGCACCCGCTCATCTGGCGGGATCTGGTTCATCACAGCGTTCAGCGTTCCGCGTACAGCGGCGGCCGCCGACTCACCGGTGATGCCGATGGACTCGGCGGTGGCCAACAGCGCCGTGAGCATGTCCGATCGCGGCGCGTGCGCTTGCCCGTCCGACGGACGGGAATCGCCGGGGAGCAGACCGACGTGCAGATGCGACTCGACCACGCTCACGCCGGGCAGTCGCGCTACCTCGTCCTCGATCCGTTCGGCCTGCTCGACCGATCCCACATCGCCATGCAGAAGCACAACGCTTCCCTCCGCCATGACGTGGATGCGCGGAAGGTCGAACTCTTTTACCAGTGGTCCGAGCTCGGTCCGCACGCGATCAGCGAGATCGGCGCCCTCGGGGTGATCAACCACCTCTCTGATGGTGGTGACGGTGAGGACACCGGTAACGGTGCCGACGACAAGCGTGCGCAGTTTTTTCTCGATCATCTCGTCCTCCTGGGCCACCGGCACTTCGGATCCCTGGCCCACCTCGACCCTGCACCGCGGGGTCGCGCTTCCAACAGGGCCGTTGGGCTCTACCTCGGTCGGCAAATGGCGGTATGCAGATCAGATCACCAAGTCAGGTCCTCGGTTCCAGGATCACAACGGCAGTCTCCCCTTGGCGGCGTGCAGCGTAGGCGTCAAGATTCCT
>JANLQX010000383.1:0-21200 GCA_031368095.1 Actinomycetes bacterium | reverse complement strand
CCGCCGCGGCCGCGGATCACCACTTCGAACTCGTCGGCCGAGGCCATCTGCGGGCCACCTTTGATGGCGACCAGGCCCGACGGGACGTTCCCGCCGACGTGGATGGCAAAGGCCCTGGTGACCTCGCCGGCGGTGGCCAGCAATCCGTCTTCGAGCATGAACCTGGCGCCGTGGTAGCCCTCCTCGCCCGGTTGGAACATGAAGAGCACCTGGCCCTTGATGTCCTTGCGACGGGCGTGGAGAAGCTTGGCCGCTCCCACGAGCATGGCCACGTGAAGGTCGTGCCCGCAGGCGTGCATCTTGTCTTCGTCACCGGACCGGAAGTCGATCTCGGCATCCTCGTGAAGGGGCAGTGCGTCGGTGTCGGCCCGCAGCAACATGGTCGGGCCATCGCTCCCGCCGTCGAGAACGGCCGTCACTCCGGTGGACGTAGAACTCTCGCCGAGCCGAAGTCCGAGCGGTTCGAGGGCACTGAGGAGGCGTTCCTTCGACCACGGATTGTCAAGGCCGAGTTCGGGATGACGATGCAGGTCACGGCGGAGGGCGACGGTCTCGTCGAGCAGTGATTGGGCGTCGGCGGTGAGGTCCGCCAGGGCCGCGCTGAGCGTGTCGTTCATGCGTGAGGACCATACGCTGCGACGCCGAGGTCCGCCACGAACTAGATGAGCAGGTAGGCCACTCGCCAGTTGATAGGCAACCCTAAGTCGCGGGTATGCTGATCCTCGTGATGACCACCAACAAGGAGCTGGCATGTTTGCCAACTTTCTGATCGGACTCCGTGAGGGCCTCGAAGCGGCTTTGGTCGTCGGCATCCTCCTCGCCTACATCAACAAGTCCGGGCGCCATGAACTCGCCCCCCGGATCTGGGCCGGCGTCGGCATTGCGGTGGCGGTATCGCTGGCGTTCGGCGCACTCCTCACCTACGGACCGCGCGGGCTGAGCTTCAAAGCGCAGGAAACGATTGGCGGCGTCTTGTCCATCACGGCCGTGGGCTTCGTCACCTGGATGATCTTCTGGATGGCCCGCACGGCTCGGTCGCTCCGTGGGGAACTCGAACACCGGATCGACACCGCGGTAGCAGCTGGAGGAGCCAGCCTCGTGCTGGTGGCCGTCCTCGCCGTTGGTCGCGAGGGTCTGGAAACGGCGCTGTTCCTCTGGGCCGCAGCGCAGGCGACGGGATCGTCGAGCCAGCCGCTGATCGGCGCCACGCTCGGACTGCTGGTCTCGGTGCTGATCGGCGCGGCGATCTACCGAGGTGCGGTCAAGCTCAACATGGCGAGGTTCTTCACGTGGACCGGTGCGCTGCTGGTGCTGGTGGCGGGCGGCGTTCTCGCTTATGGCATCCACGATCTCCAAGAAGCCAGCGTGCTTCCGGGCGGGAACAGTCTTGTCTTCGACGTGTCTTCCACCATCCGTCCGGGCACGTGGCTGGCCACGCTGCTCAAGGGAACGATCAACTTCTCACCGGCCACCACGTGGCTGCAGGCCGGCGCCTGGCTGCTCTACGTGGTGCCCGTGATGGTCGCGTTCATTGCGCTGATGCGCCGCCGACCCACCGCCCCCACCGCCCCGTCAGCGGGTCCTCGTCTGTCGTCCAAGGAGCAAGTCGCATGAGTTTGCCAACGCGTCGCACCGTGTCCTTTGTTGTCTGTTCTGTCGCTTTGGTGTCCTTGGCGTCGGCCTGCACCGACAAGGCCAAAACGGTGACGAATGTCGGCCGTGACATCACGGTCGTGAGCACCGACAAGGCATGCACGCTTTCGTCGGCCAATGCTCCGAGCGGGACCGTCACGTTTGCGGTGGAGAACACGGGTTCCCAGGTCACCGAGTTCTACGTGTACGGCGCCGACGGGAAGCGCATCATCGGCGAGGTTGAGAATCTCGGCCCCGGCACGACCCGCAAGCTCGTCGTCATCGCCAAGCCCGGGGCCTACATCACCGCCTGCAAACCGGGGGCAACAGGCGACGGAATCCGGGCTGCATTCACCGTGACTGGTTGACGTTGACCTACGTCGGGGCCTTGGCGCCTCGGCGGGCCAGCAACACCGGGACGAACGTTGGCCGAGAAGCGGGCTCGTCGGCGCTCGTCGTCAGGTGCGGCCATCGTCCGGTCACCGCTCGGCGGACCAGGTCGTTGAGGGTGGTGTTCGCTCCGGAGCATCCATGGCAGGCACCGTGCATGACGATCCACACGCGGTCTTCGTCAACGGCAGTGACTTCGATACGTCCGCCGTGCGACGAGGCAACGGCGCCCGCGGCGTCATCCACGACCGCTTGCACGTCGCTGACCGTGGGCGTAGCCATCACGCCGGCGCCGGGTACCACGACATCATCGGCGGCGGGTGCTTTCGTGAGCCACACGGCGAGCGATGCGGAGTTCGTCAACTCGGCCACGAGGGCGTCATGGACCAGCGGCGCCAGTGAGGGCCAGGCGGAGGGGTGGGGAGCGGTCATCAGCAGGTCACCGTCAATAGTACGTATGCCTACGATCTCATTGCGGTGGCGCAGGGCGGCGAGCGCAGTCGAGTCCGTGCGGCAAGGGTGACGTAGACCTGGTGATCCAAGATCGACTCGGTGACACACCCATCGCAGCACGGCGGGGTCGCCGGTCCGCTCGACATGAATCTCGACCGAACTCACACCCACCAGCCAACGACGAGCCGAGCGAGTAGCGCGCCCGCATAGGCCATTGCGAACATCGACGTGAAAGCCACACTTGGCCACCACCACGAATTCGTTTCTCGTCGGAGCACGGCGATCGTGGAGAGGCACTGGAGCGCGTAGACGAAGAAGATGAGCACGGCAGCAACGGTCTGCGGGTCATAGATGGTTCGGCCGTTCGCGTCTTTGAGCCCACGAAGGGTTTCGGGGAGGGAGGCTTCGCTGTTTGATGCGGTTGTTAGTGCCAGCGTGCTCACGAACACTTCACGGGCCGACAGGCTTCCGATGACCGCCACGTTGGTACGCCAGTCAAAACCTAGCGGCGAGAACACCGGACCGAGTCCCTTGCCGACACGCCCAGCAATGCTGCGCTCCATCTTGTAGCTCGACTGCTGCGCGTTGGTCAGGCCGGGCGGGGGGGAACTTACCGGGACCTGCAGGAGCAGCCACAGAACGGCTGACGTCACGAGGATGACCGTGCCGGCCTTTTTGACGAACGAGGCGGCGCCGTCGTACATCCCATAAAGCACGTCGCGAGCCGTGGGTCGGCGATACGGGGGAAGTTCCATCATGAACGGCACGCCGGTGTGTCGAAGCTTGGTGACGCTCAGGATGAGCGCGTAGACGAGACCGGAGACGGCGCCGAGGGCGTAGAGACCGAACAGTACGAGTCCCTGTGCCCGGAGCGGTCCAAGGACGGCTCGATTGGGCACGAAGGTGGAGATGAGCAACGTGAATACCGGTAAGCGCGCTGAGCATGTCATGAGCGGAGCGGCCATCATCGTGGCAATTCGGCGACGTTCCGAGGGGATCGTACGTGTACTCATGATGCCCGGCACGGCGCATGCGAACGACGAGAGAATCGAGACGAAGCTGCGTCCCTCCATGCCGAATCGCCCCATGACGCGGTCGGCAAGAAAGGCTGCTCTCGCGAGGTAGCCGACCTTTTCCAGTAGGGCGAGGATGAAGAACAGCAAGAGAATCTGTGGCAGGAAGACGAGCACGCCTCCGACGCCGCCAATGATCCCTTCGGCGAGGAACCGACCGAAGAAACCGGGAATGAGATCGGCCGTGCCCCGGCCAAGCCAATCGAACAATGTCCCGATCCAGCCCTGCACCGGCGCGGCGAGGGCGAAGATCGCTTGGAAGAACGCCAGCATCACGCCGATGAACACCGCGGCGCCAGCGACAGGATGCAACAGCACCGCATCGATACGTCTGGTGCGAGCGTCGACGTCGAGCGTTTGCACCGACGAGGCCATGATGGACCGAACCCATGCGGCGCGGCCGGCGGAGTCGGCTGGTGGGGAGAGGACGGGCTGCTCCCATCGCTCGGGATGGACGAGCATTTCGCGGAGATGGTCGAGTCCGATGCCGCGATGGCCAACCACGGACACGACGGGGATGCCGAGCGCCTTGCCCAGCCGCTCGACGTTGACGGCACCACCGCGAGCGGCGACCTCGTCGACCATGGTGAGAACGAGGAGCGACGGGATGCCGAGTCGCAGAACCTGTCCGACGAGGAGCAGCGATCGTTCGAGGGACGTGGCGTCGACGACGATCGCTAGTCCGTCAGGGGCGCCAACTCCGGGGATGGCGCCGTGGAGGGCATCGGCCACGACCTGCTCATCGGGGCTGATCGGCGTGAGGCTGTACGTGCCGGGAAGGTCGACCACTCGCACGGTTTCGTGGTCGACCGTCACCACCGCCTCACGACGGGTGACCGTGACGCCGGGGTAGTTCGCCGTCTTGGCCCGCAGGCCGCTCAGCGCATTGAATAGCGTGGTCTTGCCGACGTTCGGACTGCCCAGCAACGCGACCTGGCGAACACCGGTGAGCGTGGTGGCGGACCCGGCGCGACCGACACTGGCGTCGTCGTGACAGTTGCTCATGGCTTCAACGGGTGGGGGGAGCGGACGCGGCCGTGACCTCGATCAGCGCGGCGTCGGCTTTCCGGAGGGCAATGCGGGTGCCGCGAAGCTCGTAGATCGTGGGATCGCCGAGAGCGGCACGACGGTCGACTCGAACTGACGTGCCGACGAGGAAGCCCAGGTCTTCGAGCCGGGTGGATCGGCCGTCGGCGTCCTTGGCCATGCCCACGATATCGACCCAATCCTTCACTCGGGCATCCGCCAACGTCATGGGACCTTTCGCTCGACCGGTGTCCTTCACCGATTTCGTTAGGTAACCCTAATTCAAGGCGAACCGGCGTGCAATACGACGGTTCGTTCAAGATGCTGGTTGGCGGACGGCGGTGCTTGCTGGCGCGGTCATGCGGCACGTGGCAGGGTGCACGCATGGCGACGCCAGATTCCTCGAGCAACCGTCCACGTCTGCGTCCGACCATGCCCGCCGCGGGAACCGAAAGGGCCGCCGTCCTGTCCCGGCTGGAAGAGTTCCGCCACGGAGACCTGCGATGGAAAGAGGGCCGAGCGTTTTCGTTGGCCTACTTCGCCGGGCCCGAGGCCCACGAGGTCGCGGCTGAGGCGCAGAAGCGGTTCTCGTCAGAAAACGCATTGAACATGGATGCGTTCCCATCGCTACGCGCGCTTACGGCTGAAGTCGTGGGTACGGTGTGCGGACTTCTCGGCGGCGACGACGAAACCGTCGGCGTGTTCACCTCAGGCGGTACCGAAAGCATTCTCACCGCCGTGAAAGGCGCCAAGGAATGGGGCCGTGCCCGTGGCGTACACCGGCCACGCATGATCCTGCCGACTACTGCACACGCGGCGTTCTCCAAGGCGGCCGACTACTTCGATGTGGAGGCCATTCGCGTACCGGTCGGTCCCGACTATCGCGCCGACGCTGAAGCAATGGCTGCCGTGGTGGATCAGGACACAATCCTGCTCGTCGGTTCGGCCCCGGCATATCCGCAAGGAGTGATCGATCCAATCGACGAGATCGGCCGCCTTGCCCAGGACCATGACCTGCTGTTCCACGTCGACGCGTGCATGGGCTTCACCATGCCGTGGCTCGAACGGCTCGGGCTGATGACCAAGCCGTGGAACTTTGCCGTTCCGGGTGTTACGTCCATGAGCTGCGATCTCCATAAGTTTGGGTACGCAGCCAAGGGCGCGTCGGTGTTGGCCCATCGGTCGAAAGAATTGCGTAAGCACCAGATCTTCATCACCACCGATTGGCTCGGGGGGCTCTACGGGTCGGCGGCGATGCTAGGTACGCGTAGCGGTGGCTCACTAGCCGCCGCCTGGGCGGTCTTTCAACACCTCGGTGAAGAGGGCTATCTCCGATTGACGGAGCAGGCGTTCAGAGCGCGCGAGAAGATTCAACTTGGTCTCTCGTCGATCGACGGAATCGAGGTGCGGGGAGAGCCGGAAGCCACCCTCGTCGCCTTCGGAGCCCCCTGCGATGGAACGATCGGTGCTGCGGCGGTCGGGACCGACGGCATGGCACCGGTCGACATCTACGCCGTGGCCGATCGACTGTGGGCCGACGGTGGCTGGTACTGCGACCGACAGACACCGCCGGACTCGTTGCACTGCACCGTCAACGCCGTGCACGACGATGTGGCCGACGAGTTCGTCGACGCAGTGCGCAGGGCGGTCGAAGCTCAGCGTGAAGATATGCGCGCTGGCGATCGGACCAAGGCCTACGGCACGGTGGAGTGAGCGCTACCCAATCTCCAGGCGGTAGATGCCGCCTTCTAGGGATAGGGCGATGAGCTCCCCGGAGTTCGTGGTTCCGAAGGCGGTGAGGTAGCTGACCTTGGCCCCGAGGTCAGCGATGCGTCCGGTCCCTGGCGTGGTTCCGTCGAGAACCTGAATGCGACCTGAGCACACGTCGCCGAACACGTAGCGTCCAACCAGCGGAGCCAGCTGCGTGCCGCGGTAGACGCCTCCTCCAACGACGGCACATCGACCATCTGCATGGGGATAGTCGACGATTGGATCGACTGCGCCCTTTGGTCGCGGACCCTTGAATTGGGCGCGACCTTGGCGCATGTTCCAGCCGAAGTTCTGTCCTCCGGTTCCGGCGGGAATTCGGTTGATTTCCTCCACGTCGCTCTCCCCGACGTCGGGCACCCACACGTCGCCGGTGGCGGCATCGACCGAAGCCCTCCACGGGTTGCGAAGACCGTAGGCGAGTACCTCCGCCCTTGCCGCCTTGCCGCCCCCGAGGGTGCCGACGCTCACCCGTCCGGTGGCGAACGGATTGGTGGGCGGTATTGCGTACGCCGCCGAGGCCGTGGCCCGTGGGTCGATCCGCAGAATCTTGCCGAGCAAGACGTCGACGCGCTGGGCGTTGCCCTTCGGATCTCCGGAGGACCCGCCATCGCCGATGGCGACATACAGCAGGCCGTTGCGATCGAACGACAGCGTCCCGGCGTTGTGTTCGTTGAATGGTTTCGGAATCTGGAGCAGGACCCGTTCCCTGGCGATATCGGCCGTCCTGCCGTCAAAAGGAACTTCACTTATGAAGACAGTCCCCTTTTTGTCGGTGTAGTCAACGTAGAGGACGTCGTTTCGTTCGGGCGCGAAGGCCAGACCGAGGAGGCCACGTTCGTTGGTCGAATCAACTCGGCTGACGATGTCGAGCACCGGAGTTGGTTCCACGGCGCCGTTGCGAATAGCTCGGATGCGTCCCTGCTTCTCGACGATGAACATCGTCGGATCATCGGCGCGCATGGCAAATGCGACCGGCTGCTCGGCCCGGGCGAATTCCGTGACCTTGACCGTCACGTCGGCCGCGGGGGCAATCGTTCCGGTGGTCCGGGCTTTCCCGTCCTTGCCGGCCGGAGCTTTTCGATCGGCACCAGCAGGGGCGGCGATGGCCACGAACATGGATGCGACCACCCACACGAGATACCGGCGCTGGCGCGTGGGAACGGCGGAAGCAAACGACATTCCCACAACCCTAGGAGCCGTTCTCGCCCGTGGTATCTCGTCGTGAGCCCGCTATGGTCGCCAGGCCGTGATCAGCGATTCGCCCGGGGCGTCACCTCTTGTCGGACGGGCGATCGTCGGCCTCGGCATTGGTGTGGTGGTCGGTATCGCCGCCGGCGTTGGATCGGCGGCGTTCCTTCATGCCCTCACGTGGGCGACGCAAACCCGTTCCGGCCATCCGACGCTTCTTTGGCTTCTGCCGGTCGCCGGTCTCGGTATCGGCGTTCTTCGTCGAGTGGCCGGCCGGTCGACGGGGGGTACCGACCTTCTGCTCGGCGAGTTTCACGAGCCGTTGTCCGGCGACGAACGCGAGGCGCGAGTACCAGCCCAGCTCGCTCCCTATGTGTTCGTTGGATCGGTGGTGACTCATCTGTTCGGTGGCTCCGGCGGACGTGAAGGTGCGGCCGTCCAGATAGCCGCTGGGCTCTCCGCCCCCCTTCGTCCACATCTTGAACGTCTGGCGAAACGAGTCGGGATCGGTGCGCACGAGGTGCGCCGCTTCATGGTGGTGGCCGCGCTGGCCGGCGGGTTCGGTTCGGTATTCGGCGTGCCATTGGCGGGCACGATCTTCGGGATCGAAGTGGCGCGCCGGCCGACCGTACGCAGCCTCCGAAGCCACCTTCGTCAGCGCGCTGATGATACGCGCACGTATTTTCTCGTGGCGGCCTCGGCGGCGTTCGTCGGTCACGCCGTGACGATTCGCCTCGGAATTCACCACATGAGGCAACCGCACCTTGATCAGCCGTTCGTGTTTGGCGTGGCGGTCGTGGCGGTGGCGTCTGGCCTCCTCGCTCGTGGATACCTGGCGGCGCACCATTTCGTTCGCATTGGGACGGCACAGCTGCCCGAGGTACTCCGTCCTGTCGTTGGCGGTCTCGCGGTGGTGGCCATGACGGGGATCGTCGGCACACGGGCGTACCTTGGCCTCTCGCTCCCACTCCTCGACGCCGCGCTCGGGGGACTCGCCGTTGCTGGCGGGGCGTTCGCTTTGAAGCTCGCCTTCACCGCCGTGACCCTTGGGTCAGGGTTCCCTGGCGGCGAAGTGACACCGCTGCTGTGCATGGGTGCCTGCCTGGGCGCCGTTCTGGCCCGACCGCTCGGCGATCCCGCCCCGGTTCTCGCCGCCGTTGGGATGGTTGCCACGTGGTCCGCGGCGTCGAACACGCCCGTGAGCGCCGCGTTCATGGGAGCGGAACTGTTCGGCCCGATCGGGCTCGTGGTGTTCCTCCCGGCCAATCTGGTCGCCGGGGTCGTCTCCGGCCGACGGAGCGTCTACGCCGGCCAGCGCTGAAACGCTCCGAGATGCGTCGCCGTACCGTGGTTCGTCAGATCTTGTGGCCGTTAGCGCGAATACGCGCCATGGCGTCATCGACGCCGATCACATCCACCGTCTTCAGGGCACGGGCGGAGAGGGTCAGCGTGACCCACTTGCGCTCGCTCTGAACCCAGACCCGGTGCTTGTGCACGTTGGCCTTGAAGGTGCGCTTGGTCTTGCGATTTGAGTGCGACACATTGTTGCCGAAGCCCATGGACCGGCCGGTAAGCATGCAGATGTTGGACATAACGGCTCCAGGAGCGTGAGACGGAAGGTGGACAAGGATAGTCGCTCCCCGAGAGGGTCCAGCGCGGCCGACCTCGGAGCCGGGCAGGATGGGTCCTTATGCCTCTCGTCGACCTCAATAGTGATCTCGGCGAGAGCTTCGGTTCCTGGCGCATGGGTGACGACGCCGCCATGCTTGATCTTGTCACCAGTGCCAACATCGCCTGTGGGTTTCACGCCGGCGATCCCCGGACGATCCGTCGGACCGTGGAGCTTGCCGCCGAACGGGACGTCGTCATCGGAGCTCACGTGGCCTACCCCGACCTCGTCGGTTTCGGCCGCCGGGCCATGGACGTGGACCCAGATGATCTCGAGGCCGACGTGCTGTACCAACTCGGTGCGCTCGACGGGCTCTGCCGCGTTGCTGGGACGTCGGTTCGCTACGTGAAACCGCACGGGGCGCTCTATCACCGGGTGAACGCCGACCCGGATCAAGCAGAGGCGCTGGCTCGAGCGGTCTTGCGGTTCAACCCGACGTTGGCCCTCCTCGGTGCCGCCGGACCTCTCCTCGAAGCCGCTCGTCGCCACGGGCTGCGCGTGGTCGACGAAGGGCTGACGGATCGGGCGTACCGCCCGGACGGCTCTCTCGTGCCTCGTTCGGAGCCGGGCGCCGTGCATGTCGACTCGGTGACCGTCACCGCGCAGGCGCTTGCTCTCGCCGCCCGCGGGGTGCGGTCACTCTGCGTTCACGGTGACACGCCCGGCGCCGTCAGCCATGCTCGGGCGGCGCGGGTCGGCCTCGTCGATGCCGGATATGAACTCGCATCGTTCATGCTGCCCAATTCGTAGGCGTACTGATCATCAGTGAACAGATGACTTCTCCTTGGCGATGGCGACCGTACGGGAACGTTGGTGTCTTGATCGAACTCGATTCCACCTCGGCCATCCACGCACTCCATCGGCTGGCCTTGGATCATCCGTCGATCGGCGAGAGCGTTCCTGGAGCGACAACGCTCTACGTTTCGGCGGGCGTGCCCAACCTCTCGACAGACGGCCTCGTGGACCTGCTCGTGGCGTTGACGGACGAGGCGGCACCGCACGATGGCGTCCGAACCGAGCCGTCGACGCACGTTGTGGACGTGGTCTACGACGGTGCCGACCTTGCTGACGTGGCGGCAATCACCGGTCTCGACGTCGACGAAGTCATCCGGCGTCACACGGCGCCGACGTACGTTGTGGCGTTCCTCGGATTCTCCCGTGGCTTTCCGTATCTGGCCGGCTTGGACCCGGCGATCGTCGTTCCCCGTCTGGCGTCGCCGAGAACATCGGTGCCGGCCGGATCGGTCGCTATGGGTGCCGGCTACACCGGCATCTATCCGGCGTCCTCGCCAGGCGGGTGGCGGCTCCTCGGACATACGTCCGCGCAATTCTTCGACGAACACTCCGATCCGCCCAGCTCCCTCCAGCCCGGTGACCGAGTGACGTTTCGGGGTGTCTGACAGTGTTGCCGGTTCTGATCGTCGGGCGGACCTCCACGCTCATCACCGTGCAGGACCTTGGGCGCGCCGGCCGCGCCCACCACGGTGTCGGCCGTTCCGGCGCCTTCGATCACGCGTCGGCGGCCCTCGGAAACCGCCTTGTCGGCAACACTGCCAACGCGGCCGTGCTCGAAGCCCTGCTCGGGTCATTCACGTTGGTGGCGGTCGAGTCGTGCGTCGTTGCGATCACCGGGGCGGTTGTCGATCTCTCCGTCGATGGCCGACCGGTCGCCATGAATACCGCAATCAGCCTTGCTCCGGGAAAACTCCTCGACGCTGGTCTACCGGAGGATGGTCTGCGCACGTACGTTTCTATCTGCGGTGGAGTCGGCGGGCCGATCGTCCTCGGAAGCAGGTCCTACGACACTCTCGGTCACATCGGTCGTGGTCCCCTCGGCGTTGGCGATGAGATCATCTGCGCGCATAGTGAAGTGATCACTCCGCCGTGGTTCGAGCCGGTGCCGGTTGCTCCGATCGCCCGACCGGTGGTGCTCGACGCGGAGCGCGGACCTCGATATGAATGGATGAGCGAAGAGGCGCAGCGTGCGCTGGTGAACACGACCTGGATCGTCGACCCGTCGATCGATCGGATCGGCGTTCGTCTCCGCGGCCCGAAGCTGGAACGTCGCGCGAATCGCGTCGGTCTGGAACTTCCGAGTGAGGCCATGATCCCCGGCGCTGTGCAACTCCCGTCCGGCGGGCAACCCATCATCCTCGGTCCCGATTGCGGCACGACGGGCGGCTACCCCGTGGTCGCCGTCTTGACCCGCCGCGCTCTGAACGTGGCCGGCCAGGTGCGGCCCGGCGACTCCGTCCGTCTGCGGCTTCGCTGACTCGGCTGTTTGGTGCTGCGCCTCTACGCTGACGCCATGCCTCTCACCGGAACCTACGTCCCCAGCACGACCGGATGGGTTCGTGACCAGGTCGATCTCTACGAGCGTACGGGCGGGAAGGAGGGCGCGACCCTTCGTGAGACTGGAATCCCGGTGATCTTGGTGACGATGCGAGGGGCGAAGTCCGGCGACCTTCGCAAGATTGCGTTGATGCGGGTCGAACATGGCGGGGAGTATGCCCTCGTTGCGTCGATCGGCGGAGCCCCGAAAAATCCGGCGTGGTACGCCAACCTCGTCGCCGACCCGACGGTGGAGATTCAAGATGGGCCGGCTCCGTTCGACGCCACCGTCCGGGAAGTCACCGGCGATGAGCGGGCACTCTGGTGGGAGCGATCGGTGGCCGTTTTTCCGACCTACGCCGACTACGCGAAGAAGACCGACCGGACTATTCCGGTGTTCGTCGCCTCACCGCCGGCCTGACGGATTCGGGCTGGCCCGGCTTGTCCGGACGATGCGGCCCGACCCGGTCTACCTCGATTCGACGCTTCGAGGTAACGCGCCCACATCTATGGGGGCAACCTCTCTCCGTACGGTTCGGGCCTAGAGGCCGGGGAGAGTTGGTTGGCCGGCCTGGAGGACGGTTTCGACCTCCTCGGCGGAGAGCGCGTGGCCGGCGAGATAGCCCTGGACGTAGGCGCATTGCAGGGCCTGAACCTGGGCGAGTTGCGTTTGGCGCTCCACGCCGACGGCCACGACGTCGGCTCCGAGCGATCCGGCCAACGACACCGCCATGCCCACGAGGTCGGCCGAGTCCATGCCGTCGGTCCGGTCCAGCGCCTCGACCAGCGCCCGGTCCAACTTGATCTGGTGCAGCGGTAGCCGTTGCAGTGTGCTGAGCGATGTCGTTCCCCCGCCAAAATCATCGATGGCAAGCCGGACGCCGGCCCGACCGAGCGTGGCCAGCGCCTCTTCACCCACGGCGGTGAGCGACGGAAGCGACGCCTCGGGAACGTCGAGGCCAACATCTCGAGGGGACAGACCGGAAGCCGAAATCGTGGCCAGCACCGTCTCGGCGAACCCTGGTCGCAGGATCTGAGCGGGAACGGCGTTGATCCACAGCTGCAGGGGCACCCGGTACCGCTCCCGCCACGACGCCACCTGACGGCACGCTTCGCGCAACGCCCAATCGCCGATGGCGTGAATCGTTTCCAGACCGACGAGCCGATCGATGAACACCGACGCCGGCAGGAGGCCCAACGTGGGATGTTGCCAGCGCAGCAGCGCTTCTACGGCCACGACTCGGCCCGTGGCGGACTCCACCTCGGGGAGAAAATGGACCCGGAAGTCTCGGGCGGCAAGTGCTGCTCGAACGGTCGCGTCGGTGACCACGGGACCGCCCGCCGATGCCGTGGCCGCCGCCGCCGCCGAACCTCCGGCCACGTTCGGCGAAGCGACCGTCGACGGAGGGGTCGATGATGATGTCGGCAGATCAAGCGGGGGCTGGTCGACGGCCGCCGACCCGGTCGCTCCCTCGTAGACCTGCCAGCGACCGCGACCGGCCCGCTTGGCCTGATAGAGCGCAATATCGGCCCGGTTGATCAGCTCGTCGGGAGAGGTCGCCGGGTCGGTGACCACGGCGATGCCGATCCCCGTCGACACGTCGGCTGGCACCCCGCCCGCCATCACCGGCGTGTCTTCGAAAGCAGCGAGGATACGCCTCGCGGTGGCCGCACCCTCGTCGATGGTGCGGAGTTCGGAGAGCAGCACGCCGAACTCGTCACCACCGAGACGAGCGACGAGGTCCTCCCGACGAATGACCCGTCGCAACGTGTCGGCCACCTGGCGCAGCACGTCGTCACCGGCGGCGTGACCATACGTGTCGTTGACTTTCTTGAACCCGTCGAGATCAAGGAACAGCACTCCGGACATACCGGCGTGGCGCTCGAGGCGGGCAATCGTTCGCTGGACGGATTCGCGAAATGCCAGCCGGTTGGCGAGGCCGGTGAGGACGTCGCTCCGGGCCTGGTGAACAAGTTCGGCCTCGGCCTGCTTGATCGGGGTCACGTCGGTCGCGAAGCCCTCCACGCCGAGGACCACGGCCGGACTGCCCTCGTCGCTCGGACCAAGAATCGGGGCGAGCCGGAGGTACTGCCAGGAGATCTGCCCGTTGCGACGAAGCATACGGACCGTTATCGGTTGTTCGCAGCGAGCCGCATCCTCCACGATCTCGCTGATCAGGTGACGGTCGTCGGGATGGATCAGGCGGTTGAGCAAGCGTCCGTCGGCCAGGACCTCCTCAGGCTCGTAGCCGAGCGATGCCACGATGCCGCTGCTGATGTAATCGGTGCGGCCGGAGAAGAGGTGGCGAAACACCACGTCGCCGGAGATCTCACCGAGCCGGTCGAGCAGGTTGCGGCCCAACGTCACCCCGCCACCGGACGGCGTCATTCCGGCGACGCTCGTCGAACGAAGTTCGGCGCCCGCATTCTGCGACGCCAACGCCGCTTCGTAACGCTCCGCCACGGTGTCGAGCACGATCCGGTCGTTCCGGTCGAATGGCGGTCGACCCGGACGGCGGAGTACGCCGAGCACGGCAACGATGCGTCGAGCGTTTCCGTCGGGCCGGGGCACCGACGAGTCATCGACGTTTCCGGCCGTCGGGAGGCCTCGGGGGGCGGGTGCGGCGTGGATCGGTACGAATCGGCCGAAGACGCGGCCGAAATCGCGAGCGTCGTCGTCGGCCAGGCGTCCGAGCGACGGCGCCACCAGATCGGTCACGAGGTGGGCGTCGAGCACCCCCATCTCGACCACCTGCCGGGCTCCGAGAGTCTCCGCCACCGGGCCTGAAGCTGGCGCCCAACCGGCGGATTGCGCCACTCCGTCGACGGCGTGCATTCGGGCGCGGGTGCCGTCAAAGGAGATACTCCACACGATCGACCGGTCGGCCAGCGGTCCGGTGAGCGCCGCTGTGACCGCACTGGCGGGATCGCCTCGGCCGGCCCGGAGTCTCTCGGTGAGCGCGGCCAGGGCGCGGAGCGGATCGGCGGCCCAAGCCGTTGACGGAAGTCCGATGGCCAGACCTGGTGACGCCGTGTCGGTTGGGGGTAACGGCCACGAACTCGCTACGGTGACCGACGGCACATCCGCCGTCGGGAAGGTGGCCGTGGGGCCAGTCACTGGGGAGTCGGTCATGGCGTGTCTTGCCGTTCAGAACTGAGCTGGGGTCCAACGCTGAACCCCGATACCACCACGAAGAGTAGCAGCGACACCACGAGGAGTGCTTGACATGAGCGCAGCAAACCCAACGGCGGCCGATCCGCATCCTGATCTGCATCCTGATGCGCATCCGGGTCCGTTGGCCGGAATCCGGGTGGTGGAGGCGGGCACCATGATCACTGCGCCGCTGGCCGCCATGATGCTTGGTGACCAGGGCGCCGACGTGATCAAGATTGAATCGCCGGGCATTGGCGATGTGATGCGGTACCTCGGCGAAACGGTGGCCGGCACCTCCGCCCTCTGGCTCAGCTGCAACCGGTCGAAACGGGGGGTGGCGGTCAATCTCGGCGACCCTCGCGGCCAGCAGGTCGCCCGTCGCCTTCTCGCCGGAGCCGACCTGGTGATCCAGAACTTTCGGCCGGGCGTCGTCGATCGGCTCGGTATTGGCGAACCGGCGGTGCGAGCCGAGAACCCTGGCGTCATCTATGTCTCGATCAGCGGCTACGGCTTCACCGGCCCGATGGCCAACCGCCCCGCCTACGACAACATCATCCAAGCCGCGACCGGGGTGGCGGCGTCCCAGACCGACCCGCGAACCGGTGAGCCAAGCCTTCTTCGCAACCTCGTATGCGACAAAATCACTGCTTACACCGTCGCTCAGGCCGCCACCGCGGCGCTCTTTGCCCGTGAGCGTCATCACCGCCTAACCGGAGAAGTCGTCGGCCAACACCTCCGCGTCGCCATGATCGACGCCACCCTTGCGTTCCTCTGGTCCGACGCGATGATGGGCGAAACGTTCCTCGATCGCGACCGTGTTACTCCTGGCCCGGTGATTGGTCAGGCGTACTCCTTGACCCAGACATCGGACGGGTTTGTGACCAGCACGATGATCACCGAGGGCCAGTTCCGGGGTATGGCCACGGCGATAGGACATCCTGAGTGGGCGACGGATCCTCGGCTCCAAGGCGTCCCCGCCCGCATGGCCAACCTCGACCTCTGGGCCGGGCCTCTCGCCGCCTTCATCTCGTCGACACCGACCGACGAAGTCGTCCGGCGCTTCGTGGAACACGACGTGCCCTGCACCGGCGTCACCACGCTGACCGACGTGGCGTCGCATCCTCAGGTGATCGCCAACCAGTCGCTGATCGACCACGACCGTGCGCCCTACGGTCGCTTGCGCGAGCCTCGTCCACCTGTTGACTTCTCCACCACCCCGGCCCGGATCGGCGCTGTGCCCCCCGGTCTGGGGGCGAACACCGACGACGTCCTCACCGGCCTTGGCTACACCGCCGACGACCTGGCCGACCTACGCGCCACCGGCGCCATCGCCTAACCCGCCGCCACTTGGGCCAGCTCGCTCGCTTGGGCCAGCAAACGTGGCAAAAATCGAAATCTGCTGGCCCAAGAGCGTGTCAGCGCAGACCCAACTTTCGGCTGCATGCGGGCCCTGCTTGATCGTTGCTGCAGTTCAGCGCAGACCCAACTTTCGGCTGCATGCGGGCCATGGTCCCCACCCGCTACTCGCCTGGAGTTTGCGCGCCGCTTCGTCCTGGACGGCCGGTGCGGCTTCGTGGGGAAGTCCGGAGAACCCGAGCTTTCGCCACGTACCGGCGGCGAACTGATAGGCGCCGTAGAACCCGTTCCCGGTATTGATGGCGTAGTTGCCGTTGGACTCGCACTTGCGGAGGGCGGCCCAGACCGAATCGGGAAGGGCGCTCCCCGCTGAAGCGGCCGGGGCGGCGACTGGCGCTGTGTCCGGTTCGGGGATTTGGGCCAAAACGGTCGTGGTGGGGCTCGTGCGAATCTTCTTCTTGGCAGCAACCTTGATGGTCGTGGGGACCAACGTGGGAGCCGCCTGGCTGGCGTCGATGACGTAGCTCGATTGCTGACCGGCGCCCGGGGGCGGCGGGGCAACCTGAGCTCCGGCGGCCTGGGCGAGAACCGAGGTCGAGGCCGCAATGGCAAGGGCGGTGCTTACTACTCTGATGGTGACGGGCAGGGGTCGGCGCAACGTTTCCTCCGGAAGGGGTTCCAAGGGGGCGGACTAGGTCTGGCGCGAAGGGGCCAAACCCTAGCGGCGATTGTGAACGGGCCGTCCCGACCGTTCGTCGGCGCCGTGCTGAACGCGCTTTAGTGTGATCGGCGACACACCCCGCTTCCCGGGTGTGGTCACCCACCTACACAAAGGAGCACTCCGTCGTGCTACAGGAATTCAAAGATTTCATCAACAAGGGCAGTCTCGTTGACCTCGCCGTCGCGGTCGTTCTCGGCGCCGCCTTCGGTGTCGTGGTCGAAGCGTTCACCAAGGGCGTGATCGGTGGCTTGATCGCCGCCATCTTCGGAAAGCCGTCCGTGGGCGACATTGGTTTTGATATCGGGAAGGGCCGGATCCAACTCGGCGCGGTTCTTGATGCAATCATCAACTTCGCGGTGGTGGCGTTCGTCTTGTTTATGGTCGTGAAGGCCTACAACAAGATGCGCAAGAACCAGCCGCCGGCCCCGCCGACCACATCGGAAGTGCTTCTCGCCGAGATTCGTGACTCTCTCAAGGCCGGTCGCTAGCCAGCTCACTGCAGCGCCGGGGCCCGACGGAGTGGCCCCGAACCCGTTTCGTTTTCGACGAACGGCCGACCTTCGGGTCGGCCGTTTGCTTTTTCCTACGCCTACGCCTACGCCGACGCCGGTAGCGGTGCCGTCATGGCCCAGCCAATAACGGCGGACAGGGCCCGCGTGGCGGGGCGAACGGCAAATGGGTCGGCGAGGGGCAATACCGGGATGCGTAGGTCACGGGTCACGTGACCCGGAAGCAGGCCGACCGCCGCCGCCGCCAGCACGGCGTAGGGAGGCCGACTGAGGAGGGCCAATGGTGGTAGCAGGAGAAACCGGACAGCCTCACGTGCTTGGGTTCCGACCCGTAGTTCGGGCCGAATGCCTCGCATCCAGGCGTTCAATTCGGCCACCGAACGCGCCGGACCGGGGGTGGTGGCCCCGAGCATCTCCGCCAGGACGGCTTGCTCGGCGACATACCGATCGGCCATCGTCGCGCTCAGCTCGGTGGCGCCGTAGCGCTGGTATGCGACGAGAAAGCTTTCGGTGAGTGCGTGGTGGACCCAGGACATCAGGTGCGGGTCATTGGCCGAATACGGGCGCCCGTCAGGGGCGGTACCAACGACGCGAACATGGACCCGCTTCACCATGGCCACGGCTTGTTCGGCTTGCGTGGTGGTACCGAAAGAGGTGGTGCCTACGTATTCCGATGTCCGCCACAACCGTCCCATTGGATCGGTTCGGTAGGCCGAGTGGTCGGCGATCCCGGCCATGGCCAGGGGATGGACCGTCTGAAGAAGGAGCGCACGGATGCCACCAATGAGCATCGAGGCGTCGGCGTGGACCTGCCAGGTGGCGCTGCCGGGCCCGAACAAGCCGGGATCACCGGTCATCTCCTCGGTGAGGTCGCGGACCGGAACACGGTCGCCAACCAGCTGGTGGCGGATCACATTCGCCAACTGCATCCGTACCCCGTCCAATGCCCCCATGCCTTGAGCGTATGCCCAAACAGATCTCTACGGAGAGAGGTTGCCCCCATATATGTGGGCGATTTACCTCGAAGCGTCGTATCGAGGTAACCGTCGCCTACCCGATCCGGAGGACGACGACGCCGGCTGCAGTCATGGTGGCGATCAACACCCATGACGCCAGGCCGAGGATGAGCGGCCGCGGACCGATGGCGCGAAGTTTGCCCACATCGACGCCCGCCCCGAGACCGACGAGGGCGGCCGCGAGCAGAATGCGCTCGACGTTCTTGGCCTGATGCAAAAACTCGGCCGGAAGTTTCACCGCCGAGTTCAGCATCACCATGGCGAGGAACCCAGCGACGAAGGCCGGAATGATCGGCGGACGTTTCGCCGCCGTCGCGCCCGTCACAACGGCGTCGAGGCCAGTGTCGCGCCGTCGCCGCCACACACTGACCCCGGCCACGAGCGGTGCGAGCAGCACCACTCGGGTGAGTTTGACGACGATGGCTGCCTCGCGAGCAGCATCGGAGGACCGCGAGGCGGCCGTGGCGACGGTTTGGGCAACATCGTGGACGCTGGCCCCAACCCACGTCCCGAAGCGCACGTCACTGAACCCGAGGACGTGACCGATCGACGGCAGAACGGCGATCGCCAGGCTCCCGCAGATGGTGACGAGACCGATCGCGTAGACCGTGTCGTCGTCGTCGGCCCCGCTCACCGGCCTCATCGCGGCCACCGCGGACGCCCCGCAGATCGAGAATCCGGTGGCCACGAGGAGCCGCAGCCCGGGGGAAAGGCCGAGGCGTTTCCCCAACCATTGGGTCCCGAAAAAGGTGACGGTGGTGGTCACCAGCACCAGGCCGACCCCTTTGAGACCGAGATCGCGGAGTTTGGTGAAGGAGAGTTGCAATCCGAGGATCACGATGCCGATTCGCAACAGGCGGCGAGCGGCGTACTGCAGGCCGGGGCGAGCCGCCGCGGGAACGAGCCCGAGGTTGGTGAGGAGCGCCCCGATCAAGACGGCCGCAACAAGTGGCGACAGAACGATGGGTGTCTGGGCCTTGACCAGTCTCTCGAGTGCGAAAGCGATGGCGACCACGAGTCCGGCAAGTCCAAGTCCGGGAACCTGGGCTCGGGTTGGCACGGGCGGTCATCGTAGACGGCGCCCGACCGACAGAACCGGTCGGTTCGCACAGAATGTGGTGGTGACTGATCACGCCGCCCCGCTGCCGTTGTTTGCCGATCACCGCCAGGATTACCGCGTTGGCGAGCTCGTCGAAGCGCAGGTTGACCCCAACCCGTTCGTGCAATTCCGACGTTGGTTCGACGATGCTTTCGCCGCTCGTTTGCCCGGCGGCGACGAGCCGCACGCCATGACGCTGGCGACCGTGCTCGACGGCCAGCCAATGACGCGCATCGTGCTGCTGAAGGGGCTCGATGAAACCGGTTTTGTCTGGTTCACGAATTACGGCAGCCAGAAGGGCAGGTCGCTGGCGGAGGAGCCACGGGCTGCCCTGAACTTTTATTGGGGAACTCTGGAGCGTCAGGTGAACGTTGTCGGCGAGGTGGAGAAGGTTTCGCTGGCCGAAAGCGACGCATACTTCACATCGCGTCCGGCGGGAAGTCGCATCGGCGCGATCGTAAGCGTACAGAGCTCAGTGATCGACGGTCGAAGCGGTCTTGAAGCCGCCTCGGCGGCATTGGCAATGCGGCCCGAAGCTGAACTCGTTCGACCGGCCACATGGGGTGGGTACCGACTCCGTCCTATGTCGATTGAGTTCTGGCAGGGCCGCCCATCTCGCCTGCATGACCGACTCAGGTATCGACGGGAGTCACTGACGGCGACCGACTGGTTGATCGAACGGCTAGCCCCGTAATCGACGCGCGCTTACGGGGTGATGGCGAAGCGAACGGCAGCTCCACCACCGAGGTCGCGCATGCGAACGATCACTCGTTTCACACCGGCGGGAACGTCGATCTGAGTGTGTCCGATGATGTCGTAGTGGAAGCCCGTGGTGTCGGTAACCAGCACGCCGTCGATCCACATCGAGAACTCGTCGTCGGCCGTGTAATCGATCGACACGAGGCCTCCGGAAAAGGTGACGAGCTTCGTGTACTGGGCGTTGAACACATCACCTGACACATTGTCGGGCTCGTTGATGCCCCAGTCCTCGTCGACATCACCGGCGATACAACGCGTTGATGCGGCAGGGTCGGAATAGTTCGGACCGGACACGTACTTTGCGTACCAGCCAAAACATGCGTCCGAGGTGGTCGGGCTCACCGGTAACGCCACGACAGCGCCCGACGACGGTCCCACCATCCCTGACCCAAAAGCGAACGAGATGGCCGACGAACCTGTTCGGTCGATCATCTCGAACTGCACCTCATGCAACCCGGCGGACACGTTCACCGATGCGGCGTTATAGGTGGCATTACCGTCATCGAACGAGCGGCGTGAGGCAATCTCGATCCCGTCGACGGACAGGCCAAACTCGCCGTCGTTGATCCATCGGAAGGTCTTCATTCCAGGTACCGCCACGAGCACTTTGGCGCGAAAGCGGGCCGAATAGGTATCGGTGATACCAACTGGTGCGGTGGATTCGAAGTAGGCGAGTGAGCCAAGACAGACGGTTTTGTCGGCCACGGTGCCCAAGGCCTGTCCGTTGAAATACTCGGCGGTCCATTGCAGAGCAGTGCAACCGGCGGCCGGAATAGTCGTGGTGGTGGTGGTGGTGCTGGTCGTCGTAGTGGTGGTCGTGGTCGCCGGTGGGGTCGTGGTCGTCGTGGTCGGCGGTGGCACCAGCGTGGTCGAAGGACTGACGGTTGTGGTTGTCGTCGACGTCGTTGTGGTGGTCGGAGGCGCGGTTGGCGTCGGTGACATGGTGACCTTGACTCGGCCGTTGCTCGTGCCGTTCTTGTAGGCCACGACCACACGGTGCACGCCGGAACTGAGCCGCAATGTCGACCACGTTTCGTTGTACGCGCTCATTCCC
>JANLQX010000344.1:0-22602 GCA_031368095.1 Actinomycetes bacterium | reverse complement strand
GGCCCTGTCCCACCAGACCGACCAACGTGGCAATCGCCGAGGCGGTCACCATCGGATGGCGCAGACTCGGAATCAGCACGCCCGGGCCGAGTCGGATGTGTGCGGTTCGTACGGCAGCCATCGCCAGCGTCATCCAGCAGTCGAGCTGGAGCGCTGGCGTGTCGTAGACCCACGCCGTCTCGTATCCCAGTTCCTCGGCGAGGACGATGTGGTCGGGCGTCTTCGGGACCGGGGGAAAAGCGCAGCTGATCTTCACGCTTGACATCACACCACATCAAGGGCCGGGTTGACTCGAATCCGGGGCTACGCGACTGTTCTGCCTCATGGTTGTTGCCAGCGCATATGACGAAGGCTGCATATTTTGCGGCTTCGCATGTGGGCTTATGAGCGAGCAATCGCCGGTTAGTCAGTCGAACTGGCTTACCAAATCAACCGGCTGCATCGACCGGCTGCGAATGAGGCTCTCTAGAGAGCCGGTTCTGGCGGAATCGCGCCCGACAAGGGGCCGGTTTGAGGCAACCGGTATAGGGTCGAACATGACACCACGCGTGGCCACGGTCGCGGTTTTGCTGGCCATCGTGACGAATGCGTGCAGCGCGAGCACTTCAACGACGGCACGGTCGAGCGATGCTCCTGCGACGATCAGAGCGAGCGCATCGTCCGATCTCGCAGCAATTCGGTCGCAGATCGCGACCGCATCATCCGATGTCTGCCCGATCATCAACGCCGCCGACGTTGCCGATATTTTCGATCAGACCGCATCACTGAGTTCACGGGCGATGGGAGAAAAGAACGGTCCGGCTTGCGGTTTTCCGCATCCGCAAAAGGGCGGCTACCTCCTAGTCCTTCAGTTCCAATTGCCGTCGCGTTGGAACGAATATGCAAAGTCCGGTCAGCAAGTTGTCGGTCTTGGCCGCGAGGCTCAACTGGTGTCGTCATCGACGCTGTTCGTTCGCGATGAAAGACGTCACGTGGTCTTGATGATCCTTGCGCCAGACGGCGATGCCAGCGAAAAGCTGCTGCGAATCGCAAGCCGCATCTACGGCACCTCGCCCGACAGCGTGCATGCTGATCCGTAAAGTTGGAGCGTTGATACCGGTCGACATGGCGACGTGCGCATGAAGCTGCGACTGATACTGCACTCCCGCTGGGGAGTGCCGCTGACGCTGACGACATGCCATCCCCGCGCGTCGATGTCGGAAGCAGCTGGGATCTGGTTCGGCGAAGCGTTGACGAGAACCGGGCCGGCGGCCGTTTCCCTCACCCGCCGCGACGGCAGCCGGCACTCGTCAAAATGGAGCCCTCGGCCAGTTTTGCGCCGGGACAGTGTTCACTTTGTCTCGCTGAGCGGTACAAAGTGCGCAAGGTCGACGCCTGTCGTTGTGCGGCACCCGCTTCGAGGACCGGGTCGTTCCGGACAAACTGGGCCGTTAGGTCAGACGGCGTTGATCGTCGCCCGTCCTTCGAAGGTCCAGCCGAACGGCTTGGGTTCCTTCGGGTGAGCGAACGCCGTCATCGTGGTGATCGTGAAGCCGGCGTTGGCGATGAGCGCCGGGATGTCGCGGGTGAGATGGCAACCCCCGAAGACGGGTTTGCTGATCGGCTCAATACGATTCTGTCGACGAGCCACTTTCGGATCGGGCGATTTGCCGTGCTCGACGAAATGGAGGGTGCCACCGGGTTTCGCAGCGAGCGCCATGGACTGGGAGGCGCGGCGATGACGGTTTCCCCTCTTTTGCCTTCGGGGACGGTGACGTTTCTGTTCACCGATGTGGAGGGGTCGACGCGTTTGTGGGCAGCGGACAAAGCGCGATGTCGACGTCGTTGTTGGTGCACGACGCGATCCTTCGCTCAGCGATCGAGGGGAATGGCGGGTAGGTGTTTACGACGGCGGGTGATTCGTTTGCTGCCGCGTTCGGGCGGGCGTCGGACGCTGGTGCGGGCGGCGACGGAGTCACAACGCGCACTTACTGTCGCGACCTGGCCCGGCCCGACGCTACGTGTACGTATGGGTTTGCATCTCGGTGAGGCGGAGGAACGTGGTGGTGACTATTTCGGGCCGGTCGTGAACACCGCCGCCCGTGTCGAAGCCGCCGGGCACGGCGGACAGATGTTGATCACCGACGCAGTGCGCACGGCAGCGGGCGTGACCGACGTAATTGCGGCTCGATCAATGCTTTCCCGCCGGCGTGATCTGCATCGCAGACGGTTGGTCCGCGGAGGCGCATCGTCGACGTACTCGGTTCGTACGGGAACTTCCCGAAACCCGAGCAGCCACCAACTCTCGAAGGGAACACACCATGTCCGTGGTTCTAATCACCGGTTGCTCGAGCGGGATCGGCCTGCACACTGCCGTGTCGTTTGCGAAGCACGGCGACACCGTCGTCGCATCGATGCGCAACCCGGCAAAGGCGACAGCGCTCAAAGGCGCAGCCGCCGCAGCAGGCATCGACGTTGAGGTCATCGCCCTCGACGTGACCGACGATGTCTCGGCGTGCGCCGCTGTAACTGGCGTCCTTACGCGCCATGGGCACATCGACGTTCTGGTCAACAATGCCGGTGTCGGTCTGTCCGGTCCGGTCGAGGACTTTCCGATGGACAAGGCCCGCACCGCGATCGAGACGAACTTCTGGGGACCCGTGCGCATGTCGCGGCTCGTGCTCCCGTCGATGCGCGCTCAGGGCAGAGTCGCCGTCAGCCGAGGTGGCGCCGTTCGGTATTCGTGTGTTGTCGATCGAGCCCGGCTCTTTCGTCACCGAGTTGGTAGCCACCGTGGACGAACTGCTGGCCGAGGTGGAGGACTCCTCGCCCTACGCGGAACGCAGCCGGTACATGCTCAACTTCAGCAAGACCTCACTCCAGACCGGCGGAAATCCCGTCGATGTCGGCGCCGCCATTGTGGCGGCCGTGTCCAATCCGGGTAGTGCATTCTGGCGGCTTCGTCGCTCACACCACTGGTCATGGCGGCCCCGGCGTACGCCGCGGTTGGGAGGTCAGAAAGAACGCTTCTCGCCGCCGTTCTCGAAGGGGCATTCAATCGCGCGCCCACCCGAACGGCGCTCAATTGCGTCGCCGCGCGACTACCGAGTGGGACGGTCAACGAGCTGGTGGTTGATGCTGCGCTCGTGGTCGACAGTTCCGAGCTGGCAATCGTTGCTGCGGTCTGGTGACGAAGTAGGTGGGGAGTTCGGGGTCTGCGTTGCTCCCAGCGCAACGCAAAGCCCGAACTCTCGCGTGACCAGCGTCAGCCGGAGGTCGCGTGGCGGGCTGTGGCGCGGTGGGCGATTCCCATGGTCAGACCCACGGTGATCAAGCCAACGCTGGTGACAAGCGACATCATCATCAGCACCCATCCGGGTTCGGGGAGATCTCGATCGTTGTAGGGCGGCACGTTGATAACCACGAGGACGCCGGCCATGAGCACGACGCCGACGATCAGAAGCGTGCGCCAACGGTTCGAAACGCTCGAGCCGGCGGGGCCTGTTGGACGGGCCGCCTTCCACGCCAGCGTGGCGCCTACGAGCCCCATCACTGCCATCAGTAGGAACACACCAACGATTGGACCGGTGCCAGCGACAAACGCCAGCACGAGGGCGGCGACGGTGCCGACCGTGGCGATGACCGCAATCGTGCGCGGTGTGGGACGGTTCATTCGAGCCTCCATATGTTGAGTAGGGACACTTACGACAAGATCGTGGACCACCGACAGCCATGCCCGGGCTGCGCCGTCGTCACGCAATTGCTCGGTGAACATGGTGACCAGGTCTTCGCGATATTCGGCGCGAAATGCCTTTGGATACAACGCCGAGAGCCGGCGGTAGATTGCGATACTTCGCAGATCGTTCATGCCGGGGCACCTCCGATTCCTGGGATTTTCCGAAAACGGTGGACGAGTGCTCGGAGTCGTTCAAGTTCCACACTGGCGACTCGCTCACCGTTTTGGGTGAGGCGGTAGTAGCGGCGCCGTTCGTTGCCCGTGCGGTCGGATTCATCGGTGGTTTCAACAATCAGCCCATCGCCAAACAGCCGATTGAGCGTGCCGTACAGGGTGCCCGGCCCCATCTGCACCGCCCCCTGGCTTTGTTCATCAACGAGACGCATCAGCGCATACCCGTGGTTCTCACCGTCGAGCAATGCCAGCAGCAGGCACAACGATGCGGCGGGCATCGGCTTGTCGACGGAGCGGCTTGGCATACTCGAAGTCTGATACATCGATCTTCGATAGTCAAGCCCAACTCGTGATCTTCACCGTGGTGAAGATCACTCTGACGCCGGTGTAGACCGGAAAGACAGCTACCCGAAGACGAGTGTCATCGCAAAGGGGCGCAATGGCGCCCTGGGTATTTCCCATGACCATCAGCATCAGCACCAAACACAGAGCGACCGAAGTAACTCCTCCCAACCGAAGGGCTCGACTTTTCTCCATCGGTGCCGCCCTTCCCACCAGTGATCTCCGGAGCAGAGTGCGCCAGATACAGGAGCTCAAAACCGCACATAGAGCCAGCAAGATGCTGGAGATGATCGCCTTGGGTCGCTGCCACGCAAGACGGTCATCGATCGCTGCTCGAATAGCCGGTGGCATCGTCGCCCGGCCGGAATGCAACCACCTCGTGAACGCCTCATCGAGCTTGGCTCGCTGCGTGCCAGCGCTCGGCGTGCCGAGCATTTCGATCGTGCCGACGAATCCTGGACGAGGACGAAGAACCGTGCCGACATTCGCCGCGACAATCACGGCGAGGAGGAGGCCCACCACGACGCTGAGAACTCCGAAGGAGAAGTACATCTTCCTTTGAAAGGTCCATCCCCGATTTTCCTGGCGCGAAGACTCCTTGACTTTTCTCCGAAAGACGAGAATGAGGACAAGCAGGATCAACAGAAAGAACCCGCCGACGACAACAAGCATGACGTGGTACTCCCGGTAGTCATCAAGCAATCTAATCAGCGCCAGATTGGAGGTTGCCCCTGACTTCATGAGGGAGTTAAGCAAGGATTGCAGACTGTTGTTCGGCGAGAAAACCATGGTTCCACTATCGGCACCGACAAACGTTCGCGCATCGGCGCAGTGGCCAGACTCAACCAGCCGATCGGCTGATCCGCCCGGCCGAGACGAGTCCGTACCATGTACCGGTGATGCAACGACCTGAGGCGGACGAGTTGGGGCCGGACTCGACAGCCGGCAGGAGACCGTTCACCCCGAAATCGCTTGACCGCATGCTGGAGCGGATCCAGCGCGCCAACACCACGCTGTCGAAAGCATCGGACCTCACGATGGTCGGCGTCGCGGCGATGCTGTCGCTCGCGGACCTCGCCGTGTGGCTCACGGACCCGGAAGTCGACAAAGGCCGGCTCACGTTTTCGATTGCGTTGCTCGTCCCCTGTCTTGGCGCACTCTGCACCGCCGCCGTCGGCCTGCAACGACGACATCTCGCCGTCGCCGTGACAACAATCGCCGCCGTCAGCATGGCGCTGACACTCGCCACCTCCATCATCGAGACCAGCCTCCCCCCATCTTTCGCGGCGCTGTTCGCATTGGCCGTGCTGACCACGACCGTGCTGCGGCGAGCACCGAGCGGCGCGCACCGACGAACGCCTCGAACTCGCCCGCGAGCTGCATGACATGGTCGGCCACTACGTGACGGGCATCATCGTGCAAGCGCAAGCAGCGCGCCATGTCGCCACCCGCCAGCCGGATGCCGCTTTCGAAGCGTTGGCGAATATCGAGAAAGCGGGTGCCGATGCGATGGTTGTCATGCGTCGAATGGTTGGTGGTCTGCGCAACAACAACTCCACTCAGCCGCGAACGTGGGAAGACGTAGATCAACTGGTCGCCAACGCCGCTGCGCATGGTGAACCGGTAACGGCCAACATCGACGCTGATGTCCGTTGTGTCGAGCCCGCCCTCGTCCCATCGGTACACCGCATCATCGCCGAATCCCTGACGAACGTGCGGCGACACGCCCGAAATGTCACCGTCGTCGAGGTTGGCGCGTTCCGCGACAACGATCATCTGGTGGTGACCGTACGCAACGACGGCCAGACGGCAGCGCTCTCCGGCCACGACGCGTTCGGGATCATCGGCATGCGCGAACGCGCCGCATCGCTCGGGGGTTCGCTGATCGCCGGGCCCACGCCCAACGGAGGGTGGCTGGTGCGCGCCGAACTTCCGACCGTGGGGCACCGGTGACGATCCGAGTGCTCATCGCCGACGACCAGGAGATGGTGCGTGCCGGGTTCAGGATGATCATCGACGATGCGGACGATATGACGGTCATAGCCGAAGCAGCCGATGGCGCCACTGCCGTCGTCGTGGCCCGAGATCTCCGCCCGACGTGTGTCTCATGGACATCCGTATGCCGCATTTGGATGGGCTCGAGGCCACCCGCCGCCTGGCCGGTCCCGACGTGCCCGACCCGCTCCGAGTTGTCGTCGTCACCACGTTTGATCTCGACGAATACGTGCACGCCGCGCTGCGCAACGGAGCGGCGGGCTTCCTCCTCAAAGATGCCGGACCGACGTTGCTCCTTGAGGCGGTGCGGGCCGCGCACCGCGGTGACGTGCTCGTCTCGCCGGAGGTCACTGTTCGCCTCCTGGCCCACTTCACCGCCATGTCGCCATTCACGGGGCCGGCGCAACTCGTCATGCCGCTGACCGGCCGGGAGGAGGAGGTGCTCCGGGCCGCCGCGAAAGGACGCAGCAACGCCGAGATCGCGGCCGAGCTATTCATCTCGCTCGGTACCGTCAAGACGCACCTGTCGAGCCTGCAGGACAAGGTCGGCGCCCGGAACCGAGTTGAGCTGGCGGCGTTCGCGTGGCAAAGCGGCCGTATGCGCGAGTAGAAAGCCGAACGCCGACGACTCGGTGCCAAGAGGTCGACGTTGTACGGTGGCCGTCGTGCGCCCGGCGGAAACCTTCGGCACGATGTTGCGACGATTGCGGACGTCGGCGGGACTGATCCAGGAACGACTCGCCGACGGACTCCACCTCATCACTGATGACCGGGCCGAGCTCATCAGCGCCGCCACCCGGACCGACCTCACGCTGGCCCCGGCGTCGAGCCCGGTCGGCACAGAGACGACGCGCATCACGCCAACGACCAGCGACCGCATCGACGGCGCGTTTGTCGGACTTCACGACGAACGTCAGGACGTTGCACCGCGTCAGCCGGTACGACGGCAACATCCCGGCCACGCTGCGCGACCTCGGGCGACTCGTTCCCGGTCTCCTTGAACGCAGCGGTGACGCTCTCGTTCCGAGCCGTTCGGACCACGCTGTCGAACGACGCCTGCTTTTCGAGACCGTACTGCTCATCGGTGCGGGTGGTGCCATCATCATCGTGCTCGGTATCGCCCTGGTGCCCTCGCACTAAACACCCCGAGCCCGCCACCCGGTCACCCGCGCTTGGCGGCGCGCCAAGATGGTGGTCACCATGACCAAAGTGATGCATCCGGCTGACAGTCACGATCTGATCCGTGTGCAGGGTGCGCGGGTGAACAATCTGAAAAACGTCAGCGTCGAGATTCCCAAACGGCGGTTGACGGTGTTCACCGGCGTGTCGGGTTCAGGGAAAAGCTCACTGGTGTTTGGCACGATTGCGGCCGAGTCGCAGCGCATGATCAACGAGACGTACAGCACGTTCGTGCAGGGCTTCATGCCGAGCCTCGCCCGCCCCGACGTCGACGTTCTCGACGGATTGACGACGGCGATCATCGTCGACCAAGAGCGGATGGGCACGAACTCTCGCTCGACCGTCGGCACCGCAACCGACGCCAACGCCCTGCTCCGTATCGTGTTCAGTCGACTCGGCCAACCGTACATCGGGCCACCCAACGCCCTCTCGTTCAACACCGCCACGATCAGCGGAGCCGGGGCCATAACGTCGGGCGAGGGCGACACGAAGAAGACCGAGAAGCGCACCTTCAATCGCGTCGGTGGCATGTGCCCCCGGTGCGAGGGCATGGGCTCCGTCACCGACTTCGATCTCACCGAGCTTTACGACGATTCCAAGTCCCTGAACGAAGGCGCACTTACGATCCCCGGGTACAGCATGGACGGCTGGTTCGGTCGCATCTTCAGCGGCTGCGGCTTCTTCGACCCGGACAAGCCGATTCGCAAGTTCACCAAGAAAGAACTCGGCGACCTGCTCCACAAGGAACCAACCAAGATCAAAGTGGATGGCATCAATCTGACGTATGAAGGGTTGATCCCCAAGATTCAGACGTCGATGCTCTCCAAGGACGTCGAAGCAATGCAACCCCATATCCGGGCGTTCGTCGAGCGGGTCATCACGTTTACCGTCTGTCCCGAATGCACCGGCACCAGGCTCAGCGAGGCGGCCCGCTCCTCGAAGGTCAACGGGATATCAATCGCCGACGCCTGCACGATGCAGATCAGCGACCTGGCCGAGTGGGTGCACGGTCTGGTCGAGCCGACCGTCGCTCCGCTGTTGGCGAAACTCCACCACACCCTCGTCTCGTTCGACGACATCGGCCTCGGCTATCTCAGCCTCGACCGAACGTCGGGAACGCTATCGGGCGGCGAGTCGCAGCGCACCAACATGATCCGCCACCTCAGTTCGTCATTGACCGACGTGACCTATGTGTTCGATGAGCCGACGATCGGCCTGCACCCCCACGACATTGCCCGGATGAACGTCCTGCTGCTGCAACTTCGAGACAAGGGAAACACCGTGCTGGTGGTGGAACACAAGCCGGAGACGATCGCCATCGCCGATCACGTCATTGACCTCGGTCCCGGGGCCGGGAACGCTGGTGGAAACGTCGTATTCCAAGGCACCATCAGGGGCCTGCGGGCTAGTGGCACCCTCACCGGCCGTCACTTCGACGACCGTGCCGCCCTGAAACCGGGAGTGCGGAAGCCGTCGGGAACGCTGCCGGTGCGAGGCGCCCATGCCAACAATCTTTGCGACGTCGATGTCGACATTCCACTCGGTGTCCTGGTCGTCATCACCGGGGTGGCGGGGTCCGGCAAGAGCTCCCTAATCCACGGCTCGGTGTCGGGACGCGCCGGGGTCGTCTCAATCGACCAAGGCGCCATCCGCGGCTCACGACGAAGCAATCCGGCGACCTACACCGACCTTCTTGAGCCGATCCGCAAAGCGTTCGCCAAAGCCAACGGCGTCAAGCCGGCGCTGTTCAGCGCCAACTCCGAAGGCGCCTGTCCGACCTGCAACGGTGCCGGCGTCATCTACACCGACCTGGCGATGATGGCCGGAGTCGCCACCATCTGCGAGGAGTGCGACGGGAAGCGATTCCAGGCATCTGTGCTTGACTACCGTTTCGGCGGCGCCAACATCGCCGAGGTGCTGGCCATGTCGGTGACTGATGCCAGGGAGTTCTTCGGCGCCGGCGACGCCCACGTGCCCGCCGCCCACGCCATCCTCAACCGATTAGCCGATGTCGGACTCGGGTATATCAGTCTCGGTCAGCCGCTGACGACGCTCTCCGGCGGCGAACGCCAGCGGCTCAAGTTGGCCACCCACATGGCGGAGAAGGGCGACATCTACGTGCTCGACGAGCCGACCAGCGGGCTGCACCTCGCCGACGTCCAGCAGTTGCTCGGCCTGCTCGACCGCCTCGTCGATGCCGGAAAATCGATCATCGTCATCGAACATCACCAAGCGGTGATGGCTCACGCCGACTGGGTCATCGACCTCGGTCCCGGAGCCGGTCATGCAGGCGGCCGCATCGTGTTCGAGGGCACGCCGGCCGGCCTCGTCGCCGCCCACTCGACCCTGACCGGCCAGCACCTTGCGGCCTACATCGCGACTTAGCGAGCATACCGAGTCGGCCAGAGTCACCAAATCGTAGTGACGGGAAAGTCGGCAAATGCGGGATCACCGGTCACCAACCTGGCTCCCTCCGAAGCTGCCTGCGCGGCAAGCATCCGGTCGAACGGATCACGGTGTGCCATTGCGAAAGATCCGGCCAGCAGACTGTGCGCGACCGACATGGGGAGCTCTTTGGCGTGAAGGTCGGAGATTGTCGCCGCGAACCGCAACAGGATCGACGTCCCTTCCGGCAATTTACCTAGCCGGGTCTTCGTCGATACTTCCCACGCCGACGCAGCCGATACGAAGACCTCGTTCGCTCGGTCATCGATTGCCCTCGCTGCCCGGCTACTGAGTCGAGCCGACCCGACCGCTCTCCACAAGAACGTATGGGTGTCGAGGAGAAGCTTCACTTTTCCCACGCCGCAAGTTCGTCGTGGGGCAGTGCATCGAAAAACACGGAGTCGGTCGCAAGGTCGGGCCAGACCCCGGCCAGCATGCCCGACGGCCGCGGCCCAGTTTCGGTCGACACCAACCGGGCGCATGGGACGCCGGCGCGGGCGATCACGACCTCCGCACCGTTGGCTACCTCATCGAGCAATCGGGAAAGGTGGGTTTTCGCCTCATGAACGTTAACGGACCTAGTCATATGACTTAGTCTAACGAACTCCTGACAAACCTGCGGTGACCTGCTGCTCATGACACTGTTCCAACGACGGACTGGCGTTCTTACGAAGCTCTAAACCAGCTCTGGTTATGTGGTGTCCGGCCCCTCACGATGCAGGACGGCGAACCATCAAAATTTCCCCCGATCCCCCTCCGAACAGCACCGAGACGCCGCCCGGTTTACTCGGCGCTCCGTCGTGTTCGCCACGATCGTCGGCGCGCTGACCGTCACGTCCCCCAGCGCCTATGCCGCGGCGACCAAAACGACGAAGAAAAAGACCACGACAAAAAAAGGGCACTGTGGCGACAGCTTCGGCCGCCACCGCGAAATCGGCCAGCGCCCTTCCGGCCGGTAAAGAACTCGCCATCGCCTACACCTACGCCGCCTCCGATGCTGGGGGACGGGCTCACAATCCGTCTATGGCGGTGTGGATCGAGGACCCCGGCGGCGCCGCGCTCCGAACCCTCGAGGTGTCGTTCGAGCAGGGTGGTAGGGGACGAAAGTATCTCCACGATCTCGTCCGCTGGTACGACGCCGATCAGATCCGCCAGATCGCCGGCGGCGTCGATGTCACGACCACGGTATCGAGGCGGCCCGCAAACGCGGTCCGTATTCGCTGGTGAAGGAAGCGATCACCATCGGCGCCGACACCTTGAAGAAGACGCCGGCCAACAACAACGAACTCACCGCCATCGCCATCGAATTGCGCACCACCAAGCCGGGGACATAGCAACTGAGCGTGCAGGGCCAGGGCTTCCTCGGCGTCATCAATGACCTTCACTAAGCGGACTTACGATGCAATTCTTCCTCCGGAAACGCCGCCGGAGTGCCCTCACCACGGCCGCGGTGGGATTGACCGGCGCCGACGCAATGTGATCGACGGGCCAACCGGTCCGTGGGTCGATCACGTGACTGAACCACCGGTCGCCGATCCGCCAGCCGCGACGCGCTCCCCCGCTGGTGGCAAGCGCACCGTTCTCGAGCCGAACCCGCAGGAGCGGCGGCTCGTTATCGTAGGCGCGCAGAGGATTCTCGATGCCTACGACGATGGACCCACTGCCAGTACGCCGAAGGTCGACGACTCAAGGCGCCGACGGCAGGATTCAGCACTCCCTCGCTCTCCCGTTGCCAGTGAGCGGTCGTCAACAAGAGTTGGGCGAGCTCAGCGCTCGGACTGGGCACCTCACCTCGTCGCCAGAGCGAGAGTTCCGAGTCCAGCCGAAACGTCGAGAACCGGGCCTCCAAGTCTTCGAGGGCATCGAACGTCGCACGCTCAATGCGTGAGTTTGACCGACGAGATCTCGACTCCACCCGAACTTCGGCCAAGGTGCCGAGAACGGGCCGGCGCGTGCCGACGGATACGTTCCTCAACCGAAGGGGACCGGCAGAAAATGCGTTAGATCACGCGGAACACGTGAGGAGCACGACCGCGGCTGGAATGCGAGGGGTCGGAGCCCTCGTTGCGTACTCGCCCGGCCGCCTCCATTTCATCGACGATCTTGCGGATCGTGCCCAGCGACCCACCCACGTCGTGCATGACCGACGCGAGTGTGAAGGTGCCGGTCAGCCCAGCGATGTGCTCGCGGATCGCCGAGCCCGAAACGTTGGCGGCGCGAGCGGGGCGTAGGGGCCGCGCCGTTGCGGCGCCGCTCTTCTTCGGGGCGTTTCGCCCCAGGTCGAAACCGGCTTCGACGAGGGCAATGTCACCCACGCCCAGCGCCCGGAAGGCGTCGAGCCCGATGGTGTTGGCCGCCGCCCACGACTTGGCATGGGTCACAAACGCTTGACGCAGGGCCGCCGTGTCACCGCTCCTCGCGCGCCCGAGCTCTTCGAGCAGTTTGAGCTTGGCGATGACGTCGGAGGTTTGGCCAACCTGAGCCTCAAGCGCGGCGACGCGCGAACCGTCGACAGCCGTGGAAGGATCACCGAGGAATTCAAGGTAGCTACGGACGGCGAATTCGGCCGATTCGTTCATCGACATGTTTTCTGACATTTGGCCAACGTAGCAGTTCATATTCAAGTCCGGGAAAGCCTCAACGTTTTCCCAGGCGGGCTCGGACGCAAATCAAAAGGAGAAACGTCTATGAACCTTGTCGGCTGGATCATTCTTGGTCTGATCGCTGGATCTTTTGCTCAATCGGTTACTGGTTTCGAAAAGCGCGGATGTTTGTTCACCATGGTCGTCGGTATCGTTGGCGCCTTCATCGGAGGCGCTCTGTTTTCGTTCGTGGGATCAAAGCCGGTGATGGAGTTCAACATTGGTTCGGCGTTCGTGGCGTTCGTTGGGGGGTGCGTGCTGTGCCTCGTTTTGAAAGTCTTCGAGCGGCAACGGTGACGTCCACACCAGTCGCGTTGCGCGCTCGGTGGGTCGAAGTCGCCGAGCCTGAGCGGCTCTGGCGTTTCGATCGCCCCTTTTTGACCAGCTCCTGGCGATGCATCTACGGCGATGGCTGTCGCGGTATTCATCCCACCCACGATCCCGCTCGAGCCGACGGCTGCTGCACCCTGGGGGCAGGAATTACCGACGCCGAAGACTTTTTGGTTGTTGAACAAGCAGCAAAGGGTCTCGATTCTTCGAACTGGCAGTTTGCCGCCCATGGTCGGCGGAAGAAGTGGTGGAAGCGACGCCCGAACGGCGATCTGTTCACCCGGGTCACAAAGGGAGGGTGCATTTTTCTCAACCGCCCCGGCTTTGCCGGCGGACCAGGATGTGCGTTGCATGCAAAAGCGATGGTCGATGGCATCAATCCGTTGCATCGAAAACCGAATGTGTGCTGGCAGCTACCGCTACGGATCGACGAAGACCATCCCGCCGATGGCGCTCGCCGCACCACGGTTCGACGCTGGGAGCGCCAGGACTTCGGCGACGATGGTGAGGGGTTGTCCTGGTGGTGCACCGACGCGTTCGCCGGCGCCAGCGACGTCAGCGGCGAAAGCGGCCACTCCGGCGCCGGGGTCATCGATTACGCCGTGGTCACGACAATGGCGGCGGAACTACGGGCGCTGTGCGGCGACGACGTCTATGAGCGTTTGCTCGGCGCTTTGACCCTCGGCGACGCCACGCTTGGTGGCGGGTCGCCAATGGTCTCCGTTAGGTAACCGATGATCATCCGTTCCGTCTCGCGCACCACGACTCGCCGCCGGCTCAGCGGAACCTGATCGGCCATCACCAGCATCGACCGAGTCACTTCCGCAATCACCGCGGCAACCGTCACCCGATGCTCAGCCGCCACATCTGGGCGTCGAACGGCGAGAAGACGGTCAATTCCGGCCACGAGCGCACTCTGCAGTCGCTCGCCGGCCGCCGCCAACTCGGGCGACGTGAGACGTCCGTTGAGTACCGGAACCGCCCCGGGGTGTTCGCGAAAGTACTGATCGAGCGATTCGACGATCCGGGTGATCAGGTCCGAGCCGAGCAGCGACGGCTCGTCGACCAGAAGGGTGTCGTAGACCGGAGCGATCCGGGCGATGTAGCGGTCGGCGAGAGCCCGGGCCAGCGCCTCTTTGTTGGGAAAGAACTCGTAGAGCGAGCCGATACTCGTCCCGGCCTGCTGGGCGATCTGGTTGGTCGTAGCGGCACCGAACCCCATCTCGGCAAACACTTGCTCGGCGGTGTCGAGAATACGCTCGACGCGCTCCTGGGCACGGGCTTGCCGAGGACGTCGGCGGAGGTTGGGGTCGGCCGACGGTGTCATTGCAGGTCCCAGCCTCGCGCAGCACACCGGAACGAAAATCCCGGCCCGAAGGATTGACGTTTGTCACACCTTCGTTCAGACTTTTCCGAGCAACTACTCGGTTTCGCGCGACGCAACCTAACGCAAGGACTTCCCCATGCCCCTCGATGCCAGCACCTACCTGACCGACCGCGAACGCCTTCGGGGCGATGTCAACGATGTCGAGTCGATCATGGCTCTCACGAATCGCGACATGAAAGCCGAACTCAGTGCGGTGCAGTCGCACTACGACGCGCTGTTCACGTGGGACTACCGCAAGGCCGAACGTCCCGCCTTGAACAAGCTCTACGAAAAAGCGAAGGGGAGTCAGTGGGACGGCGAGAAGGACCTCGACTGGTCGATCGTCGTCGACGAAGAAAAGACCGCACGTCAGCTCCTCACCGTGGCACCGGGTGACGGGTGGATCCGGGACCGGGCCCAGGAGGAAGGCCTGTTCAAGAACTGGACCGACAAGCAGTGGACGGAGCTGGCGATGGAAGGGCAGCGTTGGCGCCTTTCGCAGTTCCTCCACGGCGAGCAGGGTGCCTTGATCTGCACCGCCCGCATTACCGAGACGGTGCCGTGGTACGACGCCAAATTGTTCGCCGCCACCCAGGTCGTCGACGAAGCGCGACACGTGGAGGTATTCGCCAAATACCTCCTGACGAAGCTCAGCGGCACGTACCCAATCAACGCCCATCTCGAAGCGCTTCTCACCGACATCATCCGTGACAGCCGATGGGATATGACCTACCTCGGTATGCAGATCATGGTGGAGGGCCTAGCCCTTGCCGCTTTCGGGTTTATGCATATGCTCGTCGAGGAGCCGCTGCTGAAGCAGTTACTGCGCTACGTGATGAGCGATGAAGCGCGGCACGTGGCCTTCGGCGTGTTGTCCCTCAAAGAGGCCTACGACGGCATGACCCACGCCGAAATCCGAGAACGTCAGGAGTTTGCCTACGAGGCCAGTATCCGCATGCGCGACCGCTTCCTGCAGCAGGAAGTCTGGGAGCGCATGGACGTCGACGTGCGCAAAATGGTCAAGATCCAGCTCGAGATCCCCAACGAGTACAAGGATTTCCAGAAGCTGTTGTTCTCCAAAATCGTGCCGAACTGCCGCAAGCTGGGCTTGCTCGACGCCGGCGATGGATGGCTGCGCCAAAAGTGGACCGAGATGGGCATCATTGAATACGAAAACTGGGTGGATACGGGCGACGAGTATGAGTCTCTCGACAGCGTGGCTCAAGACCGTGAAGCGGCAGCACAAGTCGCATGAGAGCGTGGTAGTGCCGACTGCAGCGTTGCGCCTCGCCGCCCGTGCCCTAAGCGGCGCGTTGGAACCCGTCATCGGGCAGGTCTATTTCGCGCCCGAATGCCATACGGCCTACGAACACCTCGGCTTCGCTGCGTCGGCGCATTCGATGAGCGGGGTTGCCCTTCCCGACGGCGCCGCGTACTTCACCAGCCGGGGTTCACTTCTCGGCCAGGTCAGCGGTCATCTGGTGGCGTCAGCATTCGCCGTATTCGACCCCGTCGCCGTGGTGGCGGCTGTTCGCCACGGGTGGTCACTCACCAACGCACCCACCATCAGATCGGCGCGTCACCACGGCGCGGTGGCCCACCTCAACCGGCTCCTGGCGGGCACCCCCGGCGGTATCGACTCGGTCAACGAAGCCCTCGAGCGCGGCGTCGACGCCTGCCGTCCGGAGGGTCGCCCGTTGTTCGCCGGCGTCATCAGCGAAGCGTTTCCCACGGCTCCGCTCGACCGAATGTTCGTCCTAGGTGACGCCCTACGGGAGTTCCGCGGCGATGCCCATACGGCGGCATGGACGTCGGCCGGACTCGACGCCGTCGAGATCGGACTTCTCACCGAACGGTACTGGGGACTTCCCTTCAAATCGTATGTACGCACACGGGCTTGGAGCGAAGCAGAGCTGGATTCCGGCATCGAGCGGCTCCAGGGAGCCGGATACGTCGATGCCGAAGGAGCCGGGTTGACCGAGGCCGGTTCGGCGTTCCGGGAGCGGATCGAGGAAGCGACCGACGATCAGTTGGCGCCGGCTATCGCCGCGATCGGCGACGATCTCGAACCCACCGTGGCCGCTCTGGCAGGCTGGGCGGCAACGGTTCGGGCTGGGTTCGGCTATCCGGTCAGCGGACCCCAGGAACTCGCCCGCGCCATGGCTTCTCGCTAGACATACTCATCTTCTCATCGGGAGTGGCCGACAATCGATGCATGAAGATTGCCGCCATCGGCCTGGATGCCGACGACACCCTGTGGCATAACGAGGATCACTTCGCCGCGACCGAGGATTCGTTCGCCGAGCTCGTTGCTCCGTGGGTCGACGCCGACGACGCCCGCGCCGCGTTGCTCCAGACGGAAACGTCGAACCTGGCGTTGTTCGGCTACGGCGTGAAAAGCTTCACGCTGTCGATGATCGAAGCGGCGATGACCGTGTCCGGTGGCGAGATCAGCTCGGCCGACCTCGGCGTGCTGTTGGCGCGGGGCAAGGAGATGCTCGACCGACCGGCGATTCTTCTCCCTGGCGTCGAGGAGACGTTGGAGCAGCTGTCGTCGAATCATCCGTTGCTGCTGATCACCAAGGGTGACCTGCATCATCAGCACCGCAAGGTCGAAGGCAGTGATCTGTCGAAGTGGTTTCGCGCCGTTGAAGTCGTGCGGGAGAAGGATGCGCGCACCTACGGCGAGGTCCTCCTGCGACATGATCTGCGCGCTGACCAATTTGTCATGGTTGGAAATTCGGTGAAATCCGACGTTCTGCCGGCGCTGGAACTCGGCGCCGTCGGCGTGCATATTCCCTACCATTTCACGTGGGCCCACGAGAAGGTGAGCGAAGCCGACCTGACACATCCTCGCAATGTCGAAGGCGCATCGTTCTGGGAGCTCACGTCAATTTGCGAGCTACCCGCTCTGGTCGAACGACTCCTGCGATAGGAGTTAGGCGGCATCGACTGCGGCGATCGCCCAAGCCAGTGCGTCGTCGGGATCTTCTACCGCAAGACGAAGGTTCCAGCCCGTCTCCGGCGAACCGTCGGACCACAGCAGCCAGCGAAGCTCATTCAGCGCCGACCCAATCTCATCAGCATCGACCGGATCGTCCTCCAATCCGGTAAGCGCGCGTACGGCCCACCACGCTCGCTCACGTCCGGCCGCGGCACCACGGCGGCGCCCCCGTGCTCCACCGGACCCGGCCGCCCACGCCATATGCGCCATCGCGGTCGCCCCCGATACTTCGGCAAAGCCGGCAGTCCGAAGACCAAGGGTGGCGACCGCCGATTCCGCCGAACCTTCGACACAGGCAATGTCCACTCGGCCGTCGGACGACGACAGCCAATGCGCCACCAGGTCACGCAACGCATCAGTGACCGCGGGATCGGCAACTCTCTCGGGGGCGGCGCTCGTCGTCCGTGTCCATGACCCTGTCATGGCGGGCGGGTCGCATCGCACTCGGTCCGGCCGGTATTCGGCAACGGCGTACGCGGGCTCCCACGCCTCGAGGCGTTGCGGAAGGTCGAACACTGCGGGGAGTCGACGCGCCCGCTCATCGTCGACAAGGTCAGCGCCACGAACGACGCACTCGACGGCAAACGAGGATGCCGCCGGTGAGTGCGGGAGGAACTCCGCCAGCTCATCAAACGTATGCGTACTTGCTAACACCTCGGCGATCGGTCCGAGCATGAATCGCTCGCTCATCTCACCGAGCCCAGTTAACGCCAACGGGCCACTTGCATCGAGGGCCAAGCGGTAGTCGGCGTACGCGGCGATCGGCCACAGCTGAATTCCCCGAGCGAGCGCCGCTCGGCACCGGTGACGAAGGGCCACGACCTCCTCGAATCGTCCGTCGAGACAATGCGAATCCACGATCCTCGTGAGCGCATCAATATCGCCCTGATTTACCGCCTGATCGATCGCGTCGTCGAGATTCGCCATTTAGATCCTCGTACGGAGTGCGTCGGCGAGGGCGGTGAAGGCGCGGGCGCGATGCGATATCCGGTTCTTCTCCGACACGCCGAGCTCGGCGAAAGTCTCCAACGAAGAGACCGTGGCGTCGTGGGGAACGAACAGAGGGTCGTACCCGAACCCACCGTTCCCCTGTCGTTGGGCGGCGATCTCACCGTCGATTCGGCCCTCAGCCCAGAGTTCGGAACCATCGGGAAAGGCGACAATGGCGACGGTGCGGAACGCCGCCCGACGAGCCTCGCTTGTTGTCGCCCCTACTCGTTCGAGTTCGGCGAGCAGACGGTCGCAGTTTTCGTCGTCGGTGGCGCTCGAGCCGGCGAAGCGCGCGCTGTGTACCCCAGGCGCTCCGTCGAGCGCGTGAACGAACAAGCCGGTGTCGTCGGCCACCGCCGCCATACCGGTGGCGTCGCAGATGGCGCGAGCCTTCAATCGGGCATTGCCGAGCAATGTCTCCGCGTCCTCGATCACGTCAGGAACGCTCGTCGGCCGAGGAAGCAGCTCAACGCGAAGCGCGCCGCCGAGAATCGCCTCGATTTCGGCCACCTTGTGAGGGTTGGCCGAGCCGGTCACCAATCGCAGCACGGTCATTGCATGTGCGCGTAGCTTCAGCGGATCAGTAGCCGAGACCGAAGGCGGTCCACAGACCGGTCGGCCCGATGATCAGTCGGAAATCCTTGTAGATCCCCTTGACGCGCGTTGCTTCGATATCTTCGGGACGAAAGCCCAGCGACGCAAGGGTGGTCAGATCGGCATCGTCCCAGTCCCCAGGTTCTTTGCTGGCGAGATACGGCCACACCACGTTGCCGCGCTTATCGATCGTTGGCGGAAGGTCGAGCAGGGCGACGATCCGGGCCAGGGCGTCAGGGCCGCCTTCGTCGAATTCCTTCTGCCATTCCTCGGCCGGCCGCCTTTGACCGACGAAGCCCCACCGAAAACGGCGATCACCGATGATCGTCTTGATGCCGGCGTAGTCGCGGTTCACCGCTGCGGTGTAGACCGCGTTCGCCGTCGTCGCTGCGTCGGAGTCGATCGCCGTGCCATCGCTCGTGGTCAGGATCGGACCCGACCCGTGGACGATGGTGTTCTCCGGGGCGACGGTGGTGGTCGTGGGAGGCAACGTCGTGGTCGGAATGGTGATGACCACAGTCGTACTCGGCAGGGGCGCAAGCGTGGCTACCGGAACCGCGGTGACAACGCCCGGCACAAGAGTCGTAGCGCGAAGCGCGCTCGTGGTCTCGGTCTTCTTGTCACCGCAGCCCGCCACCGCCGTCAGCACTATCAATCCAACCGTCAACGCCACCGGCCATGCGACGCAACGAGGGAACGGGCGGGCCATCGGCACTTACCGCGCCGCCGGTCCGGTCGACAGAATCTCGGCCTGCAACGCGCCGATGATGCCGATCCCGCCCTCGGCCAGGCTCAGCAGCGCATCGAGCTCGGCGCGCGTGAACGTTTTGCCTTCGGCCGTTCCCTGCACTTCGGCGAAGCGACCGTCGCCGGTCATGACGACGTTCATGTCCACCTCAGCGGTCGAATCCTCGCTGTAGTCGAGATCGCACATCGGCACCCCGTTGACCATTCCAACGCTGATGGCGGCGCACGACGTGAGGAGCGGATGGCTCTTGATCGACCCGGCGGTAACGAGGCGGGTGCAGGCATCGTGGAGGGCAATGTAGGCCCCGCAGATGCTCGCTGTGCGAGTGCCACCGTCGGCTTGCAAGACGTCGCAGTCCAAGACGATCTGGCGCTCCCCGAGGGCCTTCATGTCGGTGACGCCGCGCAGGGCACGGCCGATCAGACGCTGGATTTCCTGGGTGCGGCCCGACTGCTTTCCTTTGGCCGCTTCTCGGTCGTTCCGCTCGGGCGTGGCACCGGGGAGCATCGAGTACTCCGCCGTGACCCAGCCCTTGCCTGAGTTCTTCATCCACCGCGGCACGTCTTCGTCGATGGAGGCCGTACAGAGCACTCGGGTGCGGCCGAAGCTGACGAGGACCGATCCGGCGGCGAATTCGGTGTAGTCACGAACGAAGCTCACCGGCCGTGGTTGCGCGGAAGAACGGTCGTAACTGCGTGCGGCGGCCATGGTGCGCAAGGTTAGGCGATGACCACTCTGCGTCGGCGGCGCATGCTCGGGCTGGCCGGCCTAGAAGTAGATGACCTTCTTGGCCCGTTCGGTGACGAGGTCGAGATCGTCAGAATAGGCGCCGGTTGATAGGTATTTCCACCCGGCGTCACACACGATCGTGACGATGACGCCTTCGTCGATCTCGGCGGCACACTTGATCGCCGCCGCCATGATGGCCCCCGACGAAATGCCGGCGAACACGCCACATTCGCGGACCATCCGCCTAGTGACTTCGAGCGACTCGCGGGGTCCAATGACCTTCTTGCGGTCCAACAGTTCGAAGCCGTTGTTGTCAGTGAAGATCGGCGGGATATAGCCATCGTCGAGGTTGCGCAACCCGTCGACCATTTCGCCGCTGGGGGGCTCCACCGCCCACACCTGGACATCGGGCTTCATCTTCTTGAGGAACGCGCCGACGCCGATGAGCGTGCCGCTGGTACCGAGCCCGGCAATGAAGTGGGTCACATCGGGCACGTCGTGGAGGATCTCCGGACCCGTCGATTCGTAGTGCGCCTTGGGATTGGCGGGGTTGGCGTACTGGTACAGGAACACCCATTCCGGATGTTCGGCGGCCAGTTGACGGGCCAGCTTCACGGCCCCGTTGGAACCCTCGGATCCTGGCGAATCGATAATTTCGGCGCCGAACGCTTCGAGCATCTGGCGACGCTCCGGCGTGACGTTCATGGGCAGCACGATCTTGAGGTGGTAGCCCCGCTGCCCACACACCATGGCCAACCCAATCCCGGTATTGCCCGACGACGGTTCGATCAGGGTCGAGCCCACCACGAGACGGCCGTCTTTCTCCGCCTCCTCGATCATCGAGAGCGCAATGCGATCCTTGACCGAACCGCCCGGGTTCTGCCCTTCGAGCTTGGCGAAGATACGGACGCGCGGATTGGGGCTGAGCGCCGAAACGTCGATGATCGGCGTGTTACCGATCATGTCGAGCACCGAGCTAAAGACGGTCATGACGCTTCTGACTCCGGTGCTCTAGAACGCGCCGCCGGCCACGGCCGGAAGGATGGTGACCTCATCGCCGCTCTTGATTGGCGCTTCGAGCTTGCCAAGGTAGCGAACGTCGTCGTCATTCACGTAGATATTCACGAACTTATGGAGCTCGCCGTCGGCGGTGAGGACCTGGCTGGTGACCCCCGGGAACCGGATGGTGAGATCGGCCAGCAGGGCGCCGAGCGTGGCGCCGGTGGCGTCGACGGTCTTGGCGCCCCCCACCTGCGGGCGCAGGATCATCGGAATACGGATGCTCACCGTGGGCAGCGTTGCTTCGACGACATCAGACATGGAACGACCTCGGGACCGGAGAGAGACACCCGGAACAACCGGGGCGCTGACACTCTAATTCCCGACCGAACCAGTAGGGAATATCGGGCAGGCGTCACACCTCTGCTTGGGCCGACCGGTCGACGATCTCGACCGGCGTTTCGGTGACGGTGTCACCTTGAATGCGGTAGCTCCGCAGCGACGGCGACGGATCACGAAGGCTCACAATGACGTATTCCCACGTCGGGTCCGGCGCCGCCGCCACGTCGGTCGGCGAGGGGAAGGCATCCGTATGGGTATGGGAGTGGACCACGCCGATCACCGCAAGGTCGTCATCGTCGGCGTCGCGCTCGGCGCGAAGGTGAACCTTCGGATCAATGGTGTAGGCGAGCGCCGACACCGCAAGGTTGGCCGACGGCACAAACCGCAGCGCCTGCGTGGCACCGTTCTGCTCGGGGACGCCGACCAGGAGGCCGCACGCCTCCAGTGGGTAACCGGTGAGCACGTGGTCGACGATGTCGTCGTAGACGGCCTGGGGAAGAACCAAACGCATGTTTCGGACGCTACCGCCTGCCAGAACGCCAGGACGTGCCACGGGTACGTCGTGTGACAGGCTCCGGTCGCGGACACGGACAGCGTGGCGCGTGCAATCGCCGCCGTGTCTTCGAACTGCTCCGCCACGGTCCACCCTGATCAACGCTCGGCGAGCTCGGTAAGCTTGGCAACACGTGACGAAACCCCGACTGAGGCAGCTTGCCGAAAGTTCCGGAAGGGACACCCCTTCGATGGTCCCGATTCACTCAGCCGGGCCGGATTCGGTTGTCTAGGAACTGCTGGGGAAGTCGCGGGGATCAGAAGTCGCCGGCGATCAGGAAGTGGCGGGCCCGATCGTCCAGGTGCCGTTGTCGTGTTCGATGAGGGTGATGTTGTGGAGGTGGACGTGGGCGTGGTGGGGTCCGCAGAGGAACCCTTCGTTGTCGAGGTCGGTTGGTCCACCGTGTTCGTATTCGCGTAGGTGGTGGGCGTCGGATCGTTGTGCTGGGGTGTCAC